>CP099863.1:3227984-3546794 GCA_024134725.1 Bacillus sp. 1780r2a1 | reverse complement strand
ATCGGAACAACGGTTACAGGTATTGCGAAAGATATTAAGCTTGGCCTCGATCTTCAAGGTGGGTTTGAGATTTTATATGATGTAAAACCTGCTAAGAAGGGCGATGTCATCGACAACAGTGCACTTAAAAGCACAGTTGAAGCGTTGAATCAGCGTGTGAATGTGCTCGGTGTAAGCGAGCCTAGTATTCAAATTGAAGGAGATAATCGCATTCGCGTACAGCTTGCTGGTGTTACCGATCAGTCACAAGCTCGTGAGTTATTATCAACTGAAGCAAATTTAACCTTCCGTGATGTAAATGACAATATATTGATGGATGGTTCTGATCTTGCTCAAAATGGTGCCAAGCAGTCGTTTGATGAAAACAATCAGCCGAGTGTTTCGTTAAAGCTAAAAGATGCTGATAAGTTTAAAGAAGTAACAAAAAAAGTGCTAGATATGGCACCGAACAACTTATTGGTTATTTGGTTAGACTTTGAGGAAGGAAAAGATTCTTATAAGGCAGAAGCAGCTAAGCAAGATCCTAAGTTTTTATCCGCTGCAACTGTGAATCAAGTTTTCTCTCAAAAAGAAGTATCGATTACAGGTGGCAACTTTACAGTTAAAAGTGCTACAGAACTATCAGAGCTATTAAATGCAGGCTCTTTGCCAGTTAAATTAGATGAGATTTATTCAACGTCTGTCGGTGCTCAGTTTGGTGAAAAAGCTCTTGATATGACTGTTTTTGCAGGAGCGATTGGAATTGCTGCAATCTTTATTTTTATGATTGCATTCTATCGCTTACCAGGTATTATTGCAGTTATTACGCTGAGTTTTTATTTGTATTTAAACCTTTTAGTGTTTGACCTTATGCACGTTGTGCTTACGCTTCCAGGTATTGCTGCACTTATTCTTGGAGTAGGTATGGCAGTGGATGCTAATATCATTACATACGAGCGAATTAAAGATGAATTAAGAACAGGTCGTTCCGTTATGTCTGCTTTTAAAGCGGGGAATCGCCGTTCCATTGCAACAATTTTTGATGCAAACTTAACAACAATGTTAGCTGCTGTGGTGCTGTTTATCTATGGAACAAGTTCTGTTCAAGGATTTGCGACAACGTTAATGATTGGAATTGTACTAAGCTTTGTGACGGCTGTGTATGGAACAAGATTGCTATTGGCACTTCTTATTAACAGCCGCTGGTTAAATAAAAAGCCTCATTTGTTTGGTGTGAAAAAATCTGAAATTCATGATTTAAGCAAAGACGATGGGCAAACGGTTTTACCAACTGCTTGGGACCGTTTTGACTTTGTTAAAAACCGCAAGCGCTTCTTCGCTTTCTCTAGCGCACTTGTAATTGCAGGAATTGTTGCTGTTCTAGTATTCAAGCTGAACCTAGGAATTGATTTTGCAAGTGGAACCCGAGTAGAAGTGGCAAGTGATAAAGCTTTAACTCAAGAGCAGGTAGAAAAGGACATGTCTTCAATTGGATTAGACTCAGACGATGTGATTATCACAGGTGATGATAAAAAGACGGGAGTTGCCAGCTTTGTAGGTGTACTTTCACAAAAAGAAATTGCTGATTTAAAGGATTACTTCGGCGAAAAGTATGGCTCAGAACCTAACGTAAGTACGGTTTCTCCGACTGTCGGAAAAGAGCTAGCACGAAATGCAATGATTGCTGTATTAATTGCTTCCATTGGAATTATTATTTATGTAGGGTTCCGATTTGAGCTGTACATGGGATTAGCAGCTATTGTAGCTTTACTACATGATGCCTTTTTCATCATTGCGTTCTTTAGCTTGACTCGTCTTGAAGTTGATTTGACATTTATAGCCGCAATTTTAACAATCGTTGGTTACTCAATAAATGATACGATTGTAACGTTTGACCGCATTCGAGAGAACATGAAGAAGTTTAAATCAAAAACGTTTGAAGATTTAAAGTTTATCGTGAACTTAAGTTTGCGTGAGACGCTAACTCGATCTTTAAATACGATTATTACGGTTACCCTTGCTGTAGTAGCGTTATTACTATTTGGAAGTGACTCAATTTTAAACTTCTCTATCGCTTTACTAATAGGATTAATTGCAGGTACGTACTCATCGATTTTCATTGCCGCTCAGCTGTGGCTTGTGTGGAAAGGAAAACAGCTAGAACGTAAGAAAGTTGTTGAAAACGAAACGGAATAAATTAATGAAAAAGTGCACGGAATAACCCGTGCACTTTTTCTGTGTCTTCTCTTTCAATTCATATCATAAGCTTAGTAGCAAAAGAGAATTTTGGGAACGCTAATGAATACTGCTTTCTAGAAAGGGTGTGGAAAAGTGGACAATGAAAAGCGATTTAAAGAAGCGCAAACTGCAGCAGTGGTAGGAATGGTTGGTAATATTGTCTTGGCCATCATGAAATCAGTTGTAGGCGTCATGGCAAACAGTCGAGCACTCATAGCGGATGCAGCAAATTCCGTTTCAGATGTTGCCGGCTCACTTGTGGTTTTTATTGGTGTGAAAATTGCAAAGCAGCCACCTGATGAAGACCACCCTTATGGACACGGAAAAGCTGAATCAATCGCTGCTATTATCGTAGCCGTTCTTTTAGCCATTGTAGGGATTGAAATTTTAACTTCATCTTTCCAAGCATTCTTTAATCCAATAGAGCCACCTAAAATTTTTGCTATTTATGCTCTAGTTACGGCTATCATCATTAAAGAAGGATTGTATCGATACACATATCGTATTGGAAAGAAAATAAAAAGTGACGCTGTTATGATCAACGCACATGATCATCGTGTGGACGTCTTCTCTTCCTTTGCAGCGCTTGTAGGTATTGGGTCTTCTCTTATTGGTGATAAAATTGGAATAGAGTGGTTAGTATATGCGGACCCCCTAGCAGGATTAATTGTTTCTGTACTTGTTTTAAAAACAGCTTGGACACTAGGGGCAGAAGCTTTTCACAATACGTTGGATCATGTTCTTCATGAGGAAGATACTGCACATTTAAAAGAAATAGTGTTAGGTGTTGAAGGTGTTGAACGAATTGATACCCTTCATGCAAGGGAGCATGGTTACTATGCTATTGTTGATTTGCGCATTTCAGTCGATCCGTTTATTACGGTAGAAGAAGGTCATCAGATTGGAAAAGTAGTCAAAGAGCAGCTACTGGAAGAACCGAATATTCAAGGTGTATTTGTTCATATTAATCCATATTCAGAAAGTTAAGATTAAGCTCACTCATTGCCCCTTTGGACTGCCTTTAGTATAATTATGTGGGTTAAGGGGTGAGATGAGATATGCTACAGTCAAAGAAGCGTTGGAATGTAAAACATATAGATAATCCACTTGTTGATGAATTTGCAAAGAAACTCAATATTACACCTCTCGTTGCTTCACTGCTTATTAATCGAGGAATTCAAACGGTAGAAGAAGCCTCACAGTTTTTACATATTGAGGATGAATCTTTTCATGATCCATTTCTTTTAGAAGGTATGGAAGAAACGGTTGCACGTATTCGTCAAGCAATTGAAAACAATGAACGTATTATGATATATGGGGACTATGATGCTGATGGTGTAAGCAGTACGTCCGTTATGCTATCTGCTTTAGGTCAACTCGGAGCACAAGTTGATTTTTATATACCCAATCGTTTTACAGAAGGCTACGGCCCAAATGAACAGGCATTTAGACAAATTAGTGATGAAGGGTATGGTTTAGTCATCACAGTAGATACTGGAATTTCAGCAGTAAAAGAGGCAAAGCTAGCAGCTGAGCTGGGATTTGACCTAATCATTACTGACCACCACGAACCAGGCCCTGAACTTCCAGAAGCCTATGCAATTATACACCCTAAGCTTCCTGGTGGAGTTTATCCATTTAAAGAGCTAGCTGGAGTTGGGGTGGTATTTAAATTAGCACACGCTTTGCTCGGTGAAGCTCCTGAGCATTTATTAGAACTAGCTGTCATTGGTACAATTGCTGATTTGGTACCGCTAGTTGGAGAAAATCGACTAATAGCAAAAAAAGGTTTACGCTATTTAAAGAGTTCGACCCGACCTGGAATTGAAGCACTACTAAAAGTATGCAGCGTGAAGAAAGAAGACATTACGGAAGACACGATTGGATTTGCTCTTGCTCCAAGAATTAATGCTGTAGGTCGTCTTCAAGATGCAGACCCAGCAGTCGATTTACTGATGTCTGCTCATTATGAAGAAGCAATTGAGTTAGCAAAAGAAATTGATAATTTAAATAAAGAACGTCAACAGATTGTCAATGAAATTACACAAGAAGCAATCAATACTGTGGAAGGTCTATACCCGCCTAGTGAGAATCCAGTCTTAATTATTGAAGGTGAAGGCTGGAACGCAGGGGTTGTTGGAATTGTAGCTTCTCGCTTGGTAGAAAAATTCTATCGTCCAACCATTGTGTTAAGTCTTGATCACGAAACGGGCTTAGCAAAAGGGTCAGCAAGAAGTATCCCTGGATTTGATTTATTTGCAAACTTATCAAAGAGTCGTGATATTTTACCACATTTCGGAGGCCATCCAATGGCTGCAGGGATGACGCTTGAAGCAAAAAATGTTGAGCTATTGCGTCAACGCTTAAATGAACAAGCGCAAGAAGTGCTAACCGAACAAGACTTCATTCCCATTACTTCGATTGATACAATATGCAAAATTGAAGATGTTACAATCTCTAGTATTGAAGAACTTCAAACACTCGCGCCATTTGGTATGCATAACCCTAAGCCAAAAGTTCTTGTTGAGCACGTTACGCCAACATCAATGCGTAAAATTGGGAGTGACAAAAACCATTTAAAGCTTGTTGTAGAAGATAATGGATTCTCTATTGACGCTGTAGGATTTGGATTAGGACATGTGTTAGATGAGGTTTCTCCATTAGCTAAAGTATCGTTAGTCGGTGAGCTTTCTATTAATGAATGGAATAATATGCGAAAGCCACAGCTTATGATTGAAGATGTAGCGGTCAGCGAATGGCAGTTATTTGATTACCGAAATTCATTTGATATGAAACGGTTTTTTCAAGAGATTTTTACGAAAGAAATGGACATTGTAACTTTTAATCCAAAGACCGTTCAAAAGCATGCAGCGATTTTGCCAATGGATCAAGTCGTTGAGATTTCGACAGATGAACAGGCTAGTCTATATAAGTCAGCTGATAAACAAATGGTTCTTTTAGATTTACCAGATTCAACACAGAGGCTAAACCTCTTGTTTGCTGAAGGACAGCCGGCTCGAGTTTACGCGATGTTCGTAACAGAAAGTGATAGTTACTTTGATACGATTCCAACGCGGGAGCATTTTAAGTGGTTTTATGGACTGCTAGCGAAAAGAAGTCCGTTTGACTTAAACCGTTATAAAGAAGAAATTGCCATTCACAAAGGCTGGACAAAAGATACAATTGATTTTATCTGCCAGGTGTTTTTTGAACTAGAATTTGTTACAATAAACAATGGTCTAATTTCGCTAGTGAAAAATAGTTCTAAACGTGATTTAATAGAGTCTGTGACTTATCGTAATAAACAGCAACAAATTGAAATGGACAAAAACTTTATTTATAGTTCATATGCACAGTTAAAAAGTGAGTTTGAGAAGCTTCTTGCAAGTGCGGATGAATGAGGAGGCAACATTAGAATGAATTTTAAAGATTATATTACAATTGTACCTGACTGGCCAAAACCAGGTATTAAGTTTAAAGATATCTCAACATTAATGGATAATGGTGAAGCGTATCGTGCAGCGACAGATGAAATCATGAAGTATGCAAAAGATAAAGAGATTGATATCATCGTTGGACCTGAAGCACGTGGATTTATCGTTGGCTGTCCGGTTGCATACGCGTTAGGTGTAGGCTTTGCACCGGTTCGTAAAGAAGGTAAATTACCTCGTGAGGTAATTAAAGTTGATTATGGCTTAGAATATGGAAAAGACGTATTAACAATCCATAAAGATGCAATTAAGCCAGGGCAACGTGTATTAATTACAGACGACTTATTAGCGACAGGTGGAACAATTGAAGCAACAATTAAACTGGTTGAAGAACTAGGTGGAGTAGTTGCTGGGATTGCGTTCCTTATTGAATTGTCATATTTAGATGGACGCGAAAAGCTAGAAGGATATGACGTATTTACATTAATGACGTATTAATGAATGGATGTATAATGAAACAGAGAAGTGCCTAAATGAATTAGGCGCTTTTTTGTTTAATACAAAGAAAGCAAAAGATTGAAATGTGACTTTATTTGATAAATTATTACCAAAGGCTTTACATCTCTATTAATTTTCATGATAATAGTTACAATATGAATTAATAAAAATGCTAGTTGATAAAGGTGATTTCATGGCAAATGAGCAAGTCCTAACAGCAGAACAGGTCATTGATAATTCGAGACGGTATTTGGATGAAGAGGATGTTGCGTTTGTTCAAGCAGCATATGATTTTGCAAAAGAAGCACATAAAGAGCAATATCGTAAATCAGGAGAACCGTATATCATTCATCCTATACAGGTTGCAGGGATTTTAGTTGATCTTGACATGGATCCAGCTACAATTGCAGCTGGATTCTTACACGATGTCGTTGAAGATACAGAGATAACGCTAAAAGATTTAGAGAAAGCTTTCAATTCAGAAGTTTCAATGCTAGTAGACGGTGTTACAAAACTTGGGAAAATTAAATATAAATCAAAAGAAGAGCAGCAAGCAGAAAACCATCGCAAAATGTTTGTTGCAATGGCACAGGATATTCGTGTTATTTTGATTAAATTAGCGGACCGTTTGCATAACATGCGTACATTGAAGCACTTACCACAAGAGAAACAGCGCCGCATTTCAAACGAAACGTTGGAGATCTTTGCACCGCTTGCTCATCGTTTAGGGATTTCAAAAATTAAGTGGGAGCTTGAAGACACAGCGCTCCGCTATTTAAACCCTCAGCAATATTATCGAATTGTAAACTTGATGAAGAAAAAGCGAGCAGAGCGCGAGCAGTATTTAGAAGAAGTTATTGATGAAGTCCGCGAGAACGTTGATGATGTATCGATTAAAGTCGAAATTTCGGGTAGACCAAAGCACATTTATTCAATCTATCGTAAAATGGCTCTTCAAAATAAACAGTTTAATGAAATTTATGATTTGCTTGCAGTGCGTATTATTGTAGACAGCATTAAAGATTGCTATGCGGTACTTGGTATTATCCACACCTGTTGGAAGCCAATGCCTGGTCGTTTTAAAGATTATATTGCAATGCCAAAGCAAAACATGTACCAGTCTCTTCATACAACCGTTATTGGGCCAAAAGGAGATCCATTGGAAGTTCAAATTCGTACTTTTGATATGCATCAAATTGCAGAGTACGGAATTGCTGCACATTGGGCGTATAAAGAAGGAAAGTCAACGGAACATGCATCTTTTGAAGAGAAGCTAACTTGGTTCAGGGAAATTTTAGAGTTTCAAAATGACGCTAATGATGCAGAAGAGTTCATGGAATCATTAAAAATTGACTTATTTTCGGACATGGTCTACATTTTTACGCCGAAAGGCGATGTGATTGAATTACCATCCGGCTCCGTTCCAATTGATTTTGCATATCGCATCCACTCAGAAATTGGAAATAAAACAATTGGTGCGAAAGTCAACGGAAAGATGGTTACGCTTGATTACCGGTTAAAAACGGGAGATATCATTGAAATTCTAACATCCAAGCATTCTTATGGACCAAGTAAAGATTGGTTGAAGCTTGCTCAAACATCTCAGGCGAAAAATAAGATACGTCAGTTCTTTAAGAAACAAAGCCGAGATGAAAATATTGAAAAAGGCAAAGAGCTTGTTGAAAAAGAAATTCGTCAAATGGAATTTGATGTGAAAGAAGTATTAACAACCGATAATATTAAACGAGTAGCCGAAAAGTTTAACTTTTCAAATGAAGATGATATGTATGCAGCAATTGGATATAATGGTTTAACTGCTGCTCAGGTTGCCAATCGTTTAACAGAGAAATGGCGAAAACAGCGTGATCAGGAGCAGGAAGTGCAGGTAGATGATCTTGCTCGAGATACAGCAGCAAAGCGTGTACGTCAGCATAAGCGCAAAGACTCTGGTGTTATTGTACCGGGTGTTGAAAATATGCTTATTCGTTTATCAAAATGTTGTAATCCAGTTCCTGGTGATGAAATTGTAGGATTTATTACAAAGGGGCGTGGAGTATCTGTTCACCGCGCAGACTGCTTGAATGTCCATACGGAGGATTCGGAAAATCGTTTAATTCCAGTTGAGTGGGAAACGCATATTAAAGAAGGTAAAGAATTTAATGTCGAGATTGAGATATCTGGATATGACCGTCGCGGCTTGTTAAACGAAGTGCTGCAAGCTGTAAATGAAACAAAAACCAATATTTCAGCTGTATCTGGACGATCTGATCGAAATAAAATGGCAACCATTAATATGTCAATCTCTATTCATAACATTAGTCATCTTCATAAGGTTGTTGAACGTATCAAGCAAATTCGTGATATCTATTCGGTTCGTCGTATTATGCATTAAGAAAGGTACGTGAAGAATGAAAGTTGTAGTACAGCGTGCAAAAGAAGCAAAGGTTACCGTTGAAGGTGAAGTTGTTGGTGAAATTAGCAAAGGCTTTATGCTCTTAGTAGGGGTTACGCATGAAGATGAAGTGAAAGATGCGGATTACCTTGCAGATAAGATAGTCAACCTACGAGTGTTTGAAGATGAAGCAGGGAAAATGAATCACTCATTGCTTGATATTGAGGGAGAAATTCTATCTGTTTCGCAGTTTACGCTATATGGTGATTGTCGAAAAGGAAGACGCCCAAATTTTATGGGAGCGGCAAAGCCAGACAAAGCGCTTGCGCTGTATAAGTATTTTAACGAGCAGCTAGAGAAAAAGGGAGTTCGTGTTCAAACCGGTTCGTTTGGAGCAATGATGGACGTTAGCTTTACCAATGATGGGCCTGTTACGTTAATTATTGAAAGCAAAGATAAATAAGTGATTAAAAAAGCGTCTGTTGCATCACGTGCAAACAGGCGCTTTTTCTATTATTGTTTGAAGTATTGCTGAATTCCTACGGCTACTTGATGAGAGACTCTTCGCTGATACTCAACGGAATTAATGTAGGTTTCTTCACGCTTATTACTTAAAAAACCTAGCTCTAATAAAATGCTTGGACGTTTATTTTCACGCAGCACGTAGTAGTCTCCAAAGCGCACTCCTTTATCTTTTAAATCACTTTGATTGACAAGTGAAGCATGAACAGAACCAGCTAGAAGCGAGTCTTGGTTGTCATGATAAAAGTACGTGATGAGTCCCGTTAAGCTGGAATCAGCGACACTGTTATAATGAATGCTGATATACAAATCAGCGCTGTTTGAAGCCAAGATACGATTGGACAGCTTTACATAGGAATCGTCTGTTCTTGTTAATTTTACGATGGCACCATTGTTTTGAAGCTCTTCTTGTACAAAACGAGCAGTTCGAAGTGTTAAATCCTTTTCATATGTACCTTGTGTACCTATTGCCCCCTTGTCTTTTCCACCATGTCCTGGGTCTAAAATAATGGTTTTCCCTTTTAAATCGTCTGTAGGTAGATTTTTGATAGCAGGTGTCGATTTTAGCTGAATCTGTTGCTGTGGAGAGAGGTTATTAAAATTTAACAATGCTGTATGTGGTTTAGAAATCCAGCCTTTAAGGTCTTGAAATTGAACAAAAATCCAATCTCCTTGTTGATCTATAACGTTCACCTCATCATGCTGTTTAAGTGTTGCTGCAATTGAAAAAGCTAAACCTGGTCCTGTTCGAACGTGTAAGGTATCCGCTGTAATAATCCTAGGTGAGAAGCGTGGAGATTCTGGATGATCGAAGGAAGAGAGACAAACGAGTATGATGACAGACAACAAGAAATAGAGTTTAGACGAGCGAACAAAAGCCATACATATTCCTCCTTTATCACAGACTAAGTAATTCGAGATTACGAAAAAAAATCCTTTCGTTTATGAAAGATGTCGACTTTTTTGGCAATGCTATAAAGAGCATATGTAGTGTAAAAGTACATGGAAAGAAGGGGTATACGTGAAATTTAGTGATAAAGGTGAGCATTCCTTTCAACAAAATCAGTCGCTTTTCGGCATGCAGTTCCACGACTTCGTAGATAAAGAAAAGGATGCTTCTTCAATTGAATTAGCGTCAGAATTTGGTTTGTCGCTTCGAGATGTACAAAAGCTTAGAAAACAGCTAAATCGTTCATAATTCATTTCGCTTCCAACTTACCAACAATTTATAGCCGTGAAGTTCTTGACAACTGTTCATTTCATTCGTAATATAGTAAACAATTGCTATATTTTAACGAATGGCTATTACATAGCTTAATTTTATATGAATAGAGCCTATGATAAAGAAAAGTAGTTGAGATGACACATGGAGAGAGAAAAAGTGCCTTGGGCTGAAAGCATTTTACATGATGACTCAATGAATGAACACTTTGGAGGTTTCGCTCTGAAAGCATGGTTAGTAGGAGTTGAACGGTTTCGTACGTTAACGAATGAGTGGAAGCATGCAGCATGGTATGCTTCAATTAGGGTGGTACCACGTGATTTAAACTCTCGTCCCTACTAGTTGCTAGTAGAGATGAGAGTTTTTTTGTTATAGAAAATGAAGTTATAGGAGGCATATGACGCTTTATGTCAGTTCAAATACCAAGAGGAACTCAAGATATCTTACCAGGAAAAGTAGAATACTGGCAGTTTGTTGAGCAAAAAGCTCGTGAAATCTGTCGTGCATTTAACTACAAGGAAATTCGTACACCGATGTTTGAACATACTGAGCTATTTCAGCGTGGTGTGGGAGAAACAACGGATATCGTTCAGAAAGAAATGTATACCTTTAAAGATCGCGGAGATAGAAGTTTAACGCTTCGTCCAGAAGGAACTGCTGCTGTTGGACGTTCTTACGTAACGCATAAAATGTTTGGGAATCCAAATCAACCAACGAAGCTTTTCTATATTGGCCCAATGTTTCGATATGAAAGACCGCAAGCGGGACGCTTCCGTCAATTCGTTCAGTTTGGTGTTGAAGCACTTGGTGTGAATGATCCAGCTATCGATGCAGAAGTGTTGGCGCTTTTAATGAATTTTTACCAATCCCTAGGTTTAAAGAAGCTAAAGCTAGTTGTAAACAGCTTAGGAGATACAGAAAGTCGTCAAGCGCATCGTCAGGCGCTAATTGATCATTTCTCTCCGCGAATTGGTGAGTTTTGTAGCGATTGTCAAAACCGCTTGCACAAAAATCCACTTCGCATTTTAGATTGTAAAAAAGATCGTGATCACGAGCTTATGCATACGGCACCATCTATCTTAGAATATTTAAATGACTATTCAAAAGAATACTTTGAAAATGTACAGCAATACTTAACGGACTTAGACATTGAGTATGTTGTTGATCCAACGTTAGTTCGCGGGTTAGATTACTATAATCACACAGCATTTGAGCTAATGAGTGAAGCTGAAGGATTCGGTGCTATTACTACGCTATGTGGTGGAGGACGCTATAACGGACTAATTCAGGAAATCGGTGGTCCTGAAACACCAGGTATTGGATTTGCTTTAAGTATCGAGCGCTTACTATCAGCCTTAGAAGCTGAAAGCATTGAGCTTCCGGTAGAAAAGGGTATTGATTGCTATGTTGTGACGCTTGGGGACGCAGCAAAAGCAAAATCAGTGGCGCTTGTGAATAAACTTCGAAAAGCGGGCTTTGTAACAGAAAAAGACTACCAAGACAAAAAAGTAAAAGGCCAATTTAAATCTGCAGATCGCTTAGAAGCAAAATATGTAGTGGTCCTTGGAGATGACGAGTTAGAAAAAGGCGTAGCTAATGTGAAAGATATGGCATTAGGTCAGCAAGAAGAAGTGAAGTTAGAAGAGCTAGTAGCTTACTTACAGAACAAAGCTTAAGGAGGAATAGTCATGACAAAACGTTCATATTACTGTGGTGACGTAACGGAGACGGTCATCGGTGAAAAAGTACTGCTAAAAGGTTGGGTGCAAAAGCGCCGTGACTTAGGAGGATTAATTTTTATTGATTTACGTGACCGAGGAGGTTTAGTACAAGTAGTATTTAACCCTGAGGTGTCGAAAGAAGCGCTTGAAATCGCTGAAACTGTTCGAAACGAGTACGTATTGCAGGTTGAGGGTGAAGTAGTAGGTAGACAAGAAGGTACGATTAACCCTAACTTGAAAACAGGGAAAATTGAAATTCACGCTGAGCGTATCACAGTATTAAACGAAGCAAAAACGCCTCCATTTGCTCTGAATGATCAAACAGATGTATCAGAAGATGTGCGTTTAAAATATCGTTACCTAGACCTTCGCCGTCCGGAGATGTTTTCAACACTAAAGATGAGAAGCGATATTACAAAGACTATTCGCAACTTCTTAGATGACAACGACTTTTTAGATGTAGAAACACCGATTCTAACAAAAAGTACCCCAGAAGGTGCACGTGATTACCTTGTACCAAGCCGTGTGCATCCAGGAGAATTTTACGCGCTTCCACAGTCGCCGCAAATCTTTAAGCAGCTGTTAATGGTAAGTGGTGTAGAACGCTACTACCAAATCGCGCGCTGCTTCCGTGATGAAGACTTACGTGCGGATCGCCAGCCAGAATTTACGCAAGTCGATATTGAAACTTCTTTCTTAACACAAGAAGAAATTATGACAATGACAGAAGAAATGATGTCAAAAGTAATGAAAAATGTAAAAGGTTTAGATATTCAGACACCGTTCCCACGCATGTCTTATGATGAAGCGATGAGTCGATTTGGCTCTGATAAGCCGGATACGCGATTCGCTATGGAGCTTGTCGATTTATCTGAACTTGTAAAAGACTGTGGGTTTAAAGTATTCAGTGCTGCAGTAGAAAGCGGCGGTCAGGTTAAAGCAATCGCTGTTAAAGGAGCTGCTCAGAATTATTCTCGCAAAGATATTGATGCGTTAACAGACTTTGTTAAGATTTACGGTGCTAAAGGCCTTGCATGGTTAAAAGTTGAAGCTGAAGGACTAAAAGGACCAATTAGTAAATTCTTTAATGAAGAAGAACAAAGGCAGTTTATGAACACGTTACAAGCAGAAGAAGGGGATTTATTATTATTTGTTGCTGATAAAAAATCAGTAGTAGCAGATGCATTAGGTGCACTTCGCTTAAAGCTTGCTAAAGAGCTGGGCTTAATTGATGAGTCATTATTCAATTTCCTATGGGTAACTGATTGGCCACTTCTTGAGCATGATGAGGAAGAAGGTCGTTACTATGCGGCTCACCATCCGTTTACAATGCCAGTTCGTGAAGATTTACCTCAGTTAGAAACAAACCCAGGTGCCGTTCGCGCTCAAGCATATGATCTTGTTTTAAACGGCTATGAGCTTGGTGGCGGATCACTGCGTATTTATGAGCGTGATATTCAGGAGCAAATGTTCAAAACGCTTGGCTTTACCCTTGAAGAAGCGCATGAACAATTTGGCTTCTTACTTGAAGCGTTTGAATACGGAACACCTCCTCACGGTGGAATTGCATTAGGACTTGATCGTCTGGTTATGCTTCTTGCTGGACGTACAAATCTTCGCGATACGATTGCGTTCCCGAAAACAGCGAGCGCAAGCTGTCTATTAACAAACGCACCGGGTGAGGTAAGTGAGGCTCAGCTTGTGGAATTGAATTTAGATATTCGAAAAACAAAAACAGAAGCATAATATTGCAAAAAAAAATCTTCTGTGATAAGATACTTTCAAGAACAATAGAGTCCTGATATGTTCGTCTTTACAACAGTTTTGACCGAACAATTTGTTGCTTGGGAATTCGGAGTTTTTATACAGCGTACATGCCTTTTCTAAGGACTTACAATGTGTAAAACAGAGTACCCACCTGCTGAGAGCGGGTTCAAAACAAAAGCACTAAGACGGCATTATTGGGACTAGCGTACATAAAAACCTTCTCTGTTTTAGATAGAGAAGGTTTTTTTATGAGTTTTTAATACGTAACCCGATAGACATGCTTGCTTTTGAAGAAAAGTGTGTTATAGTCTAATTCGTATAAAAACCATTATGCAAGCATTTACGATGGTAGAAAAACTTGAAAAGTACACACTATTAAAAAAGTGTTGAAATAGAAAGGCGGAGTGTTTAAACAATGTTGCATCAATTTTCACGTAATGAGCTAGCGATTGGAAAAGATGGCTTAGCAACTTTAAAAGGCAGTACAGTAGCTGTTCTAGGTATTGGAGGCGTTGGTTCATTTTCGGCAGAAGCGCTTGCTCGCTCAGGAGTTGGACGATTAATTTTAGTTGATAAAGACGATGTGGATATCACAAACGTTAATCGTCAAATTCATGCTTTATTATCAACAGTAGGGAAACCAAAGGCAGATTTAATGCGCGATCGAATTCTTGATATTAATCCAGATTGCGAAGTCATTTCGTTAAAAATGTTCTATACAGAAGAAACATATGAGCAGTTCTTTAGCTATGACCCTGACTTCGTGGTTGATGCGTCTGATACTATTTCATATAAAATTCATTTGATGAAAGAGTGTTTAAGACGAAATATTCCGGTAATCTCAAGCATGGGCGCTGCTAATAAAATGGACCCAACTCGCTTTAAAATTGCTGATATTTCCAAAACCCATACAGATCCAATTGCGAAGGTAGTACGTACGCGACTGCGTAAAGAAGGAGTTCGCAAAGGAATTAACGTTGTCTTTTCGGATGAAAGACCAATCGTTATTCGTGAAGAAATTCGTAAAGAAGTAGGAAACGATGCAGCCGAAATTCGCAAAGCTAAAATGCCACCATCATCAAATGCATTTGTTCCTTCTGTTGCCGGTTTAATCATGGCTGGACATGTTATTAATGAACTGTTAGCAGACGTAACAATTAAACGTGTTGGTGACGATAAGTAAGAAAAAAAGCCCCATTAGGCTCTGAATTTTAAAAATAAAGTTTATCTTTATCTTTTAAAACCTGGCCTCTTTGGGGCTTTTATTATGTGGATAAATTCTTATAAACCTGTGCTAATGCTTGTTCAAATTTTCCTGTTCTTTTTGGTTCATAATAGCGTTTATTCTTTATTTTATCAGGAAGGTATTGCTGTTTAACCCATCCACTTTCAAAGTCGTGAGGATATTGATAATTCTGTGCTCTCCCAAGCTTAGCTGCTCCTTTATAATGGCCGTCTTTTAAATGATTGGGAACCTCACCAGACAAGCCTTTTTTTATATCAGCAATAGCAGCGTCAAGTGCTTTGTAAGCTGAGTTTGACTTTGGTGATAAACAAAGTTCAATGACGGCAGTAGCTAGCGGTATACGTGCTTCTGGAAGTCCTAGCCTCTCAGCTGATTCAATGGCGGATAGCGTTCTTGCACCGGCTTGAGGGCTTGCTAGTCCAACATCTTCGTATGCAATGACTAAAAGTCGTCTGTTAATGCTTATTAAATCACCAGCTTCAATCAGTCTTCCTAAGTAATGAAGAGCGGCATTCACATCACTTCCTCGAATGGATTTTTGAAATGCTGAAAGTACATCGTAATGAGCATCTCCATCTTTATCATGGGAAAAATATTTTTGCTGTAAGCACTGCTCAGCAATCTCAAGCGTGATATGAATAAAGCCTTCCTCATTTTCGTCCGTAGATAAAATAGCAAGTTCAAGGGCATTTAGAGCGGAACGAACATCGCCGTTACAGCTCGTTGTGAAGTGAAGCATTGCATCATGATCAACCTGAACATTTTGATCGCCATATCCGCGCTCTTTATCATGTAGTGCTCTGGTTAAGGCTTGTTCAATATCATCCGGTTCTAAGGGTTTTAGTTCAAAGATTTGACACCTACTTCGAATCGCTGGGTTAATCGCATGATAAGGGTTACTGGTAGTAGCTCCAATCAACGTAATAAGTCCATTTTCCAAATAAGGAAGTAAAAAGTCTTGTTTCCCTTTATCTAACCGATGAACTTCATCCAATAACAAGATTACTTTGCCAGACATTTTTGCTTCTTCAGCTACAATTTCCATATCTTTCTTATTATTCACAACCGCATTTAGCTGCCGGAAAGCTATTTTGGTTGTTTTTGCAATAGCTGTAGCAATAGACGTTTTTCCTACGCCAGGCGGGCCGTACAAAATCATTGAACTCAAGTGGTTGGCTTTGACCATTCGATAAATCATTTTGTCTTTTCCAACAAGATGCTGTTGTCCGATAATTTCGTTGATAGATTTAGGGCGCATGCGAAATGCAAGTGGGTTATTATTCATACACTGACCTCCTTTTAGGATTGGATATGTAGTTTTTCTTTACTGTATCATATCTAAAAAAGTGTTGAAATTTATCTCATAGGGATAGTATGATATAATGTCAACAGTATAACGTTTTTGAATGGGCTATTTTAATTTGAAACAATGAACGACCTATTATAAACACCTTTATTGAATATAAGAAGGAGTGGAGAAGATGAAAATCTCGACAAAAGGACGCTATGGTTTGACAATTATGATTGCATTAGCAAAACGTTTTGGTGAAGGACCCATTTCATTGAAAACAATTGCTCAAAACCATGACTTATCAGAACATTACCTTGAGCAGTTAATTTCCCCTCTTCGTAATGCAGGCCTTGTGAAAAGTGTTAGAGGTGCATACGGTGGCTATATTTTAGCACATGAACCTGCAAATATTACAGCAGGAGACATTATTTCGGTACTAGAAGGACCAATCAGTCCAGTAGAAGGGTTGGAAGACGAAGAGCCAGCTAAAAGAGAGCTGTGGATTCGCATTCGTGACGCGGTTAAAGAAGTGTTGGATAGTACAACGCTTGAAGATTTAGCGAATCATTCAGATGGCGAACAAGAATCATACATGTTTTATATTTAATTTGCTGATTTAGGAGGAGTTTTTAGTTGGAGCGTATTTATGTAGACCATGCAGCCACGTCTCCTGTACATCCAGCGGTTGTTGAAAGAATGACGACGTTTATGCATGAACATTTTGGGAATCCGTCAAGCATTCATCACTATGGACGAGAAAGCCGTAGATATCTAGATGAAGCGCGTCAAACAATTGCCAGCAGTATTGGAGCACGTGAAAATGACATTATCTTTACGAGCGGTGGAACAGAAGCAGATAACATGGCGTTGATTGGTGTTGCGCTTGCGAATAAACATCGTGGCAATCATATTATTACTACATCTATTGAGCATCATGCTGTCTTGCATACCTGTCAGTTTCTAGAAGAACAAGGTTTTGAAGTGACATATCTACCGGTTGATGAAACTGGGCGTGTATCCATTGAAGATATTAAACGCTCATTAACGGATAAAACAATTTTAGTTTCAGTTATGTATGGCAACAATGAGGTTGGTACAATCCAACCAATCTTAGAAATTGGTGCACTGCTAAAAGAACATGGTGCTTATTTCCATACGGATGCAGTGCAAGCTTATGGATTAATTTCTTTAAATGTGCAACAATTAGGTGTCGATCTTCTTTCCGTTTCTTCTCATAAAATCAACGGACCTAAAGGAATTGGCTTTTTATATGTTGCTCCACACGTTGTGCTTTCACCGCTTTTATTCGGAGGAGAGCAAGAGCGAAAGCGTAGAGCGGGTACAGAAAATATGGCAAGCATTGTTGGGTTTGAACAAGCTGTTCGCATTGCGCAAGAATCATTAAAAGAACGCGCAGTTCAGTATAAGCAGTTTAAAGAACGAATGATGCAGATACTAGAAGAGGAGCAGGTATCGTTTAACGTCAATGGTAATGTCGATTATGCTTTACCACACGTACTGAATCTTTCTTTTGAACGTGTAAACGTAGAATCCATGCTTGTGAATCTAGATTTAGCAGGAATTGCTGCATCAAGTGGATCAGCTTGTACAGCAGGAACTGTTGATCCGTCTCACGTACTTGTCGCAATGTTTGGCAAAGAATCTGATCGTATTACCTCTTCAATTCGCTTTAGCTTTGGCTTGGGTAATACGATGGAGCAAATAGAAGAATTAGCTCGTAAAACAGCAACAATCGTAAAGCGATTGGCAAAATAAAAGAACACGTTTATTGGAGGTGACTAAGTTGACGAAAGCACCAAAAGATACGCGTGTTGTTGTTGGAATGAGTGGAGGAGTAGACTCTTCAGTTGCTGCTCTTTTATTAAAACAACAAGGTTATGATGTAATTGGAATCTTTATGAAAAACTGGGATGATACGGATGAAAATGGCGTATGTACAGCAACAGAAGATTACAATGATGTCATTCGCGTATGTAATCAAATCGGTATACCATACTATGCAGTCAACTTTGAGAAACAATATTGGGATAAAGTATTTACGTATTTCCTTGATGAGTACAAAGCAGGTCGTACGCCAAATCCTGATGTTATGTGTAATAAAGAAATTAAATTTAAAGCATTTTTAGAACATGCGATGACGCTTGGAGCAGACTATTTAGCAACAGGTCACTATGCGCAAGTAGCGTATCGTGATGGTGAGTACAAAATGCTTCGCGGAGTAGACAATAACAAAGACCAAACGTATTTCTTAAACCAGCTTGGTCAAGAGCAGCTCTCAAAAGTGATGTTTCCACTTGGAGGAATCGAAAAATCCAAAGTGCGTGAGATTGCGAAAGAAGCGGGACTTGCGACAGCTACTAAGAAGGATAGCACGGGCATTTGTTTTATTGGAGAACGCAATTTCAAAGAGTTTTTAAGTCAGTACCTTCCAGCTCAGCCTGGTCTTATGCAAACGTTAGATGGTGAAGTAAAAGGAAATCATGATGGCCTGATGTATTATACAATCGGTCAACGTCACGGGCTTGGAATTGGTGGAAGCGGAGAGCCTTGGTTTGCTGTTGGTAAAGATTTAGAAAAGAATGTTCTTTATGTTGATCAAGGGTTTCATAATGAACTGTTATACTCAACGTCTATTACAGCAACTAATGTTGGCTGGGTAAGTGATCGTGAGTGGAACGAGCCGCTTTCTTGTACAGCTAAATTCCGTTATCGTCAAGAAGATAATGAAGTAACGGTTGAAAAGCTAGACGAAAATACGGTTAAAGTACTTTTTAAGAAACCAGTTCGTGCCGTAACGCCAGGACAAGCTGTTGTATTTTATAACGGTGAAGAGTGTCTAGGTGGAGCTACAATCGATAATGTGTATAAAGATGAAGAGCAGCTTTGGTACGTGTAATACGAATCCAAAGGCTTTTTAACGAAACCTCGGCTCTGTAGAGCGGGGGTTTTGTTATGATATACTACTAGTAATGGGATAAACTAATAAAAAACAACGGTGGAGTGAAATATGACAGATAAAAATCAATTAGGTATTCAATATATGCAAGATGGAAAATTTGAAGAAGCAGCAAAAACATTTTCAGAAGCAATTGAAGAAAATCCAAAAGATCCAGTTGTATACGTAAACTTCGGCAACCTTTTAGCCGCAGTTAGCGAAACGGATCGAGCACTAAAATTTTATGAACGGGCAATTGAAATTGATGAGGAAACAGCAACTGCTTATTATGGTGCTGGTAACGTGTACTTTAACCTTGAGCAATTAGAACAAGCGAAGCATTATTTTGATTTAGCTATTAAAAAGGGCTTAAATTCTTCAGATGCGCATTTTATGCTTGGCTTAACACTATTTCATTTAGAACAAACAACGTATGCTCTGCCTTATTTAAAACGAGCAGTAGAGCTCAATGAACACGATACAGAAGCCAGATTTCAGCTTGGACTTTGTTTAGCTCAACTGGAAATGGTAGATGAAGCGGTAGAAGAGTTACTTCGCGTTGTCCAAGAAGATGAAGAACATGCTGATGCTTACTACAATCTAGGCGTAGCTTATGCGATGAAAGATGATAAAGATAAAGCTATCTCAATGTTTGATCAAGCATTAGAAATCCAACCAGATCATCATCTAGCAGCAAATGGTAAAAATGTTCTTTCAATGATGGAACACTAAGAAGTGAATGTAAAAATGGGGGAATAGTATGAGTGAGGAAGTTCTAAACCCTTTACAACCCGAGGAAGAGAAAACGTACATAAAAGGCACGGCAATTGTCACGGTCTTTCATAACGAAGAAAACTTGTATAACGTAACAAGAATTAGAATAAAAGAAACAAATGTATCTATGGACGATAAAGAAGCGATTGTTACGGGTTATTTCCCTCGTTTAAATGAAGATGAGCTTTACACTTTTATTGGAAATTTTAAAGAACATCCGAAATTTGGCCTTCAGTTTCAAGTAGAGCAGTTTAAAAAAGAGCTTCCCCAGTCAAAGCAAGGGGTTATTCAGTACTTATCAAGTGATCTCTTTAATGGTATTGGTAAAAAAACGGCAGAAAATATTGTAGAAGCACTGGGTGAGCGTGCAATTTACCGAATGCTACAAGACCCTGCAGTATTAAAAAAGGTGCCTAGACTTTCTGCTGATAAAGCTGAAAAGCTAATTGCTCAGCTAAGAGAGCACCAGGGGTTAGAAGAAGTAATGGTTAAGCTGACAGATTTGGGTTTTGGTCCGCAGCTTTCTATGAAAATTTTCCAAGCTTATAAACAAGAAGCTCTAGAAGTGATTCAAACAAATCCTTATCAGCTTGTAGAAGATGTGCAAGGAATTGGCTTTAATCGAGCGGATGAATTAGGGAGAAAGCTCGGGTTAGCAACCAACCACCCTAATCGGCTTCGAGCTGGGATTTTATACGTTATTGAACATGAATGCAATCAAATGGGACACGTCTATGTGAAAGCAGAGCAGCTCTATCAGAAAACGGGAGAACTGTTACAAAAGAGTCGTCAAGAACCCCTCTCAGAAATGGATATTACACGCGAGATTGACGCATTAAAAGAAGAGAAAAAGATTATTATTGATGACGATAAAATGTACTTTCCACCGCTTTTTTATGCTGAAAAAGGAGTCGTTAAAGCAATTAGTAAGCTCATGGCCCAAACAGAGTACGCAGAGCAATTTCCCGAATCAGAGTTCCTTCTAGCTTTAGGGGAGTTAGAAGAACGTTTAGGCGTACAATATGCACCTTCGCAAAGGGAAGGGATTCAAAAAGCACTTTTATCCCCAATGCTTCTTCTTACAGGAGGCCCAGGGACGGGTAAAACAACAGTAATTAAAGGTATTGTAGAACTTTATGCAGAGCTTCATGGCTGTTCGTTAAATCCAGGCGATTATAAAAAAGACGAAGGGTTTCCCGTATTGCTTGTCGCTCCTACTGGACGAGCGGCTAAGCGTATGAGTGAGGCAACGGGCTTACCAGCGGTGACGATTCACAGGCTTCTAAAGTGGAATGGACAAGAAGGATTTGACCACAATGAAGAGAATCCAATCAATGGCAAGTTGTTGATTGTGGATGAGGTCTCCATGGTAGATCTATGGCTTGCTCACCAACTCTTTAAATCACTTCCAGCTAGCATCCAAGTAGTGCTTGTAGGAGATGAAGACCAATTGCCTTCAGTTGGTCCTGGCCAGGTACTGAAAGACTTATTACATTCTGAAGCCGTTCCTACCGTACGATTAACAGACGTGTATCGCCAAGAAGAAGGTTCATCTATCATTGATTTGGCCCATGAAATTAAAAAAGGACGTCTTCCATCCGATTTAACTAATCAACAAGGTGATCGTTCTTTTATTCGCTGTTACGGTGGGCAAATTACAGATGTCGTCAAACAAGTGTGTGGCAATGCTGTAAAAAAAGGCTATACGGCTAAAGATATTCAGGTGTTAGCTCCAATGTATAAAGGTCCAGCTGGTATTGATAAGATGAATGAAGTCCTTCAAGAGTTATTTAATCCGGCTTCTCATCAACGGAGAGAACTGAAGCATGGAGATGTAACCTATCGTGTAGGGGATAAGGTGCTTCAGCTTGTCAATCAACCGGATAGCAATGTTTTTAATGGGGATATGGGGGAGATTGTATCTGTTTTTTTTGCCAAAGAAAATACAGAGAAGCAGGATATGCTCGTTATTTCATTCGAAGGAAATGAAGTAACGTATACGAAACAAGACTTTAATCAGATTACGCATGCGTACTGCTGTTCTATTCATAAATCACAAGGAAGTGAGTTCCCCATTGTTGTGTTGCCTATTGTGAAAAGCTATTATCGAATGCTGAGACGAAACCTTCTCTATACAGCCGTCACCAGAAGCAAGCAGTTCTTAATCTTATGTGGCGAAGAAGAAGCGTTTCAAATTGGCGTAAATCGGAACGAAGATAGCGTTCGGCAAACCAATCTACAAGCTCTTCTCAAAGAGCAATTAGTTGATGAGTTAGAAGATCCTGAGGTTCCATTTATGAAAGATGCAAATATTGGTATGGAAAACCTTACGCCGTATGATTTTATGTAAGATATCGCAACCTACAAAAGAATTAAGCATTGTTTAATTCCCTCCTCCTACCCTGGTGTTTAGGTATGGACATGGTAAAAAGTGGACAGAATACGTTTTATAAACGAACGTATAAAAGAGGTGTTCACTTTGTTAAAGTGTCCAAACTGTAGAAGTATTGATGTTGGTAAAATTGGGGTTAATCAATATTATTGCTGGAATTGTTTTATTGAAATGACGATTTCAAAAGGACAAATTAATACCCACCAAGTAGAAGAGGATGGCACATTAAGCTCATTGGATGATCTATTTTCAGAGGATGAGCGTACGATGAACTTTTAACTCATTTAGGGGGGGCTTTGCGATGAATCGAATTATTCCGTCAGTAGTTGCTTTTGGTCTAGGGGCTTATGCGTTTAAAATGGCAGATGACCGAGATATGTTTACAAAGCGCAATATGAAAAAAATGCGCAAGCGTGTAATGAAAGCAATGCACTAAAATCATTGTTGGTCTCTTTACAAAAAAAGCTCTTGCTTAGCAAGGGTTTTTTTTATGTCAAAGGATATCTTAAAAACATCATGAATAAACTCTTTTCTTTGTTGAAAAATAAACATGAGGAGGAGTTTATTGTGAAAGAGGTACCGATTAAATGGTTTTATCGCTTGGGGATTTTTTTGCTGGCACTGCTTTGTATATTGCTTTTATTTAAAATAAAGTTTGTTTGGCTACCGTTTCTTGAGATGTTTTTTAAAGCAATGTTGCCTTTTTTTGTTGCTGCCTTTATTACATATTTACTTCATCCAATTATTGAGAAGACGCATGAAAGAGGTGTTCCGCGACCTCTTGCTATTTTACTCATTTACCTCATCTTTTTTGGTGGAATAGGTTATGGCATCTATAAAGGATTTCCTCTTTTCGTTATTCAGCTAAAAGAATTAAATGAACAGTTGCCCGAACTTACGGAGATGTATAAGGGGTGGGTGCATGAAATTCATGATCGTACTTCAACCCTGCCAAACGGAGTTCATGAGAAAATTGAACAAAGTATTGTCGATTTAGAGCAAACTGTTAACGCATGGTTATTACGAGTAATGGAGGGAGTTAAATCCATCGTTAATTCATTTTTAATTCTCATTATTATTCCATTTATTGTATTCTACCTGCTAAAAGACTTTGGGCTTGTTCGAAAAGCAGTCGCATATATTGTGCCAAAAAGATGGCATGAGGAAGGAAAGCATTTTCTACATGATGTAAATTTGTCATTAGGGAGCTATCTTAGAGGGCAGTTTTTTGTTTGTCTCATCATAGGTGCCATTGCCACGGCTGCATTTTGGTTTTTTAACGTACCGTACGCACTGTTGCTAGGAGTAATCATAGGCATTACGAATATCATTCCGTATTTTGGCCCAATTATTGGAGCAGTACCGGCCGCTATTCTCTCTATGACGGTCTCTGTTAAGCTTGTGCTAATTGTTGTCGTCATTATTTTTGTGCTTCAATTTTTAGAAGGCAATGTTTTATCTCCTCTAATTGTAGGGAAGAGCTTACATATTCATCCTCTTTTTATAATCTTAGCGCTTTTGCTTGGAGGAGAATTTGGAGGAGTATTTGGGTTAATTATTGCTGTTCCCATTTTAGCTGTTGTAAAAATTTCAATTCTACATGTGCGAGGGCATACTTTGAAACATTGACAAAGCAACCCGAATTTGTCATAATATCGCCATAGAAAACGTTACATAGTAAACAATACAATGATGGAACCAAGTAGGCTGTACACTGGTATATAAGAGAAGCACTTCCAAGGCTGAAAGAGGTGCAATACAAAGAATAGCTGAATAGCTAGTCCTGAGTGCAGGAAAAACCTGCCGTTTCAGCAGCGTTAATGCGATGAAGGTGATGAACATCCTTGTATGTTCATAATCAGGGTGGTACCGCGAGCTAAACTCTCGTCCCTGCTTTTTGGGATGAGAGTTTTTTTGTGCGCAAATTTCTAAAATTGCCTATTGTATTGTGCGTAATGAAGCAAGCTGCTTTTAGGTCATTCTGTTTTTGTCTATAAATAATGAAGAGTTCTAAAGGAGGAACCAATCATGAAAAAGTTAACATCTGCACAAGTGCGCCAAATGTACTTGGATTTCTTTAAAGAAAAAGGTCATGATGTAGAGCCAAGTGCTTCTCTTGTACCTCATGAAGACCCATCCCTTTTATGGATTAACAGTGGTGTTGCCACGCTAAAGAAATACTTTGACGGACGTGTCATTCCACAAAACCCACGTATTTGTAATGCTCAAAAATCAATTCGTACAAATGATATTGAAAATGTCGGTAAAACAGCGCGTCACCATACGTTCTTTGAAATGTTAGGTAACTTTTCAATCGGTGAATATTTTAAGGAAGAAGCAATCGACTGGGCTTGGGAATTCTTAACAAGTGATAAATGGATTGGCTTTGATTCTGAAAAACTATCGGTTACTATTCATCCAGAAGACGAAGAAGCATTTAAGCTTTGGAATGAAAAAATCGGTGTTCCAAAAGAGCGTATTATTCGTTTAGAGGGTAACTTCTGGGATATCGGTGAAGGACCAAGTGGACCAAATACAGAGATTTTCTATGACCGTGGTGAAGCTTATGGAAACGACTTAACAGATCCTGAGCTGTACCCTGGTGGAGAAAACGAACGCTATTTAGAAATCTGGAACTTAGTATTTTCTCAATTTAACCACAATCCAGACCATACCTACACACCGCTACCAAAGAAAAACATTGATACAGGAATGGGACTAGAGCGTATGGTATCTGTCATTCAAGATGTACCAACAAACTTTGATACAGATTTATTCATGCCAATTATTGAAGCAACTGAAAGTATCTCAGGTGCTAAGTACCGCACGGAAGATGAAAAGGACGTGGCATTTAAAGTAATTGCTGACCATATTCGTACGGTAACATTTGCCGTTGGAGACGGAGCTCTTCCATCAAATGAAGGCCGTGGATATGTACTGCGTCGTTTATTGCGTCGCGCTGTGCGCTATGCGAAGAAATTAGGCATCAATCGTCCGTTTATGTATGAGCTAGTACCCGTTGTAGGCGAGATTATGGTTGATTTCTATCCAGAAGTTAAAGATAAAACAGACTTTATTCAGCGTGTTGTGAAAAACGAGGAAGAGCGTTTCCATGAAACGTTAAATGAAGGTCTTGCTATCTTAGCAACGATGATTAAAAAAGCAAAAGACCAAAGCAGTAATATAATTTCTGGTGAAGATGTATTCCGCTTATATGATACGTATGGCTTCCCTGTAGAGTTAACGGAAGAATATGCAGAAGATGAAAAAATGAAAATAGACCATGCTGGTTTTGAAAAAGAAATGGCAGGTCAACGTGAACGCGCAAGAGCGGCTCGACAAGATTCTAACTCTATGCAAGTTCAAGGTGGCGTACTAGGCGAATTAACAGTTGAAAGTGAATTTGTCGGCTACGATAAAGATGAAGTGGAAACGTTCATCGAAGCCATTATTGTAAATGGCGAGCTTGTTGATAGAGTAACAGAAGGTCAAGAAGCACAGGTTATTTTAAAGCAAACTCCATTCTACGCTGAGAGCGGTGGACAGATTGCTGACCAAGGAGAAATTTCAAATGCGACAGCTGTGGCGGCTGTTAAAGATGTACAAAAGGCACCAAATGGCCAAAACGTACACACGGTAGAAGTAAGAAATGGTGAGCTTGTAAAGGGTGAAACATACACAGCAACAATTAGTGGGAAAAAGCGCGACGCAATTGTGAAAAACCATACGGCAACTCACCTCCTTCATCAAGCGTTAAAAGATACGTTAGGAACGCATGTTAACCAAGCTGGTTCATTAGTAACTCCAGGTCGCTTACGTTTTGACTTCTCTCATTTTGGCCAAGTAACAGCGGAAGAAATTGAAAAAATTGAGACGATTGTTAACGAAAAAATTTGGGAAAACATTGCGGTAAATATTGAAAATAAAGCTATTGACGAAGCAAAAGCAATGGGAGCAATGGCGCTGTTTGGTGAAAAATATGGTGATATCGTTCGAGTTGT
Source organism: Bacillus sp. 1780r2a1 (assembly GCA_024134725.1). Taxonomy (NCBI): domain Bacteria; kingdom Bacillati; phylum Bacillota; class Bacilli; order Caryophanales; family Bacillaceae; genus Bacillus; species Bacillus sp. 1780r2a1. The sequence goes on along the minus strand of CP099863.1, from coordinate 3,520,364 downwards.
TCAAGTTGGAAACTATAGCTTAGAACTTTGTGGTGGTTGCCACGTTGCGAACACGTCTGAAATTGGTCTATTTAAGATTGTGTCAGAATCAGGAATTGGAGCTGGAACACGTCGTATTGAAGCAGTAACTGGAAAAGCAGCTTACCAGTTGATGAATGACCAAGTAACATTGTTAAAAGAAGCAGCAGCAAAAGCGAAAGCAAATCCTCGCGATCTTGTTGGACGTGTAGAAGGTTTACTAGAAGAGATTCGCCAGCTTCAACGTGAAAATGAGTCATTAGCAACAAAATTAGGAAATATTGAAGCAGGAAACTTAATTGACCGTGTAAAAGACGTAAACGGTGTGAGTGTCCTAGCAGAAAAAGTAAACGCAACGGATATGAACAATCTTCGTTCAATGGTAGATGACTTAAAGCAAAAACTTGACTCAGCAGTTATTGTACTAGCAGCACCTCAAGGTGAAAAAGTAAACATCGTTGCGGGAGTGACAAAAGATTTAATTTCAAAAGGTCATCATGCAGGTAAGATTGTAAAAGAAGTGGCAACAATTTGTGGCGGCGGCGGCGGCGGGCGTCCAGATATGGCTCAAGCAGGCGGAAAAGACCCGAACCAAATTGAAAATGCATTGAAGATTGTAGAAGAATGGGTTAAATCCGTTTAATTCTCCGCTTTCTTGGTGTACAATAGAAGTAAGACTTAACATGATTCATAATGTGCTCACAAATTAAACGAGTGAGGTGGGAAAATGAGTTCATTTGATAAAACAATGCAATTCAATTTTCAAGATGAGCCAGCTGAAACAAGCGTCCATGAGGTTTTATTTACGGTTTATGACGCATTGAAAGAAAAAGGATATAACCCGATTAACCAAATCGTTGGATATTTGCTATCAGGCGATCCTGCTTACATTCCTCGTCATAATGATGCGCGAAATACAATTCGCCAATTAGAGAGAGACGAGCTCATTGAAGAACTTGTGAAATCTTATTTACAACAGCATCGAAAGGATTCATAAATGCGCGTATTAGGATTAGATGTTGGTACGAAAACGATTGGCGTAGCTGTAAGCGATGAAATGGGCTGGACAGCTCAAGGAATTGAGACTATTAAAATTGCTGATGAGCAAATGAAGGAGTCTTATCCTCGATTACAGCAGTTAATTGATGAATATTCAGTTGAGAAAGTCATTGTTGGACTACCCAAAAATATGAATGGAACAATCGGTCCTCGCGGTGAAGCTTGTCTTCAATTTGCGGAGGAACTAACGAAGAATCTAGACATTGAAACGATGATGTGGGATGAGCGTTTATCGACAATGGCTGCAGAGCGTGTGCTACTTTCAGCGGATGTTAGTCGTAAAAAGCGTAAAAAAGTCATCGATAAGATGGCAGCTGTTATGATTCTTCAAGGATATTTAGACAGCAAACAATAAGGTTGATTGTTGCTTAGCTTCTGCACGGTTATACTCGATTATAAGAGTCTAATTTGATAAGAAGCTAGGGCTTTCAACTTGTCATAAAATCGCTAGTAACTAGCCGGAAAATGAGGTGTCAAACATGACAGAAGAAGGAAAAATTACAATCGTAGACGAAAGTGGTAACGAACAATTATGTGAGATTCTTTTCACATTTGATTCTGAAGAATATGGTAAATCTTATGTGATTTATTATCCGATTGGTGCAGATGAAAACGACGATGAAGAAATTGAAATTCATGCGTCTGCCTTTACACCAAGCGAAAATGGTGAAGATGGTGAGCTTCAACCAATCGAAACAGAAGAAGAGTGGGATATGGTTGAGGAAATGGTTAATACGTTCCTTGACGAAGAAGAAGGCGAATAAAAAAGTTGGTGGCGAGAGCCACCAACTTTTTTTATGGTTTTCTTTCAAATAATTTACATCTTTACTGTCTATCCTAATGAGGATATGTCTTTTCACTTGCTTTTATAGGCGATCTTGTATGATAATGACGAAAAATGAGATAAATTGTAGTATAATAGTGCGTGCGTATGAGAGGAGGATGCAACTTGTCGCACCAGTCTTTTTTAACCCCTAAAAATAATAAACGAAAAAAAATTATGATTGTGACAATAATTCTTTTAGCTGTACTTATTGGTGGAGGCTTTTTTTATGCCCAATCATTTGTACAACCCGTTGATAAAAACAGTAGTAAACAAGTAAACATAACGATTCCACAAGGTTCTTCAGTACGCTCGATTGGAACGTTGTTAAAAGAAGAAAAGCTAATTAAAAGTGAAAGTGCTTTTCGATACTATATTAAAGCTTCTAGCGTATCAGGTTTTCAGGCTGGAACATACACTTTCTCTCCTTCCATGAGCTTAAGTGAGATGGTAGATATGATGGAAACGGGAGATGTATCAAAGAATCCCGATGTTCGCTTAGCGATTCCAGAAGGGCGTCAACTTGACGAGATAGCTACTATCATTGCAAATAGAACGAAGTATACAGAAGCAGAAGTAATGGATACTCTAGACAATCCTGCTTTTATTGAGAAGATGAAGAAGAAATATCCGGACCTTGTGACGGATGAAGTGCTTAATAAGGATATCAGGCATCCTTTAGAAGGGTACTTGTATCCTGCTACTTACGATTACTATGATTCAAATATTTCGCTTGAAGTTATTTTAGACGAGATGATTGGCAAAACAAATGGTGTTTTAGCTCAATATCAAAAAGAAATGAAGAGCAAAAAATATACTGCTCATCAACTTTTAACAATGGCGTCTTTGATTGAAGAAGAAGCAACGAAACAGGTTGATCGCGAGAAAATTGCAAGCGTGTTTTACAATCGTATTGAAGAGGATATGCCATTACAGACGGATCCAACGGTGTTATATGCTTTAGGTGAACATCGTGAGCGCGTCTACTATAAAGATTTAGAAGTGGACTCACCTTACAATACGTACAGAGAGAAAGGACTTACACCAGGACCAATTGCTAACTCTGGTTTAATGTCCATTAAAGCAGCTTTGGAGCCCGCTGATACAGATTACCTTTATTTCTTAGCGAATAAAGATGGAGAAGTCATCTTTACTAAAACACTCGATGAACATAACCAGGAAAAAGCGACTCATATCACAGGTCCTCGGGAAGAAGATAAGGAATAAAAGTAATAATATACGTTAATTATGTGTTTAAAACCCCCTCTATTTTAAAAAGCAGAGGGGGTTTTAGTTATAAATTTGTATGGATAGCTCTAATAATCGATTCGACTTTTGGCATCTGCTCTACTTTTATGTTAAAATATATCGGGTTTACGTTCAGAAAAAAACCACTTATAATAGACTAGTTGTATATTTTTATTGCGGTATATTTTGTACGTTAGTACATGGTAATTAAGGCTTTTTTAAAGCTTTAGTCACGTTTATTTAGTAAATCAAACTATATATAACCGCTTTTGACTAACGTCAAACATACTTCTTTGAACGGAGGAAGTGTTTTGCTTTTACAAAATGTTGAACAATATGTAGAAAACCTTATTCCTAAGCGTACAGAGCTTGTTGAAGAGATGGAGAACTATGCAAAAGAGCACGTGGTACCAATTATGGAACTTATCGGAATCGAAACATTGCTTCAAATTCTTCGCCTTCATCAGCCAGCACATATATTAGAAATTGGGACAGCCATCGGCTATTCTGCTATTCGTATGGCTGAAGCATTGCCAAATGCTAAAATCGTTACGGTAGAACGTAATGAAGATCGTTATAAACAAGCTCAATTATTCATTAATCGAGCTGAAAAGAAAGAACAGATTAAAACCTTGTTTGGAGATGCTTTAGAACTTCAAGCAGACATTGAAAAAAATGGCCCTTACGATGCCGTGTTTATTGATGCTGCCAAAGGACAATATCAGCGATTCTTTGAGCATTATGCACCACTCTTAAATAAAAAAGGTATTATTATTTCAGATAATATTTTATTCAAGGGGCATGTAGCAACAGATTTATCGCAGATTGAAACGCGTCGTAAGCGAAGTTTAATTAAAAAAATTGATGCATACAACGTATGGCTAATGGAACATCCAGATTTCCAAACCACAATTTTACCAATTGGGGATGGAATTGCAATTAGTATAAAAAGAGGTGACTGACAATGAAAAAACCTGAATTATTAGTAACACCAACTGCTGTTTCAGATATTAAACCATTAATAGAAGCAGGTGCAAACGCATTTGTAATTGGTGAACAGCGATACGGGTTAAGACTTGCAGGAGACTTTAAGCGTGAGGATATTGTAGAGGCAGTTAATGTTGCACACGCTCATCATGCAAAAGTTTATGTAGCTATGAATGCATTATTTCACAACGATAAAGTAGCTGAGTTAGATGAATATATCTTATTTTTACAAGAAGCAGGCGTAGATGCGATTGTCTTTGGGGATCCGGCAGTATTGATGGCTGCTCGTGCAGTTGCGCCGAAAATGAAGCTTCACTGGAATACAGAGACGACGGCAACTAACTGGTATACATGTAATTATTGGGGGCGAAAAGGTGCTAAGCGTGCAGTATTAGCTCGCGAGCTAAGTATGGACAGCATTATTGATATTAAAGAACATGCAGAAGTAGAAGTGGAAGTACAGGTCCACGGAATGACATGTATGTTCCAATCGAAGCGCTCTTTATTAGGTAATTATTTTGAATATCAAGGTAAGGTTATGGAAGTTGGAAATCGTAAGCTTGAAAAAGACATGTTCTTATTCGACAAAGAGCGTGATAACAAGTATCCAATTTACGAAGATGAGAACGGTACACATATCATGAGTCCAAACGATATTTGTATTATCGACGAGCTTGCAGAAATGATTGATGCGGAAGTCGATGTCTTTAAAATTGACGGCGTGTTAAAAAGCTCAGAATACATTATTGAGGTAACGAAAAAGTATCGCAAAGCTATTGATTTATGTGTAGAGAATCGTGAAGAGTATGAAAATCTAAAAGATGAGTTACTAGAAGAAATTGAAGGAATGCAACCAGCAAATCGTCCTCTTGATACAGGGTTCTTCTTTAAAGAAACTGTTTACTAAGCATCATGAGAACGGAAAAATCGAAAAAGTAGACAATTAGGAGGTACTAACTATGGCTGTACAAATCGATACGGTTGTTAATGGGAAGCGTGTTATTACGAAAAAGCCCGAGTTGTTAGCTCCAGCAGGCAATCTTGAAAAGTTAAAAGTAGCAGTACATTATGGTGCTGATGCGGTCTTTATCGGTGGAAAAGAGTTCGGTCTTCGCTCAAATGCAGGCAACTTTTCATTAGAAGAAATGGCTGAGGGAGTAGAATTTGCCAAAAAATACGGAGCACGTATTTATGTAACAACAAATATCTTTGCTCATAATGAAAACATGGATGGCTTAGATGAATATTTAATGGGATTACAAGCTGCTGGCGTAGCTGGAATTATCGTAGCTGACCCGTTAATCATTGAAACATGCCGTAAGGTTGCGCCAAAGCTAGAAGTTCACTTAAGCACTCAGCAGTCGCTTTCAAACTGGCGTGCTGTTCAGTTCTGGAAAGAGGAAGGTTTAGAGCGTGTTGTATTAGCACGCGAAACTGGGGCTGATGAGATACGTGAAATGAAAGAAAAAGTAGATATTGAAATTGAAACATTTATCCACGGAGCTATGTGTATTGCTTACTCTGGTCGATGTACGTTGAGTAATCATATGACGGCTCGTGATTCAAATCGTGGTGGTTGCTGTCAGTCATGTCGTTGGGACTACGACTTATTCAAGTTAGAAGGCGAAGCAACAGAAGTTCCTTTATTCAATGAGTCAGATAGTCCGTTTGCAATGAGTCCAAAAGATTTAAATTTAATTCAGTCAATTCCAAAAATGATTGAGCTTGGTATCGACAGCTTAAAAATTGAAGGCCGTATGAAGTCAATCCACTATATTGCAACAGTTGTAAGTGTCTACCGCAAAGTTATTGATGCTTATTGCGCAGACCCAGAAAACTTTGTAATTCAAAAAGAGTGGTTAGATGAGCTTGATAAATGTGCTAATCGTGATACTGCGCCTGCTTTCTTTGAAGGTGTACCAGGCGTAGATGAGCAAATGTTTGGTATTCATGGTAAGAAAACAACATTTGATTTTGCTGGACTAGTGTTAGACTATGATGAAGAAACAAGCATGGTAACACTCCAACAACGAAACCACTTTAAGCCTGGAGACGAAGTGGAATTCTTTGGCCCAGGAATTGAAAACTTTACACAAGTAGTCGGCACAATTTGGGATGAAAAAGGAAATGAGCTAGACGCTGCTCGTCATCCGTTACAAATTGTAACGTTTAAGGTAGACAAACCATTGTCTTCTTACAACATGATGCGGAAGGGGATGTAATAAGAAAATGGGGAAAAAGCCCGTTGTAATCGGTATTGCTGGTGGATCTGGCTCTGGAAAAACAACTGTTACAAAAGCAATTTATGAATATTTTAAAGGTCATTCAATTATGCTTCTGGAGCAAGACTATTATTATAAAGACCAAAGTAACCTGCCATTTGAACAGCGTTTACAGACGAATTATGATCACCCTTTAGCATTTGATAATGACCTTTTAATTGAGCACTTGCAGAAATTATTAAATTATGAGAGCATTGAAAAACCTGTATATGATTATACTATTCATACTCGCTCTCAAGAAGTTATTGTAGAAGAGCCAAAGGACGTTATTATCTTAGAGGGGATTTTAGTGCTCGAGGACAAACGTCTGCGTAACTTAATGGATATTAAGCTGTATGTTGATACAGATGCTGATTTACGTATTATCCGCCGAATGTTACGAGATATTAAAGAGCGTGAGCGTACGCTAGAATCCGTAGTCGATCAATATATTTCAGTGGTACGTCCAATGCATAATCAGTTTATTGAACCAACTAAGCGATATGCTGATATTATTATCCCAGAAGGCGGACAAAACCACGTAGCAATTGATTTAATGGTAACGAAAATCCAAACAATTCTTGAACAAAATGCGATTTTATAATAACATAGCATAGATACAGGGATTTTTTTGAAAATAAAATCGTCATATTCTATAAAAAAGGTCTTGACATATAGTAGAGAAACGAGCAGCTTCTAATTTGAAGCTGTCATTTCTCTATTCACTGAGATTTTAGAATATGAAACCTTTTAGTACATACAGAAAACACTGTATAAGGCACTAATGTATTTCGATTTTATAAAGGAGTGAAGGGTTATGGCACAAGAAAAAGTGTTTCCAATGACGGAAGAAGGAAAGCTAAAATTAGAACAAGAATTAGAATATCTGAAGACGGTAAAGCGTAAAGAAGTAGTAGAGCGTATTAAGATTGCTCGTAGTTTTGGTGACTTATCAGAGAACTCTGAGTACGATTCAGCAAAGGATGAGCAAGCTTTCGTTGAAGGGCGTATTACAACGCTTGAAAATATGATTCGCAATGCAAAAATTATTGAAGAAGATGTAGAGAATTCTTCAATTGTATCTTTAGGAAAATCTGTTACGTTTGTTGAACTACCAGACGGAGACGAGGAAACGTATACAATTGTAGGTAGTGCGGAAGCTGATCCATTTGAAGGCAAAATTTCAAATGACTCTCCAATTGCTAAAAGCCTAATAGGCAAGCAGGTTGGAGATGAAGTAACAGTTCAAACTCCAGGCGGAGAAATGGCTGTTAAAATTGTTACTGTAAAGTAAATATAAGTCAATTAGCTTGTTAAAAGGAAGCGCCAACGAATAGTTTCGTTGATGCTTCCTTTTTTTCTACTTCTATAAAAAATTTTAATTCTGAATTTTATCTGTTGTGTTTGTTTGAAAAAAAGATACATCGGCGACAATGGTACAGAGTGAGGTGTATCGACATTGAGAGTAGTTCGAAAACGAATGCAATCGATTTTGATTATTATTATGTTGTTAATTTTTTTACTTATTGGCAGACTCGTTCAAATACAGCTTATTAGTACAGAATCATTTTCAAATCATAATGTTAATTTAATTGAAGAAAGCGTTCATCAGCGCACACAAGAGATGGTAGTAGACGATGGAAGAGGGAAATTTATAGACCGCAACGGTCAATCGCTTACATCCGTTACGAATAATCGTCTTGTGCTGTTTCCGTTTTTAAATGAAATGAAATGGCCTATGCAGCAGGTTTCTACTATTACGGGAATCTCGACAGTAGAGATGGTTACAAAGCTAAAAGATACGAGGTCTCCCGTAGCTGTTGGAGATCATTTAACTATTGATCAGTTAAAGCAAGTAAATGAATTAAAGATACCTGGAGTTTTTGGTGTTCCATTAAAGGATAACCGTCCTATACCTATTGCTGAGCATGTAATTGGTTTAGTGAGACAAAGTCAGGAGAAAATCGTAGCACAGTATGAAGATAAATTGAAAAGTGGGGAATTAAAAACAAATACGCCGATTGGCATTACAGGTATGCAAAAGACATTTGACGAATTTCTTCTACCACAGCAAGAGTCGAAGTTGTTATATCACGTGGACCGGTTTGGGGGCCCCATGTTTGGAATTGATGTTAAGTATACGGGGGATGCTAATCCTTTTTATCCAGTAAATGTGAAAACGACGTTGGATTTGACAATTCAAGAAAAGGTAGAAGAGTTATTAGAACAATATAACTTAAAAGAAGGCGGAGTAGTACTATTAGATATTGAAAAGAGTAACATCCTAGCCATGGCTAGTAGACCTAATATCAATCAAACTCACCCGTATGAAGAAAAAGCAAAAGGGTTATATAATCGCATGCTAATTCCACAAGTCCCTGGATCAGTGTTTAAAACCGTCACGGCAGCTGCTGCAGTAGAAGAAGGGATTCTTGCTCCGAATATGACGTTTAATTGTAATCAAAGCATCTATGACCAACCGTTAGAGGATGGTCATCAAAAAGGGATGTTATCCTTTGAAGAGAGCTTTGCTCAAAGCTGTAACAAAACATTTGCACAGCTAGCTAAGCAGATGAGTGAAAAAAACCCTGATTCATTGGACCAATATGCTCAAAAATTAGGTCTGACGGAACCTGTGGGATGGAGCGGAGATGTGTTTCACTTTGACCATTTTACACAGCTTCAAGAGGGAAAAGGAACAGTATGGCAGAAAGATACCAATAAACATGTTCCTAATGCCATTTCTCAAACCGCAATCGGTCAGTTAGACGTGAAGCTTACTCCTTTAGCAGTTGCTAATATGATGGCTACGATTGCTAGAGGTGGAGAAAAGCGACAAGTAAAGATAGTCGATGAAATTCAATATAAAAACAAAGCTTCGCTTTATACGTTTAAAAACAAAAAGTTACCTGGCGAAAATATAGAAAAGCAAACAGTTAGGGAACTTCAACAGTTACTAAGTCAAGTTGTTCAAAGTGATGATGGCACGGGGAGGCGTTTTCGAGATCTTCCTTACTCAGTAGCAGGAAAATCTGGTACTGCTGAAATTGATGTAAAGAACGAAATCGTCAATAAGTGGTTTGCTGGATACTTTCCTGCCGACAAGCCTAAGTATGCGTTAGTAGTCGTGGATTTGAATACAAAAAGTACAATATCATCTACAAATCAAGTTTTTTATGATATTGTTAAAGAAATGTATGATTTAAATCATCAATAACTAAAAGCCATGTAAAAAATATTACAAAAATGCTTCAAATGAAGGTATGTGCTTCATGAATTTCCAAACACATGGTAAAATAGAACATTATAAAAGTTGGAGGAAGTTGTAGCAATGAATAACAATCGTTCTTCAAGACATCAAAACAAAGAAAAAAAGGTTAACCGATTATATAATGTGTTAATTGCCGTAGTTGCGGTATTGATTGTCTTTATCGGTGGCTCACTTATTCTTGGAGGAGGATCAGATGAGACATCTCCAGAACAGAATAATGAGCAAACGCCAAAGTCCGAAAATAATAATGATACGGAGCAAAATACTCCTGAAGAAAACACGGAGGAACCTGCAGCTGATGAAGAAGCGGATGAAAATGCAACGGATGATGAAGCAACAGAGCAAGAGGAATCTTCTGATGTAGAAGTGGAAGAAAATCCTGAGCCAGGTGTTGAAAGCCGTACAGTAGATCCATCTTGGGAACCTGTAGGTACAGAGCAAGGTGAAAAGCCAGCAGCTACGTATAAAAAAGGTTCAACTGACTGGAATGAAATGCTTGCAGCCGTTGGTGCTGGAGTAGGTGTTAATCCAAGCGATATGACAGTATGGCGTTTAGGTAATAATGGTGCTCCTGAAAAAGCAGTGGCAACAATTAGCCCTAAAGGTGAAGGTTCAGTAAAATATCGAGTGGAGATTGAATGGGTAGAAAACGAAGGTTGGAAACCAACTGTCGTTGAAAAATTATCTTAACAAAAAAGCGGCGCTTTTATTAGCGCTGCTTTTTTAATTTGAAATGAACAACAGCAGAGTAGAGCTTTTTACCTTTGTCATAGTCCACTGCCATTTGATGTGACACACTTTTTACTTCTAACAAGATAGCTTTATTTTGTTCAATTTTGTTGCTAATTTGCTTTTCTAAATCCTTTAAATCATGTGATTCAAAAAACTCAATCTTATCCTCAATCATATCAAACTGAAAGTTCATAGTTATTCTTTCCTTTCTGCATCCCATATTTACCAAGCTTTATTTTAACAAGAATTCTTGCCGAAATAAATTTATTATGATACTTTAAGAACAATTAAACTTTTAAATCATACTATATCTATAAGAATTATAAGGAAAAGAAAAATGACCTTTTAAATAACAGCAACTTTTTATTGTACAAAAATAACTTGGATAGTAACAAATTTAAACATGAGGGTGAGATAGATGGGAAGAGAGTTTTTAAACATCTTTGAAAAATGGGCAGAAAACTATGATTCGACTGTTGAAGGGCATGATCAAGAATATCAAGAAGTTTTTCGAAACTATGAAGAGATTTTACAAGCAGTTGCAAATCGTTCATCAGGAAGCGTAATTGAATTCGGTGTTGGAACCGGGAACTTAACGAAAAAACTGCTGGAAAACAATTTAACCGTAACAGGAATTGAGCCTTCAAATTCAATGCGAAAGCTTGCGGCAGGAAAGCTAGGTGAACTAGCTACTTTATCTGACGGCGATTTCTTAGCGTTTCCTGCTCCAAAAGAGCAGGTTGATACAATTGTTAGTACTTATGCTTTTCATCACTTAACAGATAAAGAAAAAGAGCTTGCGATTAGAAACTATAGCAACCTTCTACAAACAGATGGTAAAATAGTGTTTGCTGACACGATGTTTGAAACAAACGAAGCGTTTCAAGAGACGATTGAATATGCTAAGCAACATAAATTCTTTAACTTAGCGGAAGACTTACAAAGAGAATATTATACAACGATCCCTGTCTTAAAAAATCTTTTTGAGCAAAATGGGTTTGAAGCAACTTTTGAACGTTTCAATCATTTCGTTTGGATTGTGGAGGCAACGAAACAATAACAGAAAGAGGTTCGTATAATGAAAGTAGCAATCATTGGTGCTATGGAGGAAGAAGTAACCATTCTCCGAGACAAGGTAGAAAACAGAGAAGAAACAGTCATTGCAGGCTGCGAATATTCAACTGGTACAATCAATGGAGTTGAGGTAGTACTGTTGAAGTCGGGAATTGGAAAAGTAAATGCTGCATTATCAACAGCAATTTTATTAGAGAAATTTCAGCCAGATTATGTAATTAACACAGGATCTGCTGGTGGGTTTCATCCAGATCTAAATGTTGGAGATGCAATTATTTCATCGGAAGTACGTCATCATGATGTTGATGTAACAGCATTTGGCTATGAGTACGGTCAAGTTCCAAATTTACCAGCTGCATATCAAGCTGACGAAAAACTTGTTGAGATCGCAGAACAAAGTGCACAAGAAGTAACGGATATGAAAGTAGCTAAAGGTTTAATCGCAACGGGTGACTCATTTATGAATGATCCAGTTCGCGTTGAATTTGTAAGAGAAAAATTTCCAGAATTAATGGCAGCCGAAATGGAAGCAGCTGCAGTGGCTCAGGTTTGTCACCAGTTTAAAGTGCCTTTCGTTATCATCCGTGCATTATCTGATATTGCTGGTAAAGAATCAGATGTATCGTTTGATCAGTTCCTTGAAAAGGCAGCTGTAAACTCTACAAACTTAGTATTAAACTTTTTATCCAAATTAAAATAATAAAAGCTATCTAATGTTACCAATGCTATTTTATAGTATTGGTACTATTGGAATTTAATTCATACTAAACAGGTATGTTAACTATAAATGGTAACTTCTACTAAAGAGGTGTTGGCATCATGGAAGTCGTAAAAAGTATCCATGAATTAATTGGAAAAACCCCTATCATTGAAATTACAAAATTCTCGCTTCCTACAGATGTAAGATTATTTGCCAAGCTTGAATACTTTAACCCTGGAGGAAGTATTAAAGATCGTCTTGGAAAAGAGCTAATTGAAAGAGCACTTGCTGAAGGGAAGGTTACTGATGGTGGGACGATAGTTGAACCAACTGCAGGAAATACCGGGATCGGGCTTGCTCTAGCAGCTGTTCCATACAATTTAAATGTTATTGTATGTATTCCTGAAAAGTTTAGCATTGAAAAACAGGAGCTTATGAAAGCCCTTGGTGCGAAAGTTATTCATACGCCTACGAGTGAGGGAATGAAAGGAGCTATTCAAAAAGCAAAAGAGCTTGTTGAAGCTATTCCAAACTCTTACTGCCCGCAGCAGTTTGCAAATGCTGATAATCCTCTAACGTATTATAAAACGTTAGGTCCAGAGGTATATGAACAGCTCGATGGTCAAATCGATATATTTGTCGCAGGAGCAGGGACAGGTGGTACGTTTATGGGTACTGCTCAGTATTTAAAAGAACAAAATTCATCAATAAAAACAGTGATTGTGGAGCCAGAAGGATCAATTTTAAATGGTGGCCAACCAGGGCCTCACAAAACAGAAGGCATTGGAATGGAATTTGTACCAAGTTACATGGATACAAGTTATTTTGATGATATTCATACTATTAAAGATGACTTAGCATTTAAAGCCGTTCAAGAGCTAGCGGTAAGAGAGGGGCTATTAGTAGGGAGTTCATCAGGAGCTGCTTTTATGGCCGCACTAAAAGAAGCACAAAAAGCTGAGCCTGGTACAAATATCCTTACTATTTTCCCAGATAGCAGTGAACGATATTTAAGTAAAAAAATTTATGATGGAGGTATTTAAATAATTAAGCGTAAAACACAGCTTATTCACGGTGGAATTGCAGGAGATCAACATACTGGAGCAGTATCAGTTCCAATTTATCAAGTAAGCACGTACAAGCAAGAAGAAGTTGGGAAACACAAAGGCTATGAATATTCACGTACTGGAAATCCAACTAGACATGCTCTAGAAGAATTAATTAAAGACCTTGAAGGAGGAGAAGCAGGATTTGCGTTTGGATCGGGGATGGCTGCAGTTACAGCGGTTATGATGTTGTTTAACAGCGGTGACCATGTTATTTTAACGGATGATGTATATGGCGGTACGTATCGTGTAATTACAAAAGTGTTAAATCGTATCGGCATTGAAGCGACATTTGTTGATACAAGTAATGTTGCAAACATCGAAAAAGAAATTAAAGAAAATACAAAAGCACTGTACATTGAAACACCAACAAACCCATTATTGAAAATCACCGATATTTCAGAAGCTACACAAATAGCGAAAAAGCATGATTTAGTAACGATTGTCGATAATACATTTAGCACACCATACTGGCAAAACCCAATTGAGCAAGGAGCGGATATTGTTCTCCATAGTGCAACAAAGTATCTAGGAGGCCACAGTGATGTTGTCGCTGGCTTAGCTGTTGTGAATTCAAAAGAACTGGCAGAAGAACTTCATTTTATTCAAAATTCAACTGGTGGTATCTTAGGTCCACAAGACTCATGGTTACTCATGAGAGGGATGAAAACGTTAGGAATTCGCATGGAAGAGCATGAAGCAAACACAAAGAAAATTGTGGACTACTTAAGCAATCATCCAGCGGTACAAAAAGTTTACTACCCAGGCCTTGAAAGTCATCCAAACCACGCAATTGCTAAGCAGCAAGGAAGAGGGTTTGGTGGTATGGTATCATTTGATGTAGGCAGTGAAGAGCAGGCTAATAAGCTATTAACTACGGTAAAATACTTCACGTTGGCTGAAAGTTTAGGAGCGGTGGAAAGTTTAATTTCTTTACCTGCTAAAATGACACATGCTTCTATTCCAGCTGATCGTCGCAATGAGTTAGGAATAACGGACGGACTAGTACGTATATCAGTAGGTCTTGAAGATGTAGAAGACTTAATTGAAGATTTATCAAATGGCTTAAAATAAAAGAGATTGGGTGAACTCCCAATCTCTTTTATTTACATAAATTGTCACCCTTGTGCTGGTGTTCTGTATGTTACCATAAAGATAGGATTTCTAGTCACCACACGTACTAAGAAACGTAAAAAGCTTAGGGGAAAAGGGTGAAGCTTATGAATCAAAAAGAATTAAAATTAATTAAACAAAAAATAGAAGATTATCGACGATTTATTTATGTATTGTTAGCTATAGGTACATTTTTATATATTGGTGTATTAATTGGGCAAGGTGAAAAAACATTTGTTCAATTAATGTTCATGTCTGGAGTAGATGTTGTTTTATTAATAGTAGCCTTTTACTTTGCTTATCAAGCTAAAAAGTTAAAGAAAAAAATAAAAGATGAGATTTCGTCATAAAGGTGTATAAAGAAAAGTGGAAAAAGAGTTAATTTTTCTTTCCATTTTTCTTTTTTTCTTTTTCAGCACGATAAAACTCATGAAACATCTTCATTAATGCGCGTTTCTCAATGCGAGAAACATAGCTTCTAGATATATTGAGTTCCTTAGCTATTTCACGCTGGGTTTTTTCTTTCTGTAAATCGAGTCCGAATCGTCCAACAATTACCTCTTTCTCACGTTCATCAAGAATGTCGATATACTCTTTAATTTTCTCTAATTCCATATTTAGCTGAATCATATCAATGACATCATCCGATTCGGATTTTAAAATGTCAATAAGGCTAATTTCATTTCCTTCTTTATCTTGGCCAATTGGATCGTGCAACGACACGTCCTTTTTTGTTTTCTTTAAAGCTCTCAAATGCATTAAAATTTCATTTTCAATACACCTTGCCGCGTATGTTGCGAGCTTTGTACCTTTTCCTTGAGAATAGCTTTCAATCGCTTTGATTAAACCAATTGTTCCGATTGAGATAAGATCTTCAGCGTCTTCCCCCGTATTTTCAAATTTTTTTACGATGTGTGCTACGAGTCGAAGGTTGTGTTCAATTAATAAGTTTCTTGCTTCTTGGTCTCCTTCAGCCATTAAAGTTAAATAGCGTTTTTCTTCTGCAGCCGATAGGGGCTGTGGAAAAGCGTTATTTTTAACATACGACACAAGAAATATCAACTCTTTAAAAAAGTATCCGAGCGCTGTAATAATAGTTGACATTTTCACACCTCCAGTTAGTGTAAGCGATAAAGCCGTGACATTAAACTATATGTTAGGCGGGCTTACTATGTGCCTGTACGGTTAAAAATAACGGCAAGACAAGCGAGTTTCGCAAAATTCTTTTTAAGAGGTACAGACACAATGGACACCTGCCCATACATAAGCTATCTTTTTGAATAAATTATAAGTAATACGTATGTAAGGAGTGACAACTATGTCATATGGATATGGCGCATATGGGTGTTATCCAAGCTATCCATGTTATCCACCTTGTGGCGGCGGAGGATATGGATGGGGAATAGGGTTACTAGTTGTTTTATTTGTACTACTACTTATTTTCGGCGGCTTTTACTGGTTTGGATGTTACTGGGATTAATAAAAAACCTCATGCGAGCGCATGAGGTTTTTGTTATACTTTCTTTAGTTTAAACGTGCTAACCATTAAGAAAGATAAAATAATGGTTAAAAACATAAAAACATAGGACGGTAAGTAAGGTACAGATAAGTAGCTTAGGGTTAATAAACAACCTGCAGCTGTAATCGGTAATCCTGTAAAATAACCGTTGTTCTCTGTAATATTAAAGCGTGCTAATCTTAGAGCACCACATGCAATATATACAATAGCGAATACGGCTCCAGAAGCTCCGTAGCTAAACAGGATGCTTTGATATAGTAGTAGAGCCGGAGCAATACCAAATGATATAATATCGCACATGGAATCTAGCTGTTTCCCAAGTTCTGATTCAATATTTAACTTCCGGGCAACCATTCCATCAAAGCGATCAGCTAGCGCTGCAAGAAAAATAAGCAGTAAGCTAAGCTTTAATTCATCACGTAGAATGAATAAAATGGAAAAGCTACCAAGACTTAAATTTAGTAATGTTAAAGCATTTGCTGATTGGGATTTTATCTTTTTAATTGTATGATCAAGATAATCTAATAAAAACAAGTTCCTCACTCCTTTTAGAGGATGACCTCCTATAGCATGATGATAGAAAAGATCGTAATTTCATTTTAGACGTAAACGAGAGGCTAGTAAAGAACTATTGAAGTTTGGCACCTTAAAATTATAGGAATGTATATAAAGGTTGTTAGCTGCACTAAAGCAAAAAAATAGAACCTATTTAAGAAAGAGAAAAGCTTGTCAGATGAACGGGTACTGGACAGGCTTTACTACTCTCAAATAGGCCCTTCTATTAGTTAAGATGGAATCTGAATGGTTATTTTTAATGATCGGCGTTGAATTTCTTTTTCAATTAGCTGAATGAACTCTGGACTTAATTGTAACTGTGTAGCTTTATAATATGATTCGATAAGAAGTTCATCTGATAACTTTCGCATGATAATGCCGCCACCTCCTGTAAAAAAGATAGGTGCTTTAATTCTAAGAAGTATCTCGTGTCCTAATAGTATTCTTATTCATAATGTATCATGAATCGAAATATAGAACAATCGTTCTGTTATCCACAATTATAAGTGGATAAGCTGTGGGTATTTTGTTTATAATTACCAATAATGCATAATCTATGAAAGGGATAATGTGAATAAAATTATCCACAGAATACCAGTTAGCATAATTTGTCGAAAAGTTTCTTGAGAAAATATCGGAAATTTTAAGGTTTTTTCATTTGTTTTTAATCATTTTATTCTTTTTTTGGTGAAATTAAGATATGATTATAGTTTGACTGCAGAAATTTCAACAAAAGAAATAGCTGATGAAAATAAGTAGTATTTAAATATAAATGACTGGTGGAAAAATGAACATACCCCGTGATAATGATCGGTGGAAATTGTTCTTAGAACGTTATTAATATAGTTGAGGTGCATAATACGTGTTAAAACTTTTTTTACCAAACCAACATGTGAAAAGTGTATTGCAAATTAAACCTGAGGATTTAATTGAGCGAGGAGTAAAAGGCATTATCACAGATTTAGATAATACGTTAGTGGAGTGGGATCGACCTGACGCAACGCCTGAGCTTATCGAGTGGTTTAAGTTAATGCAAGAACACGGTATTAAGATTACTATTGTATCGAATAATGTGGAAAAGAGAGTTAAGCTCTTTTCAGATCCTGTAGGGTTACCATTTGTTCATCAAGCAAGAAAGCCGATGAGAAAAGCATTTAGACGAGCACTGCGTGATATGGAGCTACAAAAAGATGAAGTAGTTGTCATTGGAGACCAGCTCTTAACAGATGTACTAGGCGGAAATCGCTTAGGTGTGTATACCATTTTAGTTGTGCCCGTTGCGCAGACGGATGGATTTATTACAAAATTCAATCGTAAAATGGAGCGACGTATTTTAGCGTGGATGAAAAGAAAAGGTATGATTAATTGGGAGGAATAAAAGTGAGTGAAGAAAAGCTACAATGTATGGGTTGTGGGGTAGAAATTCAAACAGAACGCCCAAACGATATTGGTTATGCCCCTAAGTCTGCACTTGAAAAGGAATTTGTTATCTGTCAAAGATGTTTTCGTTTAAAGCACTATAATGAAATTCAAGACGTAGCCTTAACAGATGACGACTTTTTAAAAATCTTAAATGGAATTGGCCAAACGGATGGCTTAGTCGTGAAGGTAGTAGATATCTTCGATTTTAACGGTAGTTGGCTACCAGGCCTACATCGTTTTGTAGGCGAAAATAACGTTATTCTTGTTGGGAATAAAGCAGATTTACTTCCTAAATCTGTGAAGAAAAATAAATTGATTCACTGGATGAAGAAATCTGCAAAAGACCTTGGGTTAAAGCCCGTAGATGTCTTTTTAATGAGTGCGCATAAAGGACAAGGCATTAAGGAAGTTGCTGAAGCAATTGAACACTACCGATTTGGAAAAGATGTTTATGTTGTTGGCTGTACAAACGTTGGTAAATCAACGTTTATTAATGCAATTATTAAAGAGTTTACAGGTGAAAAAGATGTTATCACAACATCTCAATATCCTGGCACCACTCTTGACATGATTGATGTACCGCTTGATAATGGCGCATCGTTATATGATACACCTGGTATTATCAATCATCACCAAATGGCCCATTATGTAGATAAACGCGATTTGAAGCTTATCTCTCCAAAGAAAGAGATTAAGCCGAAAATTTATCAGCTAAATGAAGGGCAGACGCTGTTCTTTGGAGGATTAGCGCGATTAGATTATGTAAGCGGCGGTCGTAAATCACTAACGTGCTATGTGTCAAATGAACTTCTTATTCATCGTACAAAGCTCGAAAAAGCAGATGAGCTGTATAAAAACCAATTAGGAGAGTTGCTTCAACCTCCAAGACCTGAACAGCTAAGCGAGTTTCCAGAGCTTGTTGCCCATGAATTTACAATCAAGCATGATAAGACGGACATTGTATTCTCTGGACTTGGCTGGGTGACGGTAAACGAACCTGGTACAAAAGTAGTTGCATATGCACCAAAAGGTGTTGGGGTATTTGTACGTGAATCATTAATTTAAATATAAAGAAGAGGGGAAATAGGTTGAAGCAGTTATATGGACTAATAGGTTATCCAATAGGGCATTCACTTTCACCGCTTATGCATAACGATGCGTTTGAAAATTTAGGAATAGACGCTCATTATGAAGCGATTCAAATTGAGCCTGACTCCTTTAAGGTTGAAGTTGAGAAGCTAAAAAAGCAGCAGATTAAAGGGTTTAACGTGACGATTCCGTATAAAGTTGATATCATGGACCTTTTAGATGAGGTCGACCCTTTAGCTAGAGCGATTGGAGCTGTTAATACAGTTGTAAATCAAAATGGCCGCTACGTTGGATATAATACAGACGGGGATGGCTATGTGGCATCTCTACTACAGCATGTAGGCCACACTTTAAAAGGTAAAGCTGTTGCTATTATTGGTGCAGGAGGAGCGGCTAAGGCAATTTTTTACACGCTAGCATCTCACAAAGATAGCCCTTCTTCTTTTTATATATGTAACCGAACGGTTGAAAAAGCACAGAGGTTAATTGATCAATTGCCATTTGAAGCTAATGCATCAGCTATCACGTTAGACGAAGCAGAAAAAGAAGTAGGTACGTTTGATGTCGTTATTAATACAACATCTGTGGGGATGCATCCTCATGTGGAGGATGTACCAATTGACATTCAACATATTCGCCCAGAAACAATTGTTAGTGATATTATTTACAATCCGTTAGAAACTAAATTATTAAAAGAAGCGAAACAAAAGCAAGCATATTGTCATAATGGTGTAGGTATGTTTGTATTACAAGGAGCGCTTGCTTTTGAAAAGTGGACAGGTATCGTTCCTGATCAAAAAAAGATGGAACAAATTGTATTGAAGAAACTTACTGAAAAGTAAAAGCATCATGGAGGTTTTTATGTTAAAAGGAAAACAAAAGCGATTTTTACGTTCAAAAGCACATCACTTATCACCAATCTTCCAAGTGGGTAAAGGTGGAGTGAATGAAAATATGGTTCAACAAATTTCAGATGCACTTGAAGCGAGAGAGCTATTAAAAGTTAGCATTTTACAAAACTGTGAGGAAGACCGTAACACAGTAGCAGAGCAGTTAGCTAAAGGTACTAGAGCTCAAGTTGTTCAAGTCATCGGCAATACGATTATTCTTTATAAAGAGTCACGTGAAAACAAACAAATCGTATTACCTCGATAAGAAAAGGATACCCTATCATACGCGTATGATAGGGTATATGTACATGTCGAGAGAAGCTTAATACAATAAAAGGAGCTATGATTTTTTGAAACGTATTGGTATTTTTGGTGGAACGTTTAACCCTCCCCATATCGGACATTTAATTATGGCAAATGAAGTATTGTTTTCGTTAAAGTTAGATGAAATTTGGTTTATGCCTTCGCATATTCCACCTCATAAAAACTTGAAACAAGAAATTGACCCTAATCATCGTTTAAATATGCTTAATTTGGCAACTAACGGTTATTCTAAATTCCGTGTTCAATCGATTGAATTCGAACGTAACGATATATCATATACATTTGATACGATGTGTATCTTAAAAGAAACGTATCCAGACAATCAGTTTTATTTTATCATCGGAGCGGACATGGTAGAATATTTACCGAAATGGTACAACATTGAGGAACTGCAAAAGCTTGTAACATTCGTGGGAGTAAAAAGACCTGGGTACAAAATGCAGTCTCCTTATTCAATATTAGAAGTAGAAGCACCTCAAATGGATGTTTCTTCATCATTCATACGAGAACGTCTTAAAATGCAAGGCCCTATTGATTTTTACGTGCCTTTATCAGTAAAACACTATATTGAGGAGAATCAGCTATATGAATCAGAGTGAAGCGTTAGCTGTTGTAAAAGAGCAGTTAACGGAACGAAGATATATTCATACGTTAGGAGTCATGGAAACGGCTAAAAAATTGGCCGAGCGATATGATGTAAACATAAAAAAAGCTGAATTAGCTGCAATCTTTCATGATTACGCAAAGTTTCGACCAAAAGAAGAAATGAAAGCGATTATCATAAATGAAAGCATGTCTGTTCATCTTCTTGAGGCAAATACAGAACTTTGGCACGCTCCAGTTGGTGCATTTTTAGTTGAAAAAGAAGTGGGGATAGCAGACGAGGAAATACTAGATGCTATTCGTTATCACACATCTGGGAGACCAGGAATGTCGCCTTTAGAAAAAATAATTTATGTGGCTGATTATATTGAGCCAGGTCGTAAGTTTCCTGGGGTTGAAGAGGTAAGAGAACTTGCAGAGCAAAATTTAGATAAAGCGTTACTTCAAGCATTAAAAAATACGATTAGCTTTTTAATTAGCAAAAATCAAAGCGTTTTCCCAGATACGCTGTATACTTATAATGAATTAGTTTTAGGAGGAAAAAATAAATGAACGAACGCGATTTATTATCACTTGTGGTAAAAGCAGCAGACGATAAAAAAGCAGTAGATTTAGTTGCATTAAATATGCAAGGAATTTCACTCGTAGCAGATTACTTTGTCATTTGTCACGGTAACTCTGATAAGCAAGTTCAGGCTATTGCAAGAGAAGTAAAAGAGCAAGCGCATGAACACGAAATTACGGTAAAGCGTATGGAAGGATACGATGAAGCGCGTTGGGTACTTGTGGATTTAGGTGATGTTGTTGTCCATATCTTCCACAAAGATGATCGTGGTTACTATAATTTAGAGCGTTTGTGGGGAGACGCTCCTTCTGTTGACTTACAAGAAGAATTGCAATCATGAGCAGCTATAAGCAATTTGCTTACGTCTATGATCATCTCATGACGGACATTCCATATGATCAATGGATTCAGCTTGTGTCTCGTAAGGTGGGAACAGGCAAAAAGCTGTCAATTCTTGATGTGGGATGCGGCACCGGTGAAATGTCAATTCGTCTAGCTAAGCAAGGTTATGAAGTCACTGGAATTGATTTATCGGATGATATGTTGGTGATTGCGCAAGAGAAAGCGCAACGTGAAGGCATTATGTTAAAGTTATACGAACAAGACATGTCAGAACTTGAATTGATGCAGCAGTTTGATTGTGTCGTTATCTTTTGCGATTCACTCAATTATCTCCAAACTGATGAACAAGTTAAAGAAACGTTTACGCGTGTCTATGAACATTTAGCTCCAGGTGGCTTTTTGTTATTTGACGTTCATTCAACTCACAAACTGAAAAATGTTTTTGGAGACAATTCATTTTCATATGTAGATGATGATGTATCGTATATTTGGAACTGTGAGTACAATGAGATGAATCAAAGCGTTCAGCATGATATGACGTTCTTTGTATATGATGAAGAAATTGAAGCGTACGATCGATTTGATGAAGTTCATATTCAGCGAACGCTATCAGAGTCTACGTATAAAGAGTGGTTAATACAAGCTGGATTTTCAGCTGTTGAAGTAAGCGCTGATTTTAAAGACGAGCTTCCCAACCAAAACAGCGAAAGAATATTCTTCTCCGCAAAAAAATAAAAGAAGCATCAGCTTCTTTTATTTTTTTTATCAAAAAGCAGGAATTTTGTTGAATAAAGGTGAATAGTGTTGATTACGTAAAATTAAACTGCTTTTCAACGAGCTCGATATCCTCATCAAATTTTTCGTGTGTTTTTTGAAACAAATGCACAAACATATCTCCAAGCTCTGCTTCTAATACTTTAATTCCTTCTCCTGTAACACCGCCTTTTACGCATACTTTCTCTTGTAGAGTAGGAAGCGTAAAAATTTCTTTTTCAAGTAGTTTTCCCATTCCAATAATCATATCACTAGCCATAATGGTTGCTTCTTCTTTTGAAATCTCTGTTTCTTGAACAGCAGCATCAATAAATCTTTGCAGCAAGAAGCTAAAGAAAGCGGGTCCACAGCTAACAATATCTGATGATACTCTTGTAATGTTTTGTGGAATTGATACAGTTTTGGACATGCTGCTAAATAAATTCGTTAAATAGTTTTGATAAAAAGCTGAACAATGATTTCCATATGTCATAAGTGATACGCCTGATAATGCACGGTTCGTAATACTTGGAATGATTCTCGCTACTTGGGTAGGCACAATGCTTTCTAGCTGTTCCACACTTATGGGACTTGTAATCGATACAATGCAATGTTCTTGTGTTAACAGCGGTTTGATTTTTATTAAAAGGGGGTGAATATCCAATGGTTTTACACATACAAAAATAAGTTGTGAAGAACGGACAACTTCTTCCGCACAATCTCCCAGCTGAATTTCTCGGTGCTGCTTTTGAATCGTTTTTGCTTTGTTTTTTGTTCGGTTTGTAATAATTAGTTGTGAAGGATGTACGGCTTTTGATTCAATAAACGCATCAATTAATATTCTCCCCATATTACCTGTTCCAATAAATCCTATATTCACTTGTACTTCCCTCCTTCAAAAGCCTATTCTTCTAAACAGTATGAGATTATTAACCAATTTATGACGTTAGTTCATAATCCCATAAGGAGGAAACCATGACTTTACCAAAAAAGCATTGGATTATTTTAGGTTTCATTTCGATAGTTGTATGTGGATTTTTAATTTACACAAATGTTTTATTTCCCCAGGTAGAAACGAGTGCTCAAGTTGAAGAAGACTTCCCATTTACTGAAAAACAAGAGGATAGCTCTTTAACACTGGATGTGCCTCAAAAAGACTCGACCAGTACTCAAATCGTTGTTGATGTGAAAGGGGCAGTTCAAAAACCAGGCATTTACAAGCTTGAGGAGGGCCTTAGAGTTCAGGATGCCATTGAGAGAGCGAGTGGAGTTACGAAAGAAGCAGATATGAACCATGTGAATTTAGCAATAAAAGTAGCTGATGAAATGGTCATCTACATTCCAGCTATCGGTGAAGAGCCTGTAGTTCCCATGTCAACTGGGGGAAGTATGGACCAGAATAAGAGTGCAGTCAATTTGAACACAGCAACTTTGGAAGAATTACAAACCTTAAATGGAATTGGGCCGTCAAAGGCGCAAGCCATTCTCACATATCGCGAAGAGAATGGACCATTTAAAACACTTGAAGATATTTTACAAGTTGCAGGAATTGGGGAAAAGTCACTGGAAAAAATCAAAACAGAGATATCAATAAATTAGTGAATGCGTTGACGTTATCTCCTTTTAACCGATACACTAGGTACTAGATAGTGAGACAAGAAAGTAGGGAGTAGACGATGTCAAGAATTTCATGGGATCAGTATTTTATGGCACAAAGCCATTTATTAGCATTACGCAGCACGTGTGAGCGCTTAGCTGTAGGTGCTACCATTGTGAGAGATAAACGCATTATCGCAGGAGGGTACAACGGGTCAATAAGCGGAGGGGTCCACTGTGCAGACGAGGGCTGTTATGTTATTGATAACCATTGTGTTAGAACCATTCATGCAGAGGTAAATGCCCTGTTACAGTGTGCTAAGTTCGGTGTTAAAACAGAAGATGCAGAAGTTTATGTAACGCACTTCCCTTGCTTAAATTGTTGCAAAGCACTTATTCAAGCCGGGATTAAGACAGTTTATTATGCTAACGACTACAAAAATCATCCATACGCTGTTGAATTATTTAAGCAATCAGGGGTAAGGTTTGAAAAAGTAGAGCTAAACGAAGCCGTCATTGATTTAAATAGTCAAGAAAAGTTGAGCTTTGTAAATAGTATTTTAGAGAAACTTCACCATAGCAATCTTTCCAAAGAAGAAATTGCTCGTTTAGAAGATCAAGCTTTTTCCCTGTTTCAGCATTCATAAGCTAGGCACTTAGTGTCTAGCTATCTCTTTTGAGTGGGAGGTTCTGTTTTGAAAGGCTTTTATTTATATGCAGCAGTTAGCGCCATGTTAACCATGTTTTTAGCCTACCACTTCTTATGGATTACACTCATAGTTGTACTAAGCTACGCAGTTTTTTTATACCTTAGATGTCCACGCTATGTTTTCATCCTTTGCGTTCTTATTGGCAGCTTTTTCTTTGGGTTATTTCATCTTTTTTTATTTCATCATCAAACATCGATTTCTTCGAATCAAACAATATTTACCGGACAAATCTCTTCCATTCCTAATATAGATGGAAGCCAAGTACGCTTTTTCTTTAGCACGCAAGGTGAAGAAGTATCTGTTGTATACTATATGAAAAGTGAAAGTGAAGTTAAGCAGGTTCAAAGCTTAATGATTTATGACCGCTGTATGTTAAAAGGAAAACTTTCATCTTTTGAAGAAAGGCGAAATCCAAACGCATTTAACTATAAAGGGTACATGGATACTAAGCATGTTCATTGGAAGCTTAAAGCATCTACGTTTACACCCTCTTTATGCCACCCTTCTAAACAATTGTCTTTTCCTCAGCGGCTTTCTATTTATCGACAACATGGAATTGATTATCTTCAAAAGAATGTTCCTCAACCAGCGTCGTCTTTTATGCAAGCGCTCATTTATGGAGAGAGGAGTCAAATCGATTCTGATTTACTTCAGCTTTACCAAAGCTTTGGGCTCATTCATTTGCTAGCTATTTCAGGTCTTCACGTTGGCCTAATGACGTTTATGTTCTTTTATGTGCTAATTCGAATGGGAATGACGCGCCAGTTAGCCACGAATATTTTATTAGTGACTCTTCCTTTGTACGCCATTATCGCTGGTGGGGCACCTTCAGTTATTCGTGCCGTGTTAATGAGTATGTTAGCTTTAGCAAGTACAAAGTATCAAAAGAAAATTAGTCTAACAGATAGCATAGCGCTGGCATTTTTGTTAATGATAGCTGTTAACCCATTTTACATTTTACAAGTAGGATTTCAATTATCTTTTGTCGTCACCCTCTTTATTGTGCTTAGTGCACAGGTGATTTTAAAAAGAATTACGTCCACTATGGGTCAGTTACTGCTGGTATCATTTATTGCACAGCTCGGATCACTACCTCTATTATTGTTTTACTTCTATGAAGTTTCGCTACTAAGCCTTCCTCTTAATATGATTTATGTTCCCCTTTTTTCAACAGTCATTCTCCCTCTTTGTTTGTTCATATTTACTACGTCATTTTTCTTTTTACCCATTGCAGGTATCGGTCAATGGATACTAAATAATGTATTATTACTAAGCGAATGGTTCCTGCAACTAATACACAATGTATCTCCTGTATTCGTAGTAACAACCGGTAAGCTTTCTTTATGGGTTGTAGGACTTCTGTACATAGCCATTTACAGTGTTTTATGGTCCATTGAGAAGAAGAAATATACGTCTTTTTTTAGCATAGTTACGGTCTTAATACTTGTGGTTCAGTGTCTCTTTCCGTATGTAAATCCATATGGGAAAGTGACGATGATTGACGTGGGCCAAGGAGACAGCTTGTTAATTGAACTTCCATATAGGAGAGGAGTCTATTTGATTGATACAGGAGGAAGCGTTCTGTTTTCGAGTGAAGGCTGGCAAGTACGCCGTGATTTGTTTGACGTGGGAAAGGATATTGTTATGCCAGTTTTAAAATCAAAGGGAATTCGAAAGGTAAATAAGTTATTGATTACACACGGGGACTATGACCATGGCGGAAGTGCCAGTACGTTACTGGATCAAGTCAAAATTGAACAGGTAGTACTGGGGAAAAAGAAGCAGCTTACAGATTTAGAAGTAAATATTATCGAACAAGCAAGAAAAGCAAATAGCCAGATTTCCTACGTTAAAAAAGGAGACTATTGGAAACAAGGAGATACTTCCTTTTACATTCTTTCACCAACAGGTACAGAAACAACGAGCAATAATTCATCTATTGTTTTATTTACAGAGCTTGGAGGAATTAGTTGGCTTTTTACAGGTGATTTGGAAGAAGCGGGAGAAGCTGAGATTCTTCGTACTATTCCTTCGATACAAGCTGATGTTTTAAAGGTTGCACATCATGGAAGCAAATCGTCTACATCACCTGCATTTCTTCGTGCACTCAATCCTCAAATTGCTCTCATATCCGCAGGCCAAAAAAATCGCTATGGTCACCCGCATAACGAAGTGGTTGAAAGGCTACAAGAAGCTAACGTTTTCATCTATCGAACAGATGAAAACGGTGCAATTACGTATACATTTCGAAAAAACAAAGGAACCTTTTACACAGAACTTCCATAGTCTATATCAAGTTAAAAAAAACGACTGTAGATGACAGTCGCTAAGTATTGCTGATTTTCTATCTCGTTTACCGATTCAACTAATGAATAGAACTCTGTTCATTAGCAGCTACTTATGATCTATGATCCAAAGTAGTGAATGACCGTTGCGATAATAAATAAGGTAGTAAAAAATCCAAATGATGCGATAAATCCTACAGCCGAATCGACTGCGTCGTTTCGTTTACTTTGAACGCTTTCTTCAAATTGATTCATTGCCACCCCTCCTATTTACAGTATAATCCATGTTTTTAAAAAAATCTATAAAATATAAAGCGTTTTCCTAACCTGACAACAGTTAACAATCATTGTTTGTGGTAAAAAAGTAAACGATAATTATATGGGTTTACTCATTAACAAATAAGTAACCTAGGGCTTAATTTGTTAGTGTTTATTATAAACTGAGGAATTGCTACTTTTAGCAATTCCTTTTTGTATTCTTGCCAAACCGCTATTACACCTATACCATAGAAGATGAAGAACTATAGAATGGAGCGTAAAAAATTGGCAATAGATCCGTTGAAAACTATCAATTCTAAGGACATAAAACCCGTCTATTTATTACATGGTTTAAATGCTTTTATTATGAAAAAAGCAAGAGATAAAATTATTCAATATTCCTTATCAGACGAGGAAAAAGAGTTTAATTTATCGATATATGACTTAGAGGAAACGCCGATTGAACAGGTAATTGAGGATGCTGAAACGCTGCCTTTTTTAGGTGATAAGCGAGTGGTAATTGCCAAGAATGCTTTTTTTCTAACTGCAGAAAAATCAAAATCTAAGGTAGAACACGATGTTAGTAAATTACAGACTTACCTTGAGCAACCCGCACCTTTTTCAACTTTAATCGTGCAAGCTCCTTATGAAAAATTAGATGAGCGAAAAAAAATAACCAAAGCGTTAAAAAAGCAGGCTATGTATGTTGAAGCAAATGAATTGAATGAGCAGGACTTAGTGAGATGGATAAAAGATGTACTGCATAAAAGAAATGTAGAAATGGATGAAGATGCTAAGCAGCTCTTGTTGCAGCTTGTTGGATTAAACGTTACGATTATTACAAATGAAGTAGAAAAAATGATGCTTTATGTAGGAGATAATGGTGTCATTACGCGAGAAGTTGTACACGAGCTAGTAGCTAAAACGTTAGAACAAAATGTTTTTACGCTTATTGAAGCAGTTATGAATAAAAATTTAAAAGAGGCGTTAAATATTTATCAAGATTTGCTTCGAAATAATGAAGAGCCAATTAAAATTTTGTCTTTACTGGCTTCACAATTTCGCTTAATTTATCATACAAAGCAACTTTCTGGCCAAGGGTATGGTCAACAGCAAATTGCACAAACGTTAAAAGTACATCCTTTTCGAGTGAAGATTTCTCTTCAACAAAGTAGAAGGTTTGAAGAGCCGGTGCTACGTAACATTATTAAAGAGCTAGCAGAAGCAGATTATGAAATGAAGACGGGGAAAATAGACAAAGCATTGCTTTTACAATTGTTTTTCTTAAAGCAAGCTGGTGGCTAAAAACCATAAAAAAAACGATCCTATGGGGATCGTTTTTTCGCTTATTATGCAGATAAACCGTTAAGTTTTTGCGCTAAGCGAGATTTTTGACGAGCTGCAGCGTTTTTGTGGATAAGACCTTTTTGTGCAGCCTTGTCTAATTTTTTAGAAGCAACAGAGTATGCTGCTTTTGCATTATCTACATCGTTGTTTTCAACTAAAGCTTCAAAGTTTTTGATAGCAGTACGCATAGCAGATTTTACTTGGATGTTATGTGCACGACGAGCTTCAGTAGTTTTTACACGTTTGATAGCTGATTTAATGTTTGGCATTCGTTTCACCTCCCGAAATTATAGCAATCGAGATTATATAGAACTCGACATTTCTTACAATAAGAACAAAGGATATTTTATCAAACCCACGGCTATAATGCAATAGCACCTAAAAGGAATTTTATCGCTCTTGTGCATGAATTAATTAGCAACAGGTGAAACTAACTTCTATGATAATAGCTGAGGAGGGTCTGCAATGAATGAAAACTTGGATTTAAGTCAATATAGTATTCGCACCGATTTAGCCGTGGAAGCAAGGACGATGGCTGTTGAAGACAATGAAAAGCAAGCGAAGCAGTCTGAGCTTGAAGGCGTTATTTTTAAAGAAAAAGATGTCGATGGAGTAAAGGTTTCTTTAGTTGAAATAACTGAACAAGGTGCCCAAACGGTTGGAAAGAAAAAAGGGCGCTATCTTACTCTAGAATCTGTTGGAATTCGCGAGCAGGATACCGAAAAGCAGGAAAAGATGGAGGAAGTATTTGCTAAGGAACTGAATCATTTTATAAAAGGCTTAAATATTGCAGATGATGCAAGCTGTTTAGTAGTCGGCCTTGGAAACAGTAGCGTTACTCCGGATGCACTTGGTCCAAAGACGGTAGAAAATTTATTAATTACTCGTCATTTATTTGCTCTACAGCCTGAAAGCGTAGAAGAGGGGTTCCGTCCAGTAAGTGCTATTATACCTGGTGTGATGGGGATCACTGGAATTGAAACTAGCGATATTATCTTTGGGGTTGTACAAAAAGTCAAACCAGATTTCATTATTGCTGTTGATGCTTTGGCAGCGCGTTCAATTGAACGTGTAAACGCAACAATTCAAATTTCAGACTCAGGTATTCATCCCGGCTCTGGAGTTGGAAATAAACGAAAAGAAATTAGCTATGAAACGCTAGGCATTCCAGTAATTGCAATTGGTATACCTACAGTTGTTGATGCGGTATCAATTACAAGTGATACTATTGATTTTATTTTAAAGCATTTTGGACGTGAGATGAATGAACAAGACAAGCCTTCGAAGTCACTTATTCCTTCTGGAATGACGTTTGGAGAAAAGAAACAGCTAACTGACGAAGATTTACCAAGCGAAGAACATCGTCAAACATATTTGGGGATGATTGGTACGTTACCTGATGAAGAAAAGCGTCGTTTAATTCATGAGGTGTTAGCCCCACTAGGCCATAATCTGATGGTTACACCAAAAGAAGTTGACTTATTTATTGAAGAAATGGCTAACGTCGTAGCTGGAGGATTAAACGCAGCTCTTCACCATGAAGTGGACCAAGGAAACTTTGGATCTTATACTCATTAAAAGTGAATGAAATCAGCAGAAGTGTCCCATAATGAATACTACGAAAATGAATAGGTATGTTTAGATGAAAGGAGCATTCTCATGGTGAAATTCATGATGAAGTCGCTGCTGCTAAGCGTTGTTTTATTGTTCGGCGTATTATTAGGGATGCAGACTGCCCAGCAAGGATTAATCAAGATGAAAGGGTATGATGACCCTAGTATTGAGCAAGTGTTTACAGTTTCTAAGACGGGCGAGGGCGAAGTAGAAGCAGATGTAATGGGAAGCAAACGAGTTGTGGACCTTGAAGAAAAACAAAAGCTGCTGGAAGAGCGAAAGGCATTTAACTTTTTTTCTTCAATTGGAAAAAGCTTAGCTAACAGCATCCAGGCTGTTATACAAAAAGCAGTCGAAGCTTTTCATAACCTGTTTGTATAAAAAAACAAAGCAGAGCAGCCTTAATGTTTCGCTACACATTAAGGCTGCTCTGCTTTATTATTGAACTCATCTCTCTTCCTCCCTTGAGAAGTTTATTGAATGTTGACTGATGTGTTGTTATAATTTACTTTAGTGTATTTTGCCGATTTTCAGTAGGAGTGAAAAAATGATGGATAGAGAAGCGAAGTTAAACCGACAGTCGAAAATTAGAAACTTTTCGATTATTGCTCATATAGATCACGGAAAGTCAACATTGGCTGACCGTATTTTAGAAAAGACAAATGCGCTTACCCAGCGCGAAATGAAAGCTCAACTTTTGGATTCTATGGATTTAGAACGTGAACGTGGAATTACCATTAAGCTAAATGCTGTTCAGCTTAAGTATAAAGCAAAAGATGGAGAAGAATATATTTTCCATTTAATTGATACTCCAGGGCACGTCGATTTTACATATGAAGTGTCTCGTAGTCTTGCAGCTTGTGAAGGAGCAATTCTTGTAGTGGATGCTGCCCAAGGAATTGAAGCGCAAACATTAGCCAACGTATATTTAGCGTTAGATAATGATTTGGAAATTTTACCTGTTATCAATAAAATTGATCTTCCAAGTGCTGAGCCTGAACGCGTGCGTCAAGAAGTGGAAGATGTAATTGGCTTAGATGCTTCAGAAGCAGTGCTTGCTTCTGCAAAAGCAGGTATTGGAATTGAAGAGATTTTAGAGCAAATTGTAGAAAAAGTACCTGCTCCTGAAGGGGATCCAGAAGGGCCTTTAAAAGCCTTAATTTTTGATTCATTCTATGATGCTTATCGTGGTGTTGTTGCATCTATTCGTATTGTAGAAGGGTCGGTCAAAACAGGCGATAAAATTCGCATGATGGCAACAGGAAAAGAATTTGAAGTTACTGAAATTGGTGTGTTAACACCAAAAGCAGTTCCACAGGACGAACTATCTGTTGGAGATGTAGGATATTTAACAGCTGCTATCAAAAACGTAGGAGATACACGCGTAGGGGATACGATTACACTTGCTAAAAATGGTGCAACTGAACCCTTACCTGGTTACCGCCGATTAAATCCAATGGTATATTGCGGCTTGTATCCAATCGATACAGCCAAATATAACGACTTACGCGAAGCTTTAGAAAAACTAGAACTGAATGATTCAGCTCTTCAGTTTGAACCAGAGACATCTCAAGCGTTAGGGTTTGGTTTCCGTTGTGGATTCTTGGGCCTCCTTCACATGGAGATTATCCAAGAGCGTATTGAGCGTGAGTTTAAGATTGACTTGATTACAACAGCGCCAAGTGTTATTTACGATGTATACATGACAGATGGTGAGAAAGTATCTGTTGATAATCCGTCTAATATGCCAGATGCTCAAAAGATTGAAAAAGTTGAAGAGCCTTATGTAAAAGCAACAATGATGGTTCCTAATGATTATGTAGGAGCAGTTATGGAGCTTTGTCAGAAAAAGCGTGGTAATTTCATCGACATGCAGTACTTAGATGCAAATCGAGTAAGTATTGTGTATGAGATTCCGCTAGCTGAGATTGTGTATGATTTCTTTGATCAACTAAAATCAAACACAAAAGGGTATGCATCTTTTGATTATGAACTAATTGGTTATAAAGAATCTAAGCTCGTAAAAATGGATATCTTATTAAATGCAGAAAAAGTCGATGCACTATCCTTCATTGTGCACCGTGACTCAGCATATGATCGCGGTAAAATCATCGTAGAAAAATTAAAAGAACTGATTCCACGTCAGCAGTTTGAAGTGCCTATTCAAGCAGCTATTGGTCAGAAGATTGTCGCGCGTTCAACAATCAAAGCCATTCGAAAAAATGTATTAGCAAAATGTTACGGTGGGGATATTTCTCGTAAGCGTAAGCTTCTTGAGAAACAAAAAGAAGGTAAGAAAAGAATGAAGCAAGTCGGATCAGTAGAAGTTCCACAAGAAGCATTCATGGCTGTATTACGTATGGATGAAGAGTGAGGAATTATTTAACATAAGCAGTTTAGTGTTGTATAACTGATTGATTTGTTACACTATAGCGTAGAGCGATTAAAGGCGCGTTACGATAAAAATACCGCAGAGAGCATCTGCGGTATTTTTATCATTTACTTTAACTATTTTGAGGTGGAAGACAATGATTGAAGCAGCTTATTTGCATATTCCTTTTTGTCATCATATTTGTCACTACTGTGACTTTAATAAAGTATTTTTCAAAAATCAGCCGGTTATGCCTTATCTAGAAAAAATGAGGGACGAGATGAGGCATACAGTAGCAAAATATCCTGCTAATCAATTAAGGACAATTTTTGTTGGTGGAGGAACTCCAACAGCTCTCGATGAGAAGCAGTTGACTTACTTTTTAGAATCGATTCACGAATCATTTCCGGTTCAAAATGTAAAAGAGTTTACGTTTGAAGCAAACCCAAATGAGCTGACAGCAGAGAAATTACGAGTTTTACATGCGTACGGTGTAGACCGCTTAAGTATTGGAGTTCAAACATTTAACGAAAAGCTCCTTGAAAAAATTGGACGTGTTCACAGTAACCAACAAGCATTTCAAGCCGTTGATGAAGCTAGAAAGATAGGGTTTGAAAATATCAGCTTAGATCTCATGTACAGCTTGCCTGGTCAAACGATTTCTGATTTTAAAGAAACGCTTGATATTGCGTTCTCAATGGACGTAGAGCATATTTCTGCTTATTCTTTAATCATTGAGCCTAAAACAGTATTTTATAACTTGATGAATAAAGGACAGCTTCGCGTGCCTTCCCAGGAAGATGAAGCGTTCATGTACGAGATGTTAATGGATGAGATGGAGAAGCACGGATATTCTCAATATGAGATTAGCAATTTTGCTCGCTTGGGCTACGAAAGCCTTCATAACCTCACATATTGGGATAATAATGACTACTACGGAATAGGAGCAGGAGCACATAGTTATATTGATGGAATTAGACGGTCTAATATTGCACCATTGAAAAAATATATGCAAACTATTACGGAAACAAAGAGTGCCTGCTTAGATGAAATTTCTGTTTCTAAAGTGGAAAGAATGGAAGAGGAAATGTTTTTAGGGCTGCGCAAAACAGATGGTGTGAATAAAGCTAATTTTTATGACAAGTATAAAGTAGAAATGAATGAAGTTTTTTCAAAACCGATACAAGAGTATGTTAACAAAGGGCTGCTTGAAGAGACAGACAGTTCGCTACGATTAACAAAAAAAGGGCGCTTTCTAGGAAATGAAGTATTCCAGGCATTTATTGGTGGAATCTAATCGTTGACATGACCCATGATGATTTGGTAATTTATTATTAGATTTAGCACTCAAGCTTTTAGAGTGCTAACAGAGGTGATGAAACGTGCTTACTGATCGACAGCTATTAATTTTACAAGTCATAATTGATGATTTTATTCGATCTGCACAGCCTGTTGGCTCTCGTACACTTTCTAAAAAAAGTGAGATTAATTTTAGCTCAGCAACAATTCGCAATGAAATGTCTGATTTAGAAGAGCTTGGCTTTATTGAAAAAACTCATACATCTTCAGGGCGCGTTCCGTCTGAAAAAGGATATCGCTATTATGTGGATCATTTATTGTCTCCGCAGCTATTAACGGATGAAGATATTTCAACGGTTAATTCTCTTTTTGCTGAACGCGTTGTTGAGCTGGAAGAGATTGTACAAAAATCTGCTCAGATTTTATCAGATTTAACAAGCCTAACGTCAATTGTTCTTGGCCCTAAAGCGGTAACCAATAAGCTGAAGCAGCTGCAAATTTTGCCGCTAACTGAAGAATCAGCCGTTGCTATTATTGTTACAGATGCAGGTCACGTACAGCATCGTACAATTACTTTACCTGCTGGAATTGGCGCATCAGATATTGAAAAGATGGTCAATATTTTAAACGATAAGTTAGTGGGCGTTCGGATTACTGAGCTACATGATAAGATGTACAAAGAAGTAGCGTTATTGCTAAAGAATCATATTCGAGGGTATAAAGAAACGATGACGATTTTAAACGATGCATTAAAGCTAAACACAAGCGGTAAAATGGTTATCGGTGGAAAAACGAATATGTTTGCTCAACCTGAGTTTCATAACATCGATAAAATTCGTGATTTATTCACTATTATTGAACATGAAAAAGAGTTTTCGCAGCTTTTAACGTCTAGCAAATCTGGTATTCACGTTAAAATTGGTCGTGAAAATGAAGTGAACGAAATGGCTGATTGCAGTTTAATTACCGCTACGTATTCGTTTGGTGAAGAACAAATTGGTACCATTGCTTTACTAGGTCCGACTCGCATGGAATATGCGCGAGCTATTAGCTTAATGACATTGTTATCTTCCGATATGTCCCGCTTATTAACGAATTTATACAAGCAATAAAAATATAAGGAAAGTGCTGGAAGATATTGCTTCCTGCCTTTCCTATGATAAAATAGACAGCGGCATGAACGTGCTCTAACTTTAAGGAGGTGAAGGAATTGTCAAACGAAAAGCAAGTAGAAGAACAAGTAGAAGAAGTAGTAGAAGAAACTGTAGATACAGAAAATCAGCAAGAAGAAACTGTTGAAGAATCTGTAGAGGCTACTCTTCAAACACAAATTGACCAATTAAAGCAACAGCTTGAAGAACAGGAAAATAGATATGTACGTCTACAAGCTGATTTCGATAATTTCCGTCGTCGTTCTCGTCTTGATGCAGAAGCAGCACAGAAATATCGTGCGCAATCTTTAGTGACAGACATCTTACCAGCACTGGATAACTTTGACCGTGCTCTACAGGTTAACACAGAAGATGAGAACACGAAGTCTGTAATGAAAGGTGTAGAAATGGTTTACCGTCAATTAGTTGAGGCACTTCAAAAAGAAGGTGTTGAGGCAATTGAATCTGTTGGAAAACCGTTCGACCCTTATGAACATCAAGCTGTTATGCAAGTAGAAGATGAGGCGTATGAATCAAATACAGTCGTAGAAGAACTTCAAAAAGGGTATAAGCTAAAGGATAAAATTATTCGCCCTGCAATGGTAAAAGTAAATCAATAAAATTATTACATAAAACAAGGAGGTTATTTTACATGAGTAAAATCATTGGTATCGACTTAGGTACAACGAACTCTTGTGTCGCTGTTTTAGAAGGCGGCGAGCCAAAAGTAATCCCAAATCCAGAAGGAAATCGTACAACACCATCTGTTGTTGCGTTTAAAAACGGTGAGCGTCAAGTTGGGGAAGTAGCAAAGCGTCAAGCAATTACAAATCCAAACACAATCATCTCAATTAAACGTCACATGGGTACAGATCACAAAGTAGAAGCTGAAGGAAAAGAGTATACACCTCAAGAAATGTCAGCAATTATTCTGCAACATTTAAAAGGATATGCAGAGGAGTACTTAGGTGAGCCTGTAACAAAAGCAGTTATCACGGTTCCTGCATACTTTAACGATGCTGAGCGTCAAGCAACAAAAGATGCTGGTAAAATTGCTGGTTTAGAAGTTGAGCGTATTATCAACGAACCAACAGCGGCTGCTCTTGCATACGGGTTAGAAAAAACAGACGAAGACCAAACTGTACTTGTATACGACTTAGGTGGAGGTACGTTTGACGTATCAATTCTAGAGCTAGGAGATGGCGTATTCGAAGTGCGCTCAACTGCTGGTGACAACCGCCTTGGTGGAGATGACTTTGACCAAGTAATCATCGATTACTTAGTAGCAGAGTTTAAAAAAGAAAATGGCATTGATTTAGCTAAAGATAAAATGGCACTTCAACGTCTAAAAGATGCTGCTGAAAAAGCGAAAAAAGATTTATCTGGTGTAACTTCTACACAAGTTTCACTACCGTTTATCACAGCTGGCGAAGCTGGACCGCTTCACTTAGAAGTAACGCTATCACGTGCGAAGTTTGAAGAATTATCTGCAGATCTAGTAGAGCGTACAATGGCTCCAGTACGTCAAGCTTTACAAGATGCTGGTCTCTCTGCAAGTGAGCTAGATAAAGTAATTTTAGTTGGTGGTTCTACTCGTATCCCAGCGGTGCAAGAAGCCATTAAAAAAGAAACTGGTAAAGAGCCTCATAAAGGCGTAAACCCTGATGAAGTTGTTGCTTTAGGTGCAGCAATTCAAGGTGGAGTATTAACTGGTGATGTAAAAGACGTAGTGTTATTAGACGTAACGCCACTATCTTTAGGAATTGAAACAATGGGCGGCGTATTCACAAAGCTAATTGAGCGCAACACAACAATTCCTACAAGTAAATCACAAGTATTCTCAACAGCAGCTGATAACCAAACGGCTGTAGACATTCACGTACTTCAAGGTGAGCGTCCAATGTCAGCTGATAACAAAACGTTAGGTCGTTTCCAATTAACGGACATTCCACCAGCTCCACGTGGTGTACCTCAAATCGAAGTAAGCTTTGATATTGATAAGAACGGTATCGTAAACGTACGTGCAAAAGATTTAGGTACAAATAAAGAGCAAGCAATTACAATTAAGTCTTCTACTGGTTTATCAGATGATGAAATCGAACGCATGGTAAAAGAAGCAGAAGATAACGCAGATGCAGATAAACAACGTAAAGAAGAAGTTGAATTACGCAATGAAGCAGATCAACTTGTATTTACAACTGAAAAAACGTTGAAAGACCTTGAAGGTAAGGTTGAAGAAGCTGAAGTAGCAAAAGCTAACGAAGCAAAAGATGCGTTAAAAGCTGCAATCGAAAAGAATGACCTTGAAGAAATCAAAGCGAAAAAAGATGAGCTTCAAGAAGTTGTTCAAGCTTTAACGGTGAAAATGTATGAGCAAGCTCAACAAGCTCAGCAAGCAGCTGGTGGCGAAGGTGCTCAAAATGATGATGTTGTAGATGCAGAGTTTGAAGAAGTAAACGACGATAAAAAATAATGCATCTTGACGACTAATGTGAAGGACGCCACGGTGCAATTCACAGGATTTTAAAAGTCAAAGTCAAGCTATCTCTTGGCTTTGACTTTTTTAACGTACAAAAATAGCAATTCACAATAGGTTCGGTGTATCGCTTAACTTTTCTGTTGCGATGAAAAGATTAATGATGATACAATTACGTTTATGTGAAACGATTCGGGAGTGAGTATTGATGAGTAAGCGAGATTACTATGAAGTACTCGGCATCAGCAAAGGCGCTACAAAAGATGAGATTAAAAAAGCGTATCGTAAGCTTTCAAAAAAATATCATCCGGATATTAATAAAGCCGAGGATGCTGCAGAGCAATTTAAAGAAGTCAAAGAAGCATATGAAGTGTTAAGTGATGACCAAAAGAAAGCACACTATGATCAATTTGGTCATACTGATCCAAACCAGGGCTTTGGTGGTTTTGGCGGAGGTTCAGACTTTGGCGGTTTTGGCTTTGAAGATATTTTTAGTTCAATCTTTGGTGGCGGAGGTCGTAGAAGAGACCCTAATGCTCCAAGGCAAGGTGCCGATTTACAGTACACGATGACATTATCGTTTGAAGAGGCGGTATTCGGAAAAGAAACAACTATTGAAATTCCTCGTGAAGAAACGTGTGACACATGTAACGGATCGGGTGCAAAGCCAGGTACAAAAGTCAGCACGTGTTCACATTGTAACGGTTCTGGACAATTAAATGTAGAACAAAACACGCCGTTTGGTCGTGTAGTAAACCGTCGTGCTTGCCATCATTGTAATGGGACTGGTAAGAAAATTGAGCAAAAATGTTCAACATGCCACGGTGAAGGCAAAGTAACAAAACGTCGTAAAATTAATGTGAAAATCCCAGCTGGTGTGGATGATGGCCAACAGCTTCGTGTGAGTGGTCAAGGAGAACCGGGTGCAAATGGCGGTCCATCTGGAGACTTATACGTTGTGTTTAACGTTCGATCACATGAGCTCTTTGAGCGTGACGGTGATGATATTTATTGTGAAATGCCGTTAACCTTTGCACAAGCTGCATTGGGAGATGAAGTGGAAGTACCGACGCTACATGGAAAAGTAAAGCTGAAAATTCCTGCAGGTACTCAAACGGGTACAAGGTTCCGACTAAAAGGAAAAGGAGTAGCAAACGTTCGAGGATATGGTCAGGGTGACCAACATATTCATGTGCGCGTTGTTACACCAACAAAGCTCTCTGAGAAACAAAAACAATTAATTCGAGAGTTCGCAGAGTTAAGCGGACAAGAAGCAGTTGATGAGCAACACGATTCTTTCTTTGCAAAAGTAAAGAGAGCAATTAAAGGCGAATAATAAACATTGACAGGTTGGTAAAATGCTTTACCAACCTGTCAGCTGTGATAAAACAAAATAAAGCGAAAAAACAGAAGGGATGAAGTTGGTAGAGATGAAATGGTCTGAAATTTGTATTCATACGACACAGGAAGCGATTGAACCAATCTCACATATTTTACATGAATCAGGAGCAAGCGGTGTTGTAATCGAAGATCCAGCAGATTTAATAAAAGAGAGGGATACAACTTTTGGGGAAATCTACCAGCTTAATGCCGATGATTACCCTGAAGAAGGTGTAATCGTAAAGGCATACCTTCCTGTAAACAGCTTCTTAGGTGAGACGGTTGAAGGTATTAAAGAAGCTATTAATGGCTTGTTAGTTTATGATTTTGATTTAGGTGCAAACAAAGTGACAATCAGTGAGGTAAATGAAGAAGAGTGGGCTACTGCTTGGAAGAAATACTATCATCCTGTAAAAATATCTGAGCGTTTTACAATTGTTCCTACTTGGGAAAACTATGAAAAAGTCAACACAGATGAATTAATTATTGAATTAGATCCAGGGATGGCGTTTGGAACAGGGACCCACCCAACAACAGTCATGTCGTTGCAAGGACTTGAGCGAACGGTTAAAGAAAATGATACGGTTATTGATGTCGGAACAGGTTCCGGTGTTTTGAGTATTGGTGCAGCAATGCTTGGTGCGAAATCTGTAAGAGCGCTTGACCTTGATGAAGTAGCGGTTCGTTCAGCTCGTTTAAACGTAAAGCTAAACAAAGTGCAAGGTGCTGTAACGGTTGCTCAAAACAACCTTTTAAATAATATTGAAGGTCCTGTAGACGTTGTTGTTGCAAATATTTTAGCAGAAATTATCGTTCGCTTTGTTGACGATGCATATGCAGTTTTGAAGCCAGGCGGTTCGTTTATTACATCAGGTATTATTAGTGCTAAGAAAGAAGAAGTAAAAGAAGCCCTTGTGAAAGCTGGATTTGTTATTGAAGAAGTGACAATGATGGAAGATTGGGTAGCTATTATTGCAACTAAACAAGCTTGATAAGTGAGAAGGTGTAGCTGTGCAACGTTATTTTTTAAAAAATGATCAATTTGTTGATAGAACGGTGAAAATTATTGATTCAGATGCTCACCACATCCAGCGAGTGATGAGAATGTCAGAAGGAGAGCGCGTTATTTGTTGTAATGAAAACGGACAAGCGGCTCTTTGTGAGATTGAAATGATTTCCACTGACGAAATCCAAGGATCTATTATAGAATGGTTAAGTGAAGAAAAAGAGATGCCTGTGACAGTTACGATTGTGAGCGGGTTGCCTAAAGGGGATAAGCTTGAGCTTATTATTCAAAAAGGGACAGAACTTGGCGCAACGAAGTTTATCCCTTTTATTGCGGATCGCTCCATTGTGAAATGGGACGAGAAAAAAGGCAAAAAGAAATTAGAGAGATGGAACAAAATTGCAAAGGAAGCTGCAGAGCAATCCCACCGTACCATAGTGCCAGCTGTTGATAGTCCCATGACTTTAAAACAGCTTGTTGCAGCAAGTGAATATACGCATAAAATCGTAGCGTATGAAGAAGTAGCTAAGCAAGGTGAAGCTTCTAATTTGCATCATGTTTTATCTCATCTGCAGTCTGGTGATTCTCTTTTGGTTGTTATTGGACCAGAAGGTGGATTGACAGAACAAGAAGTTGCGTTTTTAGAAGAACATCAATTTACTAAATGTGGATTCGGTCCTCGAATTTTACGTGCAGAAACAGCACCGCTATACGTGCTATCTGCTATATCATATCAAACTGAGTTAATGGGGTGAATACAATGCCAACAGTTGCTTTCCACACATTAGGGTGTAAAGTGAATCACTATGAAACAGAAGCTATTTGGCAGTTGTTTAAAGGAGCTAACTACGATCGCGTAGAATATGAGCAAACTGCTGATGTATATGTTATCAATACCTGTACGGTAACGAACACAGGTGATAAAAAAAGTCGTCAAGTAATTCGTCGTGCAATTCGTAAAAACCCAGATGCGGTTATTTGTGTAACGGGTTGTTACGCACAAACATCACCAGCAGAAATAATGGCGATTCCTGGCGTGGATATTGTTGTAGGTACACAGGATCGTGTAAAGATGCTAGATTACATTGAACAATTTAAGCAAGAGCGTCAGCCGATTAACGGCGTAGGAAATATCATGAAAACACGTGTATATGAAGAGTTAGATGTACCAGCTTTCACAGACCGTACACGTGCATCTTTGAAGATTCAAGAAGGTTGTAACAATTTCTGTACGTTCTGTATTATTCCTTGGGCAAGAGGCTTAATGCGTTCACGTGATCCAAAAGAAGTTGTAGCGCAAGCTCAACAATTAGTAGATGCTGGTTATAAAGAGATTGTGTTAACAGGAATTCATACAGGTGGCTATGGTGAAGATATGAAAGATTATAATCTTGCACAGCTACTACGTGATTTAGAGTCTCAAGTAAAAGGATTAAAACGTATCCGTATTTCATCAATTGAAGCTAGTCAGATTACAGACGAAGTTATTGACGTGTTGGATAAATCTGAAATGGTTGTTCGCCATTTACACGTTCCCCTTCAATCTGGATCAAATACAGTGTTAAAACGCATGCGTCGTAAGTACACAATGGAATTTTTCGGAGAGCGTTTGACTCGCTTAAAAGAAGCGTTACCTGGTCTTGCGATTACATCTGATGTAATTGTAGGATTCCCTGGTGAAACAGAAGAAGAATTTATGGAAACATATAACTTCATTAAAGAGCATAAATTCTCAGAGCTTCACGTGTTCCCGTACTCTAAGCGTACAGGTACACCGGCTGCTCGTATGGATGACCAAATTGATGAAGAAGTGAAAAACGAGCGCGTACATCGCTTAATTGAACTTTCAAATCAACTGGCAAAAGAGTATGCTTCAGAATTTGAAGGTGAAGTGTTGGAAGTGATTCCAGAAGAACGTTACAAAGAAGAGTCAAATAGCAATTTGTATGTGGGTTATACGGATAACTATTTGAAAGTAGTGTTCCCAGCAACGGAAGAAATGGTTGGAAAGCTTGTTAAAGTGAAAATCTCTAAAGCAGGTTACCCTTATAATGAAGGTGAATTTGTCCGCGTGATGGATGAGGTAGAAATGCCAACTGATCGCGTTAAACTAAGCTCTTAATTTTAAAGAATGCACGTGGATTTGCAGAATAAAGTCAA
This sequence comes from Bacillus sp. 1780r2a1, assembly GCA_024134725.1. NCBI lineage: Bacteria > Bacillati > Bacillota > Bacilli > Caryophanales > Bacillaceae > Bacillus > Bacillus sp. 1780r2a1. The sequence continues at coordinate 3,478,257 of CP099863.1, read as the reverse complement.
TCTGCGTGCATCAGCTTTATAACTACTTGAAAAAATGGGTATGGTTTAATAAGTGAATTCATAAAATACAATTGAATGGGTTTATTACTTTATTTAAACTGGTTGACCTTAAGAGTTCATTATATTATAATGGCAAAAGACATGTCTAACACATGTCATTATGATGTTAGTGGTTTTGTTCGGAGGGAGGGAATTAGAATGTCAAAAACAGTTGTTCGTAAAAACGAATCGCTTGAAGATGCTCTTCGTCGCTTCAAACGTTCAGTTTCAAAAACTGGTACGTTACAAGAAGCAAGAAAGCGCGAATTCTATGAAAAGCCTAGCGTAAAGCGTAAGAAGAAATCTGAAGCTGCTAGAAAGCGCAAGTTCTAATAAGAGGGTGGATTTATTATGAGTCTTCTCGAGCGTTTAAATAGTGATATGAAGCAAGCGATGAAAAACAAAGAGAAAGAGAAGCTAACCGTGATTCGCATGGTAAAAGCATCTCTTCAAAATGAAGCCATTAAGTTGGGCCACGATCTAACTGAAGCAGACGAGTTGACGGTTATTTCTCGCGAATTCAAACAACGTAAAGACTCCCTCCATGAATTTGAGAAAGCAGGTCGTCAAGATCTTGTTGATAAAATTCATTCTGAATTAGTTATATTAGAAGCTTATGCGCCTAAGCAACTAAGTGAAGAAGAGTTAAGCGAATTGATTAAAGCAACGATTGAAGAAACGCAGTCTTCCTCTAAAGCTGATATGGGGAAAGTTATGGGAGCGCTTATGCCTAAAGTGAAAGGTAAAGCTGATGGCTCTCTTGTAAATAAGCTTGTTCTTCAACACTTATCGTAAAAAACACCTTACACACGTAAGGTGTTTTTTATATGTCTCTATCAATTAATACATAAAAAAGTTTCAAAAACTTGAAACTATTTGTAAAGTTAATCGTATAAAAAGATAAGCACTCATATGATGCAAAGAGAGGAGGGGTGATAGGATAAGTGAAAAAAATAACTTTAAGCATCATTGCCGCTACGTTCATCATACTTTGTTTTTTACCGCAAACCTTCACTGCTAATTCAAAAAAAGTATACGTAATCCCAGTTGAAGATACGGTCGAAAAAGGCCTTTTAGCCTTTTTAAATCGCAGCATTAAAGAAGCTGAAGCTGAACAGGCTGAATTGATTGTATTAGATATTAATACCCCTGGTGGAGCCGTAGATGCCGCTTCTGACATTGGCAAGAGTATTACAAAAACGGACATTCCCATTGTTGCTTTTGTCAATAAGAAAGCATTGTCTGCAGGAGCATACATTGCATTAAATGCTGATCAAATTTATATGACTCCTGGATCAACGATGGGTTCTGCAGCCGTTATTGATGGATCCGGCAACGCAGCAGATGATAAGGCACAGTCTTACTGGCTGTCTGCAATGAAAAGTGCCGCTGAGCAAAATGGACGTGATCCTAAATATGCAATGGCAATGGCAGATAAATCAATTGAGCTGCCAGAGCTGGACATAACGAATAAAGAACTATTGACGCTGACCCCAAAACAAGCCGAAAACGTACAATACTCTGAAGGTACAGTTGCTAATTTAAACGAGCTATTAAATAAATTAGGCTATGAAAAATCGGATGTGATTACAACAAAAGTTAGTTGGGCAGAGCATATTGCTCGTTTTGTTACCAATCCAGTAGTCGTACCGATTTTGCTGTCAATAGGAGGGCTAGGTTTAGTGATCGAGTTATATACGCCAACGTTTGGTTTAGCTGGATCTATGGGAATTGGTGCGCTGCTTCTATTCTTTTATGGTCATCTTGTAGCAGGGTTAGCAGGAATGGAAGCAATTATTGTATTTATTATTGGAATAGTTCTTTTATTACTCGAGCTTTTTTTACCGGGTGGAATACTGGGGATCATTGGGTTAGGGGCTATCTTTATTAGCTTCTTTCTTACTACGGACAACTACATGCAAATGGGCGTGTCACTGATCATTGCTTGTGCTGTTGCTTTGGGAGGAGCGTTTGTTATGGTGAAATTTTTTGGTAAGAGAATGAAAACGTTGAGAAAAATGGTGTTAAGTGATTCATTGAATACCGAATCGGGTTATGTTTCAAACCAAAATCGTTATGAACTAATTGGCAAAGAAGGAATAACGGTTACACCACTTCGACCATCTGGTACAGTTTCCATTGATGATGAATACATCGATGTAGTATCAGAAGGGAATTATTTGGCAAAAGATGTTAAAGTGAAAGTAATGAAAGTAGAAGGTTCACGAGTTGTTGTACGTAAAGTGAAAGATTTACCAACTGAGGAGGAAATTAAATAATGGAACCAGGTAGCTTATTATTTTTTGTGGGAATTGGCTTAGCAATCATTTTATTAGCCGTTTTCTTTACGTTTGTACCGGTAATGCTGTGGATTTCAGCATTAGCAGCAGGTGTACGTATTAGTATTTTTACACTAGTGGGAATGAGATTACGTCGCGTTATTCCATCTCGCGTTGTAAATCCTTTAATTAAAGCAAGTAAAGCTGGATTGGATGTTTCAACAAATCAGCTAGAGAGTCACTATTTAGCAGGTGGTAACGTTGATCGCGTTGTTAATGCATTAATCGCTGCTCAGCGTGCAAATATTGAGTTATCATTTGAGCGCGGAGCTGCTATTGATTTAGCTGGGCGTAATGTATTAGAAGCTGTTCAAATGAGCGTTAACCCAAAAGTAATTGAAACACCATTCATTTCAGGTGTTGCGATGGATGGTATTGAAGTAAAAGCAAAAGCTCGTATTACAGTACGTGCAAACATCGATCGTTTAGTAGGGGGAGCTGGAGAAGAGACAGTTATTGCTCGTGTTGGTGAAGGAATTGTTTCTACCATTGGTTCTCAGCAAGATCATAAAAAGGTGTTAGAAAACCCGGATATGATTTCACAAACTGTTTTAACAAAAGGATTAGATTCAGGCACAGCTTTTGAAATTCTATCGATTGATATTGCAGATATTGATATCGGTAAAAACATCGGTGCCGTTCTTCAAATTGATCAAGCAGAAGCTGACAAAAATATTGCACAAGCAAAAGCGGAAGAACGTCGTGCAATGGCTGTAGCGCAAGAGCAAGAGATGCGTGCAAAAGTAGAAGAGATGCGTGCAAAAGTAGTAGAAGCAGAAGCGGAAGTTCCGTTAGCAATGGCAGAAGCACTGCGCTCTGGCAATCTTGGCGTGATGGATTATATGAATATCCGAAACATTGATGCAGATACAGATATGAGAGACTCTATCGGTAAAATGGGACAGGATGAAGAAGAGAAGTAAGGAGGACTCTCCTCATGAACGTAATTCAAGGTATATTTGAATTTATTATCGGAAATCTCTTTCTTGTTATCATCGTCGGAGGCTTTATTTTAAACGTTATTCAACGTTATATTGGTTCGGGTGCAGAGGATCAAGAAAAACGTCCACAGCGCCAGCCAATGCCTCCTGTTGGTAATCCTACTTCTAGAGAAGAGAGAAATCGTCCGCAACGAATACCGTACCGTCCTTCTGATCGTGATGAAAAGGAAACGGTAGTAGAAGTTAAGAAAGATATGCAAGAAGAAGCTCAAGCAGTTCGCAATGAGCTTCAAGAAAAGCTTGAACAGCTAAAGACCCAAAGGGAAATGCCGAAGCGAGCTGTTGGAGGCTCATCTCTAACCATCGATAAGAAGCAGAGAACGTCTACTCGTCCTGTTGCATTTTCAAAGAAATCAGCAGTTCAAGGAGTTATTTGGTCGGAAGTACTAGGACCACCAAAGTCGAAAAGACAAAGTTATAAAAGATAAATAGATGTGATACATTAACCCCCTTTCTCATAAACATGAGATGAAAGGGGGTTCTTTTTTATGAGCAAAACATGGAGACAGCAAATGAAAAGATGGATGACGAAAACGATGGAACTACCCGCTGATGTGTTAATGGATCTTCCTCGGATTACGTTAGTTGGACAAATACACATATATATTGAAAATCATAAAGGTTTATTAGCCTTTTCTGATACTGAAATACGAGTGTTGTTAAAGCAGGGACAAATGCTAGTCCGCGGTGAAGGACTCGTGATAAAGGTGATTTTACCTGAAGAATTAGTATTAGAAGGGAAAATTAATCAAGTTCTTTATTTAGAACAGTAGGGGTAGGAGGAACATAATGAAGAATGGATGGACAAACTTTATTATTGGAACCGTGCGAATTCGAATTGTTGGAAAAGGCATTGAACGTTTTGTGAATTTATGCGTACGCCAAGGAATTATGGTCTCTCATGTCAAAAAAGTAGAAGAGGGTTGTATTACAGCCACTATTTTGTTGAAAGATGTTAAAAAAATTCGTATACTGATTCGAAAAGCTGACTGCAAAATTTATTTTGTACGTCGGCAAGGCTTTCCTTTTTTAACAAAAACAATGTGGAGAAACAGCGGGTTTGTCTTAGGTTTTCTTTCTTTTTTTCTTTTGCTCACGCTGCTATCTAATATGATATGGAAAGTTGAAATAACTGGAGCTTCTCCAGAAACAGAATATGAAATGACCAAGAAGCTAAAGGAAGTGGGCGTTAAGAGAGGGGAATTTCAATTTTTACTAGGTAGCCCTGAACAAATACAGCGTTACTTAACCGATTCCATGAATAACATCACATGGGTCGGTGTAGAGGTTAAAGGAACTTCTTATCACTTTCAAGTGGTTGAGAAAAATGAGCCAAAACCCCAAGAGAAATCTTCTTACCAGCACTTAGTTGCAGCAAAAAAAGCAACGATTACAAAAATGTTTGTGGAGAAAGGACAATCTTTGGTAAAAGTAAACGATGTGGTTAATGAAGGTGAGGTGCTGGTTTCTGGTATTATTGGCAATGAGAAAAATAAGAAGGTTGTATCAGCTAAAGGAGAAGTTTACGGGGAAACATGGTACAAGTCTGAAGTAGAAGTTCCACTTGAAACTAATTTTCATGTGTTAACAGGAGAATCCTATAGTAAGCATTACTTAGATTTAAGCGCATTTAAAATGCCGCTTTGGGCGTTTTCAAAAGAAAAGTATAGAACGACAAAAGTTGAAAAAGAAGTAAAGCCGCTGTATTTTTTTAAATGGAAAACACCGCTTTCTTATGAAAAAGTTATTATAAGAGAAGATCAAAGCACAAAACGGGTATACTCTAAACAAGAAGCCGTTGAAAAAGGGCTTGAAACGGGTCGGAAACAATTAAAAGCATTTTTAAGTGAAGATGCTGAAATAAAAGGTGAAAAAGTTTTGCACCAACAACTTGAGAATGGTAAAGTAAAATTATCAATACATTACCAAGTTATAGAAAATATTGCGAGTACCCAACCAATTATTCAAGGAGATTGAGGAATGTCAGAACAGCTAGTAACAATTAACGTACAACTTGACGATTCAAATGAAGCAATTTCTTTATTCGGTGTACAGGATGTTAACTTAAAGAGAATTGAAGAAGAAATGAATGTCAACATCATCTCTCGAGGTGAAACAGTTATTGTTTCAGGTAACCCTGAAGATGTACAAACCGTTGAAGAAATGTTAAAAAAACTAGTAAAAATTATTCGTAAAAACATTACAATTTCAGAACGAGATGTTGTCTACGCTATTCAGCTCGCCAAAAAGGGTACGCTGGAGTTTTTTGAAGATGTATACGAAGAAGAGATTGCCAAAAATGTACAAGGCAAGTCAATTCGTGTTAAGACGTTGGGACAAAGCCACTATATTTCTGCTATTAAAAAGAATGACCTTGTATTTGGTATTGGACCAGCGGGAACGGGAAAAACGTATTTAGCCGTTGTAATGGCCGTTAATGCTTTGAAAAATGGATTTGTAAAGCGTATTATCTTAACGCGCCCAGCTGTTGAAGCAGGGGAAAGCTTAGGTTTTCTACCGGGAGATTTAAAGGAAAAGGTGGATCCTTATTTACGACCACTATATGATGCGTTGCACGATGTGTTAGGAACCGAGCACACGCAGCGATTAATCGAAAGGGGCGTAATTGAAATTGCACCGCTTGCTTATATGCGTGGGCGTACCTTAGACGATGCTTTTGTCATTTTAGATGAGGCGCAAAATACAACATTAGCACAGATGAAAATGTTTTTAACTAGATTGGGTTTCGGGTCAAAAATGATTATTACAGGTGACGTATCACAGGTGGACTTGCCTAGAGGTGTGAAGTCTGGTTTAGGGTCAGTTACAAAAATATTAAATAATGTAACAGGCATTTCGTTTATCCATTTAGATCAATCAGATGTTGTTCGTCATCCATTGGTTGGTCGAATTATTCAAGCGTATGACCAATTTGACAAAGAGACCCTTTAATTTAGGGTCTATTTTTTGTAAAAGGGGGAAATTGGTGTGTCAAAGTTTCGGTTTTTGAAACAAACAATGGCACAGATCGAAAAGCTGCGGTTAATTCAACTAGGGTTATATGCTTTAATTGGTCTCATTATGTTTGCGTCTATGTATAGCAATGTAAAGCCAGAAGAATTGGACTTGAGGCTTCTATCGATTTCACCGGAGACGATTTATTCACCTGTGACAATTGAGGATAAAGAGAGTACTGAAAAGAAAAAGGCAGAGGCAAAAGAAGCAGTTGAAGATGTGTATACACAAAAAACAGAATATGCACAAAACCAGGTCGATCTTGTCGCATCTATTTTTGATGCTATTATTGAAGTGAATAAAGAATACGATCAGCTAGAAAATAAAAGCGAAGCAAGCAAACAAGAAATGTTGAAGGATAAGCTTCCGGATAATATTCGCAAGGATCTATCTGACAAGGCAATTAGTGAGCTTTTACAGACGAACAAAGAAGAATTATCGGTTGCCAAAGATGCGGTTGTTACAGCGGTCCATCACGTAATGAAAAACCAAGTCATGATTAGTGACTTAGAAGAAATGAAAGACCAAGCTGAAGGGCAGTTGGTGTATACGACTAATGTAAGTTCTAATCTAAAGGCGGCAATGAATGAAATTGCAAGATCTTCTATTATTCCAAATGTTATTTATGACCCACAAAAAACATCTGAAAATCGCCAGGCAGCAGTTGAGAAAGTAGAGCCTGTAAGAATTAAGCAAGGTCAAATTATTGTGGAAGAAAATCAGCTCATTAATGCCGATATCTACCGCCAGCTTCAGCTTGCTGGGCTGTTAAATAATAAAGGAATGCTGCAGCCGTTTATTGGCTTAAGCTTGTTAATTATTATTATGATTGGCGGAGCAGCTTTTTATTTGCGCGGCTTTCATGCAAATACATATAAGCCACTCCTTTTATATGCGATTATCACGAGCATTACGATTGCTTTAATGAAGATCTTAAGCTTTTTTCAACGAATTGATTTATCTGAAATTGGCTATTTAGCCCCTGTGGCTGTTGGTGGTATTCTGCTGCGAGTGTTAATGAATGAGAAGATTGCGATTATCTCTAGCATACTCTTTGCCATTTGCGGTAGCATTATCTTTAACGGTGAATTGACAACAGCTTTTAATATGAATATAGGGATTTACTTGTTGATTAGTAATATTACAGCCATTTTGTTTTTAATGGACAAACAGCGCAAAGCAAGAGTGCTACAAGCAGGACTTGTTGTTGCACTAATGAATGTTATCGTTAGTCTATCCATTATTTTTATTAAAAATGGTCAGTTAGATACGGTGGAGCTTGGCTACTATAGCTTAATGGCAATGGCATCTGGTATTATTTCTTCAGTATTAGCTATTGGTTTGCTCCCTTTCTTTGAAAGTGGCTTTGGGATTTTATCGACGATGAAACTAATTGAGCTATCTAGTCCCAACCATCCTTTACTGAGAAAAATTTTAACCGAAACGCCGGGTACGTATCATCATAGCGTAATGGTAGCTAACTTGTCAGAGGCCGCTTGTGAAACTATTGGGGCCAACGGCTTGCTCGCACGTGTAGGGGCCTATTATCATGATATTGGTAAGACGAAGCGGCCTCAGTATTTTATTGAAAACCAAATGAATATTCGCAATCCACATGATGCGCTATCTCCAAAAGTTAGTAAAAATATCATCACGTCTCATACAACAGACGGAGCAGCTATTTTGCGCAAACATAAGCTACCCAAAGAGATTGTTGATATTGCGGAACAGCATCATGGAACATCTTTGTTAAAGTTTTTCTATCATAAAGCGCTGGAACAAACAGAAGAAGAGATAAAAGAAGAAGACTATCGTTACGAAGGGCCTAAACCCCAAACAAAAGAAGCCGCCGTCATCTGCATTGCAGACAGCGTAGAGGCTGCTGTGCGTTCAATGCCAAATCCAACCCCAGAAAAAATTGAGAAAATTGTGCGCAGCATTATTAATGACAGGGTTGAAGATAAGCAGTTTATTGAATGTGACATTACATTAAAAGAATTGGAATTAATCAGACAAGCTCTTTGTGAAACGCTAAACGGTATATTCCATTCTCGTATTGAGTATCCTGAATTAAAAAAACAGAAGGTGAAAGCATGAGTTTACTAATTGACTTTATTGATGAAACAAATGAAATAAAAAATGAACAAAAAGAAACGTTAGAAGCCTTATTAGCGGTAGCTGCTGCTAAAGAAGGTGTAGAAGATGGAACGGAAGTGTCAATCACGTTTGTAAACAATGAGCGCATTCAAGAAATCAATCGTGAATATCGTGACAAGGACAAACCAACGGATGTTATTTCTTTTGCTTTAGAGGAAATGGGCGAAGGTGAAATTGAAATTTTTGGTGAGGAAATGCCGCGAGTGTTAGGGGATATTATCATTTCTGTCCCAAGAACAATTGAGCAAGCTGAAGAGTATGGCCACTCCTTTATGCGTGAACTAGGTTTTTTAACCGTACATGGGTTTTTACATTTGCTTGGTTATGATCACGAAACGGCTGAAGACGAGAAGCAAATGTTTACACGTCAAAAGGACATTTTAGATGAGTATGGCCTTACGCGATAGGGGAAAAATAAGACGTTTGGTCCGTAGCTTTGGCTATGCAATAGAAGGTTTTAGGTATGTGGTTGCAAAGGAAGCGAACATGAGAATTCACGTTTTGGCTTCTTTTGTAGTCATCCTAGCGAGTTTTTGGTTTCGTATCTCATTAACAGAATGGTTGATTGTTTTACTGTTAATTGCAGGTATGTTTAGCTTGGAACTGATGAACACAGCTGTTGAAAAAACAGTGGATTTAATTACAACTAAACGTCATCCCTTAGCAAAGCACGCAAAGGATGCTGCCGCTGCGGCAGTGTTGGTTTATGCGTGTTTTGCTGTGATTATTGGCATGCTAATCTTTTGGAAATACATCTTCTTTTCATGAGTTGTTTGTATTCCACATATAGCGTTGTGCTATAATGATGCTATAGTAAGATTTTCTCTTTTTACAGCACGCTGAACTTATTACGTGTTGGAGAAAAGATAGTAAGAATACTATGAATGGATCAATCATCGGAGGCTTTACATGAGTAATCATACATTTAAATCAGGTTTTGTTTCAATTATTGGTAGACCTAATGTTGGAAAGTCTACCTTTTTAAATCGAGTAATTGGACAAAAAATCGCCATTATGAGCGACAAGCCACAAACAACTCGTAATAAAATTCAAGGCGTTTATACGGAAGATGAGGCACAGATTGTGTTCATTGACACACCTGGGATTCATAAACCTAAGCATAAGCTTGGAGACTTTATGATGAAAGTTGCGCAAAATACCTTAAAAGAAGTAGACCTTGTGCTGTTTATGGTAAACGCAGCTGAAGGATTAGGCCGTGGTGATGAATTTATCATTGAACGTTTAAAAGAGACAAAAACACCAGTGTTTTTAGTCATTAACAAAATTGATGAAATTCATCCAGATGAGCTGTTTACAATCATTACAACATATAAGGATTTATATCCTTTTGCTGAGATTATCCCAATTTCTGCTTTGCAAGGAAACAACGTAGAGCGTTTGTTAGATCAAATTAAAAAAGTACTTCCAGAAGGTCCACAATACTACCCTGCTGATCAAGTGACGGATCATCCAGAACGTTTTATCATTACAGAATTAATTCGTGAAAAGGTATTGCATTCAACTCGCGAAGAAATTCCCCACTCTATTGCAGTTGTCATGGACTCTATGCAAAAGCGAGATAACGGTGCAATATACGTGGGGGCAACAATTATTGTTGAACGTGATTCTCAAAAAGGTATTGTGATCGGGAAGCAAGGAAAAATGTTAAAAGAAGTAGGTAGAAAAGCGCGTGCTGACATTGAAGCTTTATTAGGCTCAAGAGTTTTCTTAGAACTTTGGGTTAAAGTACAAAAAGATTGGCGTAACCGTGCATCACATTTAAGAGATTATGGATTCCGAGAAGATGAATATTAAGTTAACACGTCATAAATTGTAAAAAATTGTGTTACATGATTTTAGCTAGGAAGGCTATTCTAAACGTAAGGAATTGAAATTGTATCTGATCTATACGATTAGAAAGGTGGGAGTTCTATGTTAAATTTTACTTGGAACGTCTTTTCACAAACAGGTAGTATCGATACATACCTTCTTTTCAAAGAACTTGAAAAAGAGGTAATAGAAGGGCCTGAAGCACACGAAGATGATCCTGAAGGTCTCAATTCTCCAGTTTCGTAGCCTTCCCAATAGTAGGTGATAAAGTTTGTTTAAAAAATGTGAAGGTATTGTTATTCGAACGAATGACTATGGTGAATCAAATAAAATTGTAACCATCTATTCACGTGAATTGGGCAAGGTAGGCTTAATGGCAAGAGGTGCGAAAAAGCCTAGTAGTCGTTTAGCTTCTGTGACACAGTTATTTACGTATGGCTATTTCTTTATACAGGCAGGTTCAGGAATGGGAACTCTTCAGCAAGGTGAAGTGATTTCTTCTATGAGAAGCATACGCGAAGATATTTTCACAACCGCGTATGCTTCTTATATTCTTGAATTAACGGATAAAGGAACAGATAACAACAAGCCAAACCCCTTTCTTTTTGAGCTACTTTACCAAACGATTCATTATATGAATGAAGGATACGATACTGAAATCTTAACGTATATTTATGAAATGAAGATGCTGAATGTACTGGGGTTATATCCAATTCTCGATGAATGCGCGGTTTGTCATGCAAAAGAAGGAACCTTTCACTTTTCTGTACGAGAAGGGGGCTTTATTTGTCACCGTTGCCTAGAAAAAGATCCTTATCACTTTAAACTTACGCCCACGTCCGTTAAATTACTGCGTTTATTTTATTATATGGATCTAAAAAGGCTAGGGTCTATTTCAGTCAAGCCTGAAACGAAAAAACAGTTGCACTTTATTATTGATCAATATTATGATGAGTATTCAGGCCTGTATTTAAAAACAAAGCGATTTTTAACTCAAATGGAATCGTTGAAAGCGGCATTGCCAACTAAAAGCGAATAAGGTTACGTGTAAGTTCTATAATATAATGTGAGGGTGCCTCAAGATAAAGTGATATTTGAGACGCCCTTTTTACTGTTGTTTTAAAAAAACAATAGCGATTAGAAAAGTGACAAGCATCTTTCATGTTTTTTTGGACGTAACGTGATAGAATAAAAAATCCTTTTAAAAAATATATCTTTTCATCTTTTACTTTTAAATAAAAAGTATATAATGTTTTTATAAATAGTATGTCACATTTAACGGCTAGGTGGTGATTAAAATCGAACTAAATAAAAGACAAGAACATATCTTACAGATTGTAAAAGACCAAGGTCCCATTACTGGAGAGCATATTGCAGATAAGCTAAACTTGACACGGGCAACACTTCGACCGGACTTAGCGATTTTAACAATGGCAGGTTATTTAGAAGCACGGCCTCGCGTGGGGTATTTCTATACGGGAAAAACAGGAGCGCAACTTTTAACGGATAAAATAAAAAAAATCCAAGTTCAGGACTATCAATCTATCCCTGTTGTAGTCAATGAAAATGTGTCTGTATACGATGCAATTTGTACGATGTTTCTCGAAGATGTAGGAACATTGTTTGTTGTGGATGAACAGTCGTTATTAGTAGGAGTTCTATCTCGAAAAGACTTGCTGCGTGCAAGTATTGGAAAGCAAGAGCTTACATCAATTCCTGTTCACATTATTATGACTAGGATGCCTAATATTACATATTGTCATCGTGAAGAGCTGCTCATTGATATTGCACAGGTGTTGATTGAGAAACAAATTGATGCCATTCCCGTGGTGAAAAAAGTAGATGCAGGACTTGAAGTAGTAGGAAGAGTGACAAAAACAAATATCACAAAATTACTAGTAGCACTGGCTCATGATGAAGTATTATAATCGAAGTGATTAAAATGATTAAGGGGATGTGCCAAAATGAACAACCCATGCTTATATGTAATCTCGGATTCGGTTGGGGAAACAGCAGAATTAGTTGTCAAAGCAGCTTCCAGTCAATTTAATATGACGGAATTTATTATTAAAAGAGTTCCTTATGTGGAAGATACAGCTACGCTAGCGGAAGTAGTATCTCTAGCTAAGTTGAACAATGGAATTATTGGGTTTACACTTGTGAAACCAGAAATGCGCAGCTTTTTGCTGAACGAAGCGGCTAAAAAAGGCGTGGAAGTTTTTGATATTATCGGACCACTTATTGACAAAATTCAATCATCGTATCAGTTATCGCCAAGGTACGAACCAGGAACAGTTAGCAAGTTAGATGATGATTATTTTAAAAAAGTAGAAGCGATTGAATTTGCAGTTAAATATGATGATGGACGAGATCCACGAGGTATTTTACGAGCGGATATCGTACTCATTGGCGTATCACGAACGTCAAAAACACCATTGTCTCAGTTTTTAGCTCATAAACGCTTAAAGGTGGCTAATGTTCCAATCGTACCGGAAGTAGATCCACCAGAAGAACTCTTTCACGTGTCACCTAAAAAATGCATTGGTCTAATGATCAGTCCTGATAAGTTAAATGACATTCGCAAAGAGCGTTTAAAGTCATTAGGATTAAATGACCAAGCTATCTACGCAAATATCGAAAGAATTAAAGAAGAGTTAGATTTCTTCCAAGGGATTGTCGATAAAATTGGATGTGAAGTAGTCGACGTCTCAAATCGAGCTGTAGAAGAGACTGCTGGGATTATTGCAAAAATCATTCAACAAAAAAAATAATGCAGTTGTCAGCAGAGCTAAAAAATGACGTGACAATACCGTATTGCTTTATGAGCCATCATTCCTGAATGATGGCCCTTTGCATAACGAGCTATTCCTTAACTTTATGGTAGAAAATATCGCGTAGTTATATTATAATTAAAAATTGTGATAAAAAAGAATAGTTTTAGGTTTAGACTTTGTGAAGAACGAATAAACTATTTATATAAATGTCAAGGATCGAGTCTAAAAAGTATTCGACAAACGCAATCTACATGAAATTACAAATGGTAGAAGGAATCTGTGGAGGGATGTAGAATACAGAGTTATAGCAAAAGAAACTATACGATTTTTGTCGATGCTGATGCGTGTCCTGTAAAAAAAGAGATTGTAGAACTAGCACATACATACTGCGTTGAGGTTATTTTTGTTGCTTCATATGCTCACATGCAAACAAACCCTTCAGCGGGTAAGTGGGTTTACGTAGATAGTGAGAAAGAAGCAGTAGATTTATACATTTTAAATCACGTTCAGCAAGGAGACATCGCTGTAACACAGGATACGGGGTTAGCGAGCATGCTTCTTAGTCGACGGGTTTATGTATTGTCTCCACGTGGAAAAGTATATAGTGAGAGTGATATGGATACGGTTCTTTTTTTTCGATATGTTTCAGCAAAGGAAAGAAAAGCAGGTCGTTATTCAAAAGGCCCTAAAGCTTTTAGCGATGAAGACAGAGAGAAGTTCAGTACAGCGCTCGAAAAAATATTGTCGAAACGTGAAGGAATTTAGCTTTTAATGAAGAATTACTATAGAAATACGGAGCTGTTAACATGGCAAATCGAATTCCCGATGAAGTGATTGATCGTATTCGACGTTCAGTAGATATTGTCGATGTCATAAGCGACCATGTGCAGCTAACCAAACAGGGCCGAAATTATTTCGGGCTATGTCCGTTTCATGGGGAAAATACACCATCATTTTCCGTATCGCCAGACAAGCAAATTTATCATTGCTTTGGGTGTGGAGCTGGAGGAAACGCATTTTCATTTGTTATGGATTTAGAGGGGCTTTCGTTTACCGAAGCTGCTCAACACCTTGCTGATAAAGGGAATATTCCATTTGAATATGAAGTTCAACAGCCGAGCTCCGAGGGTTCAAAGTCAGAAAATGCCCTGGTTGATGCACATGAGCTTTTAAAGAAATTTTATCATCATTTATTGGTAAATACAAAAGAGGGCCAGGAAGCATATGATTATTTAATTAACCGTGGTTTCACAAGGGAAATCATAGATGAGTTTGAAATTGGATATGCACTGGATTCCTGGGATTTTGTTACTAAATTTTTAACAAAGCGTGGATTCAAGCCAGATGAAATGGAAGCTGCAGGTCTTATTATTAAACGAAACCAAGAAGAAAGTTATTTCGATCGGTTTCGAGATCGAGTTATGTTTCCCATTGCAGATTTACAAGGGAGAACCATTGCTTTTTCAGGGCGCCTATTAAAAGAGATAAAAGGGCAGCCTAAGTATCTAAATAGTCCCGAAACTTCGATCTTTAATAAAAGTCGTACACTCTACAATTTTCACCGTGCCAAAAAACACATTAGAAAAAATCAACAAGTCATTTTATTTGAAGGATTCGCAGACGTTATTTCATCGGTGACTGCGGAGTGTCAGCAGTCCATCGCTACGATGGGTACCGCGCTTACCGAAGAGCAGGCTAAAATCATCCGTCGAAATGTTGAATCCGTTATTTTATGCTATGATGCAGACTCAGCAGGTATTGAAGCCGCGTATAAAGCTGTGAATATTTTAACAGATGCAGGCTGCTCAGTAAAAGTCGCTATGATGCCAGATGGATATGACCCTGACGATTATATAAAAGAGTTTGGAGCAGCAAAGTTTCGAAACGAAGTTATTGAAAACAGCTTGACGCTTATGGCATTTAAAATGCGATATTTGCGACGTGGTAAAAACTTGCAGATTGAAGCCGATCGTATGAAGTATATTGACGAAGTGTTAAAAGCAATTAGTCAATTAACAAAAGCGGTCGAAAAAGATTATTATTTAAGGCAGCTGTCTCAAGAGTTTTCAATTTCATTAGATGCTTTAAAAGAACAGCAACAACAAGTTCGCCATGAAGTGAAAAAGAAAAAGGATAATGATTCTTGGAATAGAAATACTATATCAAGACATCCTGTCACAAAAAAGAACCTCCTTCCTGCACATGAAAATGCAGAGAGGCATTTAATTGCATATATGCTAAAAGACAGGGATATAGCGTTTCGGATTCAAGATATGCTTCAAGCACAGTTTAATATAGAAGAACATAGGGCTCTTGTGACGTACTTATATGGGTACTATGAAGAAGGTTATAGTCCTAACCCAAGCAACTTTATCGAACGTATTCCTGATTCAAACCTGACAGGTTTAGCTTCGGAACTAGCGATGATGTCAATTAACGAAGAATTGTCGGAGCAAGCGTTGCATGATTACATTCAACAAGTGTTGAATTATGAAAAGAAGTCCATAATAAAAGACAAAGAGCAGCAAAGGCAAGAAGCGGAGCGTCAAAAGGATTATGTAAGAGCTGCGACAATTGCAATGGAAATTTTGGAATTAAAAAAGGCGTTAAAATAAAACGTGTTTATTAGTCCCACTTTTAAAAAAGGTGTCCTCAAAATTTTGGAAGGAGGGGATTTGATGGCTGAAAAATCAGCACATTCAAAGCAACTTGATTCAGATTTAACAATAGAGCAAGTCAAAGAACAATTGACTGAAATTGGTAAAAAACGTGGTGTTCTCACATATGAAGAAATTGCCGAACGCATGGCGAATTTTGAAATTGAGTCCGACCAGATGGATGAATATTACGAATTCCTTGGGGAACAAGGTGTTGAAGTGATGAGCGAAGCGGAAGCAAATGAAGATGCGGATCCAGATATTCAACAATTGTCTAAGGAAGAAGAGTTTGATTTGAATGACCTTAGCGTACCACCAGGAGTAAAAATCAATGACCCTGTTCGTATGTATTTAAAAGAAATTGGTCGTGTAGACCTTCTATCTGCTGAAGAAGAAATTAACTTGGCAAAACGTATTGAAGAAGGCGATGAAGAAGCTAAGCGTCGTTTAGCAGAAGCAAACTTACGTCTAGTTGTAAGTATTGCTAAGAGATATGTAGGACGCGGTATGCTTTTCTTAGATTTAATTCAAGAAGGAAACATGGGCTTAATTAAAGCAGTTGAAAAGTTTGATTACCGTAAAGGTTATAAATTTAGTACGTATGCAACATGGTGGATTCGTCAAGCGATTACTCGTGCAATTGCAGACCAAGCGAGAACAATTCGTATTCCTGTACACATGGTAGAAACAATTAACAAGTTAATTCGTGTTCAACGTCAATTACTGCAAGATTTAGGTCGTGAGCCATCTCCAGAAGAGATTGCAGAGGATATGGATTTAACACCAGAAAAAGTACGTGAAATTTTAAAAATTGCTCAAGAGCCTGTTTCACTTGAAACGCCTATTGGTGAAGAAGATGACTCTCATCTAGGTGACTTCATTGAAGATCAAGATGCAACATCGCCTTCTGAGCACGCTGCCTACGAATTATTGAAAGAACAATTAGAAGACGTCTTAGATACGTTAACAGATCGTGAAGAAAATGTGCTACGTCTTCGTTTTGGTTTAGATGATGGTCGTACACGTACGCTTGAAGAAGTTGGAAAAGTGTTTGGCGTAACGCGTGAACGTATTCGTCAAATTGAAGCAAAAGCATTGCGTAAGTTAAGACATCCAAGCCGCAGCAAACGTTTAAAGGATTTCTTAGAATAGAATTTAAGATGAATTAATAGTTTACTTCTATATAGGAGTAAACTATTTTTTTGCTTCTTTTTTTTACCAATCATTACCCTTTGAATATATTTTACTGAAATGAGTTTTGTTTTGCAAATGCTCTTTTTTAAAAATTCCACTAAGTTATACAAGAAAACTTTTAAATGCAATCGCTATCATTTTTTAAAAGGAACTTTTCGTTTATTATATCATGAAATGGATTCTCTTATTTTAAAAGTTGAGAAAATTTACAAAAATGACTTATAATTAATTATTGTAAGCGTATACATTTTGTTTGGGGGGGAATTTGAGATGAATTTTGAATTAACAGCAGAACAGAAAATGATTCAAAAAACACTTCGAGAGTTTTCAGAAGCTGAGGTTGCACCAGGAGCATTGGAACGAGACAAGACGAAAGAGTTTCCGTTAGATGTGTTTAAAAAGTTATCTGATTTAGGCGTTATGGGGCTTCCTTTTCCAGAAGAGTATGGTGGAGGGGGTGCTGATACTGTTAGCTTTGCTATTGTAGTAGAAGAGCTAAGCAGAGCATGTGGTTCAACGGGAATTACATATTCTGCTCACGTATCGTTAGGCGGTGCACCTATTCATCTATTTGGAACACCTGAGCAAAAAGAAAAATACTTAGTTCCAATCTGTACTGGAGAATCGTTTGGAGCATTTGGTTTAACTGAACCGAATGCAGGAAGCGATGCTGGAGGAACTGAAACGAGTGCAGAGTTAGAAAATGGTGAATATACGATTAACGGCAGTAAATGCTATATTACCAATGCAAGCTATGCAAGATTTTTAGCTCTGACAGCTGTTACAGCAAGGAATGAAGGGAAAAAAGAAATCTCTGCGCTAATTGTGCCGACTGATTCAGTTGGTTTTTCAGTTATTGATAATTATGAAAAGATGGGCCTTCATGCTTCGAATACAACGGAACTAATTCTAGAAGACGTAAAAGTGCCAGAAGAAAATTTACTTGGCAAAAAAGGAGAGGGCTTTAAGCAATTCTTAAAAACGCTCGATGGAGGCAGAATCGGAATTGGAGCAATGGGAGTTGGAATTGCTCAAGCGGCTTATGAAAAAGCTCTTGCTTATGCCCAAGAAAGAAAGCAGTTTGGAAAAAACCTTTCATCTTTTCAAGCAATCCAATTTAAACTGGCAGATATGGCTATGAAAGTGGAACTGGCAAGAACGATGGTTTATAAGGCAGCGTGGCTGAAAGATCAAGGCAAACCTTTTACTAAGGAAGCGGCTATGTGTAAGCTTTATGCGTCTGAAATATGTATGGAAGTAGCAAGCCAAGCTATTCAAATCCACGGTGGATATGGGTATATGAAAGAGTATCAGGTCGAGCGTTTTTTACGAGATGCGAAACTATTGGAGATTGGTGAAGGGACATCTGAAATTCAGCGTTCCGTTATTGCTAGACAGATTGGCTGCTAATGAACTTTAAAAAGTGTAAGCGTTTCGAAAAATAGTGGATTTTATAGAGAGATTAGATAATTCTGTCAATAAAACCCTTTCACTTGTCCCCGTTTTACAGTAAAATAAAGATGCTTATATTATTTTGCTATTTCACGGGATGGGAATACATAAAGGGGGTATAGTTAATGAATCGAAATCCACTGATACCATTTTTGCTCATCGCACTTATTGGAATTGGATTAATGGTAACCTTCTCATTTAATGGTCTCAACAACGCAGAAGAAATAGCCGCTGAAAAAGAAGGTGGGGGCGAAGAAGATCAAGCCTCAGCAAAGCCTGAAGATCTCTATCAACAAAACTGTATTGGATGTCATGGCGATCAGTATCAAGGAGGCGTAGGGCCAGCTTTAAAAGGAGTGGGCGACAAGCTTTCTGAAGAAGAAATTGCTGATATTCTAGTGAACGGAAAGGGATCAATGCCATCCGGGTTAATATCTGCTGAAAAAGCTCCTGAGATGGCGAAATGGGTTTCAGAAATTAAATAACTAAGAGTTTTATGGTAGCCTCTTATAAACTAAGAGGCTTTTTTTTATACAAGTTAGGAAATAATAGAACCGGGATCACAGTATGATTCGTAAGAGTGTTTATGATAAAATAATGAACAGTAATTACATAAAGAATAGGTGACAAGACAATGAATGAGTTAAAATTATCTAAGCGACTAGAAGAAGTGGCAAAATCAATACCAAAGGGAGCAATGATTGCTGATATTGGATCAGATCATGCTTATCTACCTTGCTATGCATATTTACAAGGATATATAAAAGGCGCAATTGCAGGTGAAATTACAGAAGGTCCTTTTCAATCAGCTGTTAAACAAGTAGAAAAAACCAGCTTAACAGACGTCATTGAAGTAAGAAAAGGCGATGGGTTAGCTGTTATTACACCGGGTGAAGTGGATTGCATTACCATTGCAGGAATGGGTGGAACCTTAATTCAAACTATTTTGGAAGATGGGAAAGAGAAGCTGCAGGGCGTTAAAAGACTTGTGCTACAGCCTAATATCGGAGCTCACCATATCAGACAGTGGTTGATTGAACATAAATGGTCTTTAGTTGACGAAAAAATCATGGAAGATGACGGCCGAATTTATGAAATCCTTGTAGCTGAACAAGGGGATCCATTAGGTGCCTATGGTGACAAGGTCGAAGAAGGAATTTTAGTAGGACCAATTTTGGCAAGGGAGAAAAATGGTGCCTTTAAGAAGAAATGGAATCATGAGTTAGCACATACGAAAAAGATTGTCGAGCAAATGGAAAAATCAGCTACAACAAAAGAAGGACAAGAAAAAAAGAAAAAATTAGAAAATGAAATTCGAATCATTGAGGAGGTTTTATCATGAATAAAGTACCAAACGGTTATCAAGTTATTGAGCTGTTTGAATCTTTTTCTCCGAAGCACTTAGCTATGGAAGGGGATAAAATTGGTTTGCAAATCGGCACATTAAACAAGCCAGTTTATAAAGTGATGATTACCTTAGATGTATTAGAAATGGTTGTTGATGAAGCAATTGAACAGCATGTTGATCTCATTATTGCTCATCACCCTCCTATCTTTCGACCGTTAAAGCAAATCCAAACGGATCAGCCTGCTGGACGTATCGTTGAAAAGTGCATTAAACATGATATTGCTGTATATGCTGCTCATACAAACTTAGATATTGCTGAAGGTGGCGTTAACGATTTGCTAGCTGAAGCATTAGGTTTGCAAAACACCGAAGTTCTTGTTCCAACGGGTGCTGAAGAACTAAATAAATTTGTAGTTTACGTACCAGAAACACATTACGAAGCGGTTCACCAAGCAATCTCAAAAGCAGGTGCAGGTGAGATCGGATTATATAGCGGCTGTGCGTTCTTTACAGAAGGCGTTGGAACCTTTACCCCATCGGAGCAGGCAAATCCTTATATCGGCTCACAAGGTACTGTAGAACGCGTGAAAGAAGTGAAAATTGAAACGATTTTTCCAGCAAGGCTTCAAAAGAAAGTTGTGCAAGCTGTACTACGTGCTCACCCATATGAAGAAGTAGCCTATGATATTTATAACCTTAAGCAAAAAGGAAAAGAGTATGGTCTTGGGAAAATCGGACATCTATCCCGTGAAATGACACTAAAAGAATTCGCTCATCATGTAAAAGAAGCGTTAGATGTAGAAGGGTTAAGAGTCGTTGGTAACTTAAATGATACTGTGAAAAAGGTTGCGGTATTAGGTGGGGATGGTAACAAATACATTTCTAATGCAAAATTTAAAGGTGCCGATGTTTATGTGACAGGGGACTTATATTTTCATGTAGCACATGACGCAATGATGATGGGGCTGAATGTTATTGATCCTGGTCATCATGTCGAAAAAGTAATGCGTCAAGGAGTTGAAAAGAAAATGCAAGAGCTCTGTAAAGACAAGAAGTTTGAGTGCACAATCTTTTCATCAAAAGTTAATACAAATCCATTTACGTTTCTATAAAAAAAGATGCTCATCAGAGCATCTTTTTTAGGATGATTTTTTCGTACGTACTTTTGGTAAGATTTTCGATAATGGAACAGTTTTTTCAAGTGTCCATGTTGTTTCGTCAGCAGGGTCAAACTGCTCTAGAAACTTAATGACTTCTTTTGTAATTGGCGTAGGAGTGGATGCACCAGCCGTTACAGCGACTGAAGTAGCATCTTTCAACCAAGCTACTTTAAGCTCAGAAATATCGCTAATACGATAAGCTTTTGTTCCAGCAATCTCTTCAGAAACTTGCGCTAGACGGTTAGAATTATTACTTTTTGGATCACCAACAACAATTGTCACGTCAGCTTCTCCAGCTTGTTCTGCTACCGCTTCTTGACGTACTTGTGTTGCTAGACAAATTTCTTTATGCACTTCAGCATGAGGGTATTTCTCCTGAACTTTTTCAATCACATCGGCTACGTCCCATTGGCTCATTGTTGTTTGATTCGTCACAATGATTTTATCTCTTGTAATATCAAGGGATTCTACATCTTCTTCTTTTTCAATTAGATGAACGATGTGAGGCGCAATACCCACTGCTCCTTCCGGCTCAGGATGGCCTTTTTTACCGATATAAACGACTTCATAGCCTTCTTTCTCTTTTGCAAGAATAAGGTCATGTGTTTTGGTTACGTCTGGGCACGTTGCGTCAATTGTAACAAGTCCTTTTTCTTTTGCGCGCTCTTTTACTTCTGGTGATACACCATGAGCTGTAAAAATGACCGTACCTTCATTAATTTTATCTAAAATCTCTAAACGATTTGCACCGTCTAGGGTAATGATTCCATCTTCTTCAAACGCGTCTGTTACGTGTTTGTTATGCACAATCATGCCTAATATATAAATTGGGCGTGGAAGTGATGTATCCAAAGCTGCGTTGCGTGCAATAACCATTGCATCAACAACTCCATAGCAATAGCCGCGTGGAGCAATTTTTATAACTTTCATTAGTATCCTCCTCATCATAAGGTGACGAGTATTTGTAAACTCTTTTCTATTATATAAAAGCATGAACAATAATACAAAGGATATATTGGTCGTGTAATGCTTCCTCTCTATAATTGACATTAGTCTTTCTTTTTGGGTGACAATATGTATAAAAGGTAGATGTTAACCTCTCTACCTTTCTTTTGTTAAATATAAAGCTTTGGTGTTGATTGGCGTACTTTTTTAACGGGTTTAATTTCTTCATCATCAAAATTAAATTCGTCGCTTTCTAATTTCTTTTCTTTTTCGTTCTCGTTCTCTTGAGAATTATTAATTTGGGTGCTTCCTTCATTGTTTTTTTCTTCGCTATTGTTACTTGCGTCATCTTCTTCCTCTTCACCTGTATCCGCTGTGCGTAGTAGCTGATACATTTTTATAAGAGACGGAGCGTTTTTAACGAGTGGTCCGTACTGTTGTACCATTGGCCCCATTGTTTCAGCCACTTTAATAACCTTTTGAATATTGGTCATCATGGAGCTCAGCGTAGCAGGGTTCGTTAAATTTTGTAAATTGCTTAATAATGAAGCAGACGATGCGGGTGTAGCTGCACTTTGAACCGTATTGAATAGAGAAGTAGGTGGAATCATCCTTTGAGCTCCAGCAGCTCCAGAACCTCCAAAGGCTTCAGTGCCTCTGGCACCAGCACGACCTCTTCCAAATATACGAGCTAGCAAATTTCCTGGACCACGAGGCGTTCCTTGAGGGTTGATTCCCTGTGTATTCGGGAAGAATGTTTGTTGAGTATTAGTAGGTCCAAATGGGCTCTGCATACGAGGGGGAAAGGATGGTCTTCTTGGAATCAAAGAGCGCACCTCCTTTAGGTTAGTAAACTTCTTCTTTATCCTATGCATTTGTACCGAAAATGTTTGCAAAACCCAACATAAGTTTTTAGAATCAAAATGATCAGTAGTCAGCGAGAGCAAAATGGATTATAATCATATATTGTGTTTAAAATTGAACGTGACAGTAAAAAAAGGAGATTTAATATGGAAAAAACTAACTTTGAACGTTTTGAGCTACAGCCATTTTTAATAGAAGCAATTAAGCAATTAGGGTTTTATAACCCAACAGAAATTCAAGAACGCTTGATTCCATCAGTTTTAAAAGGAGACAGCGTTATTGGTCAGTCGCAAACAGGAACAGGTAAAACACATGCATATTTACTTCCTCTTTTAGAAAAAGTGAATCCGGCAAAGCAAGAAGTACAGGTTGTTATTGCAGCTCCAACACGTGAGCTAGCTTCACAAATTTATCAAGAAGTATTAAAGATTACGAAATACTGTGAAGAAGGAAAAGAAATTACAGCAAAATGTTTTATTGGTGGAACAGACAAGCAGCGTACGATTGAAAAGTTAAAAAAACAGCCACAAATTGTAGTTGGAACACCTTCACGTCTATTTGATTTAGTAAATGAAAAAGCGTTATTTGTTCATACGACTGCAGCAATCGTTGTAGATGAAGCGGATTTAATGCTTGATATGGGCTTTTTAGAAGATGTAGATCGTTTGGCAAGCAGCATGCCTGAAAAGCTTCAAATGCTTGTATTCTCAGCTACAATTCCAGAGAAATTAAAGCCATTCTTGAAAAAATATATGGATAACCCTAAATATTCTCATGTGGCACCAAATCAAGTAGCAGCAGCTAAGCTAGAGCATGTATTAGTACCCCTTCGTCATCGTAACAAGTTTAAACTTTTACACGATATGCTTGTTTCTTATAATCCATACTTAGCCATTGTGTTTACCAACACGAAGAAGATGGCTGATGAAGTAGCGGATGATTTAATGGCAAAAGGCCTTCGTGTAGGGCGTATTCATGGGGATTTAACGCCACGTGATCGTAAGAAGATGATGAAACAAATTTCAAACCTAGAGTTTCAATACGTTGTAGCAACAGATTTAGCAGCTCGCGGTATTGACATCGAGGGCATTAGTCACGTAATTAACTTTGAACTTCCTTCAGATCTAGATTTTTATATTCACCGTGTAGGACGTACAGCACGTGCTGGATATTCAGGGATTGCTGCTACAATGTATGATGTAGAAGATGAAGATGCGGTGATTCGACTTGAGAAAATGGGAATAGAGTTTGTGAACAAAGACTTGAAAAACGGTGAATGGATTTCAATTGATGACCGCAACCGTCGTAAAAAACGTCAGAAAAAAACGGATGATGTTGATAAAGAAGCAAGTCGCTTAATTCAAAAGCCAAAGAAAGTAAAACCTGGCTATAAGAAAAAACGTGCTCGTGAAATTCAAAAGTTTGTTCAAAAGAAAAAGAGAAGCGAGCGCCGCAATAATCGATAAAACAGAGGTGGTAACAACATGTTAAAAATCGGTTCGCACGTATCAATGAGTGGGAAAAAGATGCTGCTTGGGGCTAGTGAAGAAGCTGTTTCGTATGGAGCTAATACGTTTATGATTTATACGGGCGCTCCTCAAAACACAAGGCGTAAAAAAATTGAAGAGCTAAACATTGAAGCTGGTCTACAGCATATGAAAGAAAACGGTATTGATAACATCGTTGTGCATGCTCCATATATCATTAATATTGGTAATACAACAAATCCAGCCACGTTTGAGCTTGGAGTAGAGTTTTTAACTTCAGAAATTCAGCGTACCCATGCTCTTGGTGCTCGCCAAATTGTACTTCACCCAGGAGCTCATGTAGGAGCTGGCACAGAAACAGGTATCAAGCAGATTATCAGCGGATTAAATGAAGTGCTTCGCCCAGACCAAGAAGTACAGATTGCCTTAGAAACAATGGCGGGAAAAGGATCTGAATGTGGACGAAGTTTTGAGGAAATTGCTATGATCATTGATGGTGTTACGCATAACGAAAAGTTATCGGTTTGTTTTGATACATGCCACGTTCACGATGCAGGATATGATATTGTGAACGATTTTGATGGAGTATTAAATGAATTTGATAAAATGGTGGGGATTGATCGTATTAAAGTACTGCATGTTAACGATAGTAAAAATAGCTGTGGGGCTAAAAAAGACCGACATGAAAATATTGGCTTTGGTCATATTGGCTTTGACGCGTTAAATTACATTGTTCATCATCCAGCATTTGCAGATGTGCCGAAGATTCTAGAAACACCGTACGTTGGCGTGGATAAAAAGACGAAAAAAGCACCATATAAGCTTGAAATTGATATGTTAAAAGCAAAAGTATTCGATCCCGAGTTACAAAATAAGCTGATGAACTAACAGTTAAAATAAGCTGAGACATAAGTATTTGAGCGAACGAGATATCCGAACTAGTGGAAGGTAACGACTTTTAATAGTTTGGGTATCTTTTTATTTGTTCCAAAAATAAGTTAAAAAGCCTAGTGGAATGGAGCGTAAGATACATAGCTCCAGAGGGAACTAGAGGAAAGGCTGAGACCCCGCAGCACAGCGAGGAGAACCAGGTTCCTCCCTGCGAAAAGCGAGTGTCTGCAGCATCATGGAATGAGCTTGTTATTGCAGCCTAAAAGATTTTAGAAAAGGCATAAGTCGTGTTTGAGAAAGAATCATTTCGTTTTCCTAGATTCTTTGTTTATGTTACATCAGTTTTTGGAACAGCTCATTGACCTTTTTAGCTGTTTCCCGATCTGTTACTTGAGCAATTTGCTTAATTAAATAACGACGCTCAGCTTCATTATAAATGTTTACAGGTTTTTGCCTAATGACGTTCACAAGAGTATGAGCCTGCTCGGGTGTAATAAACACATTATACTGTTTACTATATTTAAGCAACTCGTTTGGTGTTAAGCTATTCACTTTTTTGTTAACGATTTGTTGAACTAATTTCATGTCAATCCCTCCTCGTTATATACATTGTATGAGGGAAAGTGCAACATGTGCTGATTTTCTTTATGTATTAACATTTACAACAAAGTAGGATTGAGGTATACTACTAGAATGATTAAATCGTAACGATTCTGACGTGAATGGGGTAACGGCTAAAATAATGAAACCGTGCCCTGTTCGTCGTGCTTAAATATAGAAAAGAATGGTGATAAATATGAGTATAGCGAATGCTATTGAAGTTGAACAATTATCGTTCCAATATGATGGGAGATATGTTTTAGAGGACATTAGCTTTTCAATTCCAAAAGGATCCTTTTTAGGACTTGTAGGTCCAAATGGTTCTGGAAAATCAACGCTCATTAAATGTATTCTGGGACTGCAGAAGCCTTCAAAAGGGTTAATTCGCTTATTTGGAACAGAACAAAGAAAATTTAAAGAGCGAAGCAAAATTGGCTATGTGTCACAAAAAGCAAATAGCTTTAACAGCGGTTTTCCCGCAACGGTATTTGAAGTTGTATCAACAGGGCTAACATCTAAGATTGGATTGTTTAAGTTTATGACACCAGCACATCGAAAAAAAGTTAAAGAAGCAATAGCTGCTGTTGGTATGAGTGAGTTTATAAATCGAAACATAGGTGAGTTATCGGGTGGGCAGCAACAGCGCATTTTCATCGCACGTGCTCTTGTAAGTGACCCGGAGCTACTCATATTAGATGAGCCTACGGTTGGTGTGGATGCTCAAAATGTTCAAAATTTTTATCAATTATTAGAAAAACTAAATAAGGAGCACGGAATTACTCTGTTACTTGTTACACATGATATTGGAACGATTACTGATAAAGTAACGCACGTTGCGTGTTTAAATAAATTTTTACATTTTCATGGGGAATCAAAGGACTTTGAAACGTTTTGTGAGCATGATGTATCCATGTTTTATGGACATGACGTTCATATGTTAACTCATCACCATGACCATGGAGGGCAGCACGCATGATTGCAAGCTTATTTGAATTTGAATTTTTACGCAATGCATTTGCAACGGGAATGATCATTGGGGTCTTAGCTCCGCTTTTAGGCGCTTTTATCGTTGTGCGCCGCCTTTCTCTTATTGCAGATGCACTTAGCCATGTAACTCTTGCCGGCATTTCTTTTAGTTTGTTATTGAGTCAGAAAGTAGGGTTTATGCAAGGGGTAAATCCACTATATTTAGGAATGGTTGCTTCGGTTGGAGGATCGCTTTTCATTGAAAAGCTACGTGCGGTTTACAAGCATTACCAAGAATTAGCCATTCCCATTATTTTATCGGGCGGAATAGGAATTAGCGCCATTTGCATTTCATTAGCAGATGGCTTTAACAATGACTTAATGAATTATTTGTTTGGTAGCGTCAGCGCTGTAAGCCGATCAGATTTATGGACGGTTATTGGTATTGCGGTAGTAGTTATTACGCTCGTTTTCGTATTTTATAAAGAATTGTTTATTTTATCCTTTGATGAAGAGCATGCGTCAGCATCTGGCATTAAAGCGAAATGGGTGCATTTTTTATTTATCGTAATGGTTGCTTTAGTTATTGCGGTTTCCATGCGAATTGTTGGGATTTTATTAGTGTCATCCTTAATGACGCTCCCGGTAGCAGCGAGCATTCGCTTAGCTAATGGTTTCAAACAAACCATTTTATTATCGGTCATTTTTGGAGAAGTATCCGTACTAGGTGGATTGTTTTCAGCTTACTATTTAGATTTAGCTCCCGGAGGTACAATTGTTGTCATTGCTGTTATAATTTTAATTATATCAATCATGATTAACAAAGGGCGAAAGGGGAAAAGAAAATGAATTTGTCAGAAGCAATTAATTTGTTAAAAGATGAAGGATATAAGCATACTGGAAAACGAGAAGAAATGCTTGCGTTGTTTTCAAAAACGGATAAGTATTTAACGGCTAAAGATGTGTTAGAGCATATGCGATTGGATTATCCAGGTCTTAGCTTTGATACTATTTATCGTAACTTATCACTATTTGCAGACCTTGGCATATTAGAGATGACGGAGCTTTCAAGTGAAAAGCATTTCCGCTTTAAATGTGCAACTAAACACCACCATCATCACTTTATTTGCTTACAATGTGGCAAAACAAAAGAAATTGATGCTTGTCCAATGAAGTATGTAAACGAAGATTTAGAGGGATTCGATGTAACGGGACATAAATTTGAAATCTACGGTAAGTGTACGGATTGTAACGAGCAAGTGGTAAACTGAATTTGATAAAAAGAAGGCGAACTTAGCTAAGTTCGCCTTTTGTTTTTGTCATTACGATTGCTTTTTGATCCAATTGTTTACCCATTCATTTGCTTCTAACCAATTGTGAACTCGTACAACTTTTGAAGGCACTGGAAGACGGTTATATGGCGTATCAAAAAGAATGACAGGTATATCACACTCTTCACTTATATCACAAGCATTGTCATGTTTGTCTTCAAAGAATATATCCACTTTGTACTTTTTTGCTGCTTCTACTTTGAAATGTGTTCCAATAAGTTCAATATGATGAAACGATACATCATGTTCATTAAACCAATTTTTCGTCACATCTAATAGTTTATCTGAGCGAGCACTGATAAAAAAAAGTTCATGCTGCTTATGCCACTGTTGTAAAATTTCTTTTGCGTGGGAAGCAAGAGGGGATGACTTGTAAATTGCGGCTTCGTTGTCTGTAAACCATTGTGCTAATTCTTCACGAGTAGCATTTACAAAAGGTAAGAAATCATACTCCGTAATATCTTCGTAAGTTAAATTTGCATTAAATGCTTTATTTAAATGAGGAACAAATGTTTCGGGTGAAGTAACTGTTCCATCAATATCAATTCCAAATCGTTTAGACAAACAATTGCACTCCAATCTGTAAAATCTTCTCTAGCGGTTTGTTATGTTAAGTGTACTAAAGTAAGAAAACATTAACAACTATAATTTTAAGATGACATCACATACTATAAATGCTCCTTTATTTCAGAAAGTGAGGGATAGACATGGAGAATGAGCAGCATGAACGACGTAAGGATACAGATTACGACGCGTACGAAGCGGACTTTATGGAAGAAACAGCTGCTGAGATAGCAGTTCCAGCTTCAGGACGTGAAGAGCATATTCATCGTGAACATGAAGTAGTTGGTCAAGATGAAGGAAAAGGGTATGGGCGCTTTGCGCTGATCCTATCCATTCTTTCGTTATTTTTCTTGCCAATTATCCTTGGCGCAGCTGGGATTATTTTAGGGTTTATCGCACGAAGAAAAGGAGCAAACACGTTAGGAGCATGGGCAATAGGGATTGGGATTGTATCCATTATTGTGGGAACCTTTATCCTCCCGTTCTTTTAACAAAGAAAACAGGGTACCGTTTGGGTACCCTGTTTTTTAAGTGTTTTGTTCTGCTTTTTGCTTTTCATAATATTCTTCAGCAATCTTATCGACTTCTTTTTTCAACTCTTCAACCATTGTTTCTTCTGGAACCTTGCGAACGATTTCTCCTTTGCGGAAGAGCAATCCTTCACCTCTTGCACCAGCTATTCCGATATCTGCCTCGCGAGCTTCACCAGGTCCATTTACTGCACAACCTAATACAGCAACTTTAATCGGTGCTTTAATATGTGAAATATACTCTTCAACTTCGTTTGCGATGCTAATAAGGTCGATTTCAATGCGTCCACATGTAGGACAAGAAATTAAAGTCGCTGCGTTAGCTGCTAAGCCGAATGATTTTAATAATTCGCGAGCCACTTTTACCTCTTCAACAGGATCAGCACTCAAAGATACGCGAACGGTATTTCCAATACCTTTGGATAGGATAGCACCTAATCCAGCAGCACTTTTTACTGTTCCTGCAAATAACGTACCAGACTCTGTGATACCTAAGTGTAAAGGATAATCAAAAGCTTTTGCTGCTTTTTCATATGCTTCAATTGCCAGGTTTACATCAGAAGCCTTCATAGATACGATGATATCGTGGAAGTCTAGATCTTCTAGAATTTTAATGTGATGTAATGCACTTTCAACCATTCCATCAGCTGTTGGATATCCGTATTTATCTAGAATACGCTTTTCAAGTGAGCCTGCGTTAACTCCAATACGAATTGGAATGCCTTTAGCTTTTGCAGCGTTAACAACAGCTTCAACTTTTTCACGGCGTCCAATGTTTCCTGGATTAATTCGGATTTTATCAGCTCCGCCTTCAATTGCTTTTAAAGCAAGACGGTAATCGAAATGAATGTCAACAACTAAAGGGATGTTAATTTGTTTTTTAATATCTGCAATAGCATTTGCTGCGCGCTCATCTGGGCAAGCTACGCGAACAACTTGACAGCCTGCTTCTTCTAGGCGCTTAATCTCAGCGACCGTTGCTTCAACATCATGTGTCTTTGTTGTTGTCATACTTTGGATAACTACTTCATTATTGCCACCGATTGTTAAATTTCCAACTTTAACAGGGCGTGTTTTTGTACGATGTATAATTTCACTCACGTGATAATCTCTCCTTCAAAAAGAAATCAAGAATTTAGATTCATTAATAGAATAACTCTTTATAGATAAAATAACTAGTATAAAGTGTTGCCTGTTTATTTTAACAATGACAATCTTTGTTTGACAAGAAGTATGCTGTAATTACTTGTAAGTAGGGAATTTATATGTTTTTCCAACTTGGATTTCATGTGGAGAAAGCCCGTTATTTAAAGTGGTAAAGTCTTTTGACAGCTGATTGATTGAAACGGGAATAGAACCTTTTAATGACTTTTCCATAATAGACAATACCGTATCTCCAGCTTTTACTTTTACTTCTATAAAATGTGTTGTTGTTTGTGTTGGCTGTTCTTTCTCAACATTTGCCAGAACAGGAGCAGCTTCAGTTGAGGAAGGAATCGTACCATATTTAATATCATAATGACAAATATAACCAACAAATGCGAGAGCGGCAAGGGCAGATAGTCTTTTCATAAGCTCCTCCTGAAAGCAAATTTTAAATAAACAGGGTGTTATAGCTTATGCTTGTCCAACTTTAACTATGAATGGAGAATTTATTTTGAAAGAAAAATTAATGATGATTTCACTAGGACTATTACCGCTCATTATGGTTCTGGGGAATTCTACCTTGATTCCTCTGTTACCAAATATTCAGCAGTCGTTGGATTTAAATGAATTACAAACGGGCTTTATCTTAAGTGCTTTTACAATTCCAGCAGCCATCTTAATTCCAATTGCAGGTATCTTATCAGATCGTTATGGTAGAAAAAAACTTATCTTAATTTCGTTAACTTTTATTATGGTAGGAAGTATTGTATCTTTTTTTAGTATGGCAATACCAAGTCAGGCGTTTTCAATATTAATTGGAGGGCGAGTAATACAGGGAATAGGAGCAGCAGGTACGACAACTCTTGCAATGGCTTTAGTAGGTGATGTGTTTCATAATGACAAGCGGGCGACGGCATTAGGGTTGTTAGAAGTATATAACGGAGTTGGAAAAGTCATTGCTCCTATTATAGGTGCGACTGTTGCGCTCGTAACATGGTCTGCCGTTTTCATTGTCTATCCTTTGGTTGCATTAATGGCTTTTTTAGGTATTAATCGATACGTAGAAAATGTAAAGAACAGTGAAAATGCGTTAGGAATTCGAGCTTATTTTCAACAAGCTTTTCGGATTGTTTATCAACGGAAGAGAGAATTGTTTCCTCTTTTTTTTATAGGAGGGGTAGGGCTGTTTATTGTCTTTGGTGTTCTGTACTTTCTATCCTTTTTAATTCAAGAAACGTATCATATCGATGGCTTTTTTAAAGGGACAGCTTTTTTCTTCCCTCTCACTGCGATGACCCTTGCTTCTTATTGGAGTGGAAAACGAATTAAAAATGATGAGGTCTTAATGAAGAAATTAATGCTTCTAGGTACGAGTTTATTATTTATAACGTTTGGTTTGCTTATTTTTGTCCATTCTCTTTCTGTTCTAATGTTTAGTTTGACGCTTGCTTTTGGCGGGCTTGGCTTTGTGTTGCCGTGTGTGAACATGATGATTACGTCTACAACTTCAGATGCAGAAAGAGGGTTTGTTGTGTCGTTATACGGCACAACCCGGTTTCTAGGTGTTGCTTTAGGACCCATCGTATATGGAGTTTGGATGGTAAATGAAAAAAGCATGTACATGTATAGTTTCCTAACTTTGCTCATAGCGGGCGGATGGCTGATTTTACGAATCTTCAGCTCAGTTGATATCGGAAAGAGAAAAGTTGTAAAGGTGAAACTGAAGTAGTTTTTCATTTAAAAAGAACAATTTCTTTATATAGAGTTTACAACCTTCTCTCATACTTTGGACTACTAATTAAAAGAGGGAACAAAGTTGCATCTATGTGTGATAAATGAGATACATGATATCAGAAATCAATCCATTCGCTGAAAGCTTAATGGCAGTTTCCAAAGAAGTGGTTGCGAGTACCACGGAGCTTTGTACATACTTTTAATAGCTAAAGAAAGCATGTTGAAAACACTGAGTAAATAGCACAAGAGTTAACCATACTCTCCAAAAAGCTACAGCAAGTCGCTCAGTTTTTTTATTAATATAAAGGGTACCTCTTAAGCGTTTAAAGAGATACCCTTTTCCTTTTTAATTGGAAGCCTCGATAAAATAAATACATACGTAAATAGCACTCCAGCTAAATAAAGGCTTGTTGAGTAAGGGGCAGAATAAGAGAATAAATCAATAATCATAAATAGAACAGTCATGGGAGTAATGCTGTAAGCACTCAATACCCAAGCATGTTTGAACGTTACTGTTTTTTTGGTGAAGCGACTCGCGTACAGACCAATTACAGCGAAAAGTGTAATTTGAATAAACTTTAATCCTGCTGTTAAACAAAATAATAAAAAGACAGAGAGAGGAATAAAAACAAAAAGCGTATTTTTAATATCCTTTAAGTGATGTAAAAGATCCACTTTGCTTAAAGAGTCCCAACCTAAAAGTTCGTATGAATACACTTGTGCTTGTCCTTTAATGGCAAGAAAGACACCATCTTTCACCAATCCTATTCCGTATAAAGGCGGTGTAATTGAAACTTCCTCAGTTGTAGTCGTGGAATCTAGAGTAAATGAAGAACTAGAAATATTCCTTTTTCCTTCTTCGTAAAGTGTGTAATCTTCAAGGTAAACAGTTGTGGATGGTGTTGTAATATACTGAATGGCATTTTGATAACCGCTTACAATTGTGGGTATCATAAAAAGCAAAGCTGGTAGTAATGAGAAAGCAGTTAACAATAAAACATAACCGATGGTTTTATTTGGATGTTCAAATCTAAGCATCACTACTTTTTTTGGAAGGTATGTACTCATTAAAAAGCGGCGAAACATTTCCATGGACAAAGCTCCTTATTTTAGTAATATTTGCTTTTTATTTTACCATTATATTCATAATGAAAGTGCGAAAAGGTGATTTTTTTTATGTAGATGCTGTGTTATGTAAATGAAATGTTAAGATAATGTAAATTTTTCAGAATCAGCGTTTACACAACATTTATTTTACGTTAATAATTATGTGGGACTTGTAGATGTCTGTCGAAAAATGAAACTGTAGAGATAGGAGTGGAATTCTTTGGAACTAGATGTTCAGAAGATGATATTTGAATTTATCGGTGGCCTCGGGATTTTCCTGTTTGGGATTAAATTCATGGGTGATGGCTTACAAAAGTCAGCCGGAGATAAATTGCGCGATATACTAGATCGTTTTACAACAAATCCATTTATGGGTGTGCTTGCAGGGATTTTGGTTACCATACTCATTCAAAGTAGTTCTGGAACAACCGTTATTACAGTCGGGTTAGTAAGTGCTGGTTTTATGAACTTACGTCAAGCAATTGGAGTTATTATGGGAGCGAATATCGGAACAACCGTTACAGCTTTCATAATCGGTATTAAAATTTCAGATTATGCGTTACCTATTTTAGCTGTGGGTGCTCTCCTATTGTTCTTCTTCAAGAGCAAGCCAGTTCAAAACTTTGGACAAATTGTGTTTGGCTTTGGAATGTTATTCTTTGGACTAGAGCTAATGGGTGATGGCATGAAGCCACTCCGTTCACTTCAAGCGTTTCAAGATTTAACGGTAAGCATGAGTGATAATCCAATTTTAGGTGTTGTCATTGGTACGGTGTTTACAGTTATCGTTCAAAGTTCAAGTGCAACAATTGGTATCTTACAGGAGCTTTTTGGACAAGGAGCAATCGATATTTATGCAGCGTTACCGGTATTATTTGGTGACAATATTGGTACTACCATTACAGCAATTTTAGCATCTATTGGTGCAAGCGTTGCGGCAAGACGCGCAGCGTTAACCCATGTTGTATTTAATATTGTGGGTACAGTAATTTTCTTAATTATTTTACCTGTATTTACTAAATTCATCATCTATCTACAAGGGGTGCTAAGTTTAAACCCAGAAATGACGATTGCGTTTGCGCACGGTGCATTTAATATTTCTAACACGATTATCCAGTTCCCATTAATCGGTTTCTTGGCTTATATCGTAACAAAAGCAATCCCTGGAGACGATGCGCTAGTTGACTTTAAACCGAAACATCTAGATCCAGTTTTTATTGAGCAATCACCATCGATTGCGTTAGGACAAGCAAAAGAAGAGCTAGTTCGTATGGGACAGTTCTCAACAATTGGATTAGAAGAAGCAAACAATTATTTAAAAACGAAGCAACATAAGCATTCTGATATGGCTCTACAAATTGAAGATGCTATTAATAATTTGGATAAAAAAATTACCAACTATTTAATTTTACTTTCTTCTTCTTCTATGTCAGCGTCAGAAAGTGAAGAGCATTCAATGTTGTTAGACACAGCTCGTGATATTGAACGTATTGGAGATCATTTCGAAAATATCGTTGAGCTCGTTGACTATCAAATCACTAACAAAGTAAAAGTAACATCTGAAGCTAATAAAGATTTAGCAGAAATGTTCGAGCTAACAATTTCAACAGTTAAAGAAGCTGTTGCAGCACTAGAGCACAACGATCGTGAAAAGGCTGTTCACGTTATGCAGCAAGAAGATCAAATTGACAGCATGGAGCGTTCACTTCGTAAAAAGCATATTTTACGCTTGAATGAAGGAGCTTGCACAGGGTCAGCTGGAATTGTATTTGTTGACATTATCAGTAACTTAGAGCGTATTGGAGATCATGCTGTTAATATTGCAGAAGCGGTATTAGGCGAAAATAAAAAAAGCGTGGCTCAAAAATCTAAATAAAAATAAGCTAAAAAGAGCGACTTATTAAAAGGTCGCTCTTTTTTATGGAATATTATTATCAAAAAAGTTGTTAAGGTGTATACTGTTTGATAATGGCAAATAGAGATTGAGATGAAAGGGAACGTGTTAAGTTGGACTTTTTATATTGGACACTCATTGTAGTTTGTTTTGTAGTATCATTTATTGGATTAATCTATCCTATTATCCCAAGCGTACTGTTTGTAGCATTGGGGTTTTTATTGTACGGTTTCTTCTATAGTTTTGAGCCATATACCTTCTTGTTTGTACTTATTCAAGGTCTGCTTGTAGCAGCGCTTTTTGCAGCTGATTATTTGGCAAATCTAATTGGGGTTAAAAAGTTTGGTGGAACAAAAGCAGGAATTTGGGGAAGCACCATTGGGTTATTGGTTGGCCCGTTTTTAATTCCTGGAATTGGGATACTACTTGGTCCATTTTTAGGAGCGGTGATTGGAGAGCTAGTCGTACATCGTACTAGTGTTCAAAATGCTGTGAAAATTGGTTTTGGTTCGTTAGTTGGTTTTTTCAGCGGGGCCATTTCAAAAGGAATTATTCAAGCGGCAATGATTATATATTTCCTTATTGTTGTTTTATAATAATTTGTTGACTTTTATTTAAAATCATGTTAAATTTTTAATGTCGCTAATAAATGTTATATCGTTCCACAGTAGCTCAGTGGTAGAGCAATCGGCTGTTAACCGATCGGTCGTAGGTTCGAGTCCTACCTGTGGAGCCATGGCGGTGTAGCTCAGCTGGCTAGAGCGTACGGTTCATACCCGTGAGGTCGGGGGTTCGATCCCCTCCGCCGCTATACCTTTCAGTGACAAAGTTTACATATTATTATTCCACAGTAGCTCAGTGGTAGAGCAATCGGCTGTTAACCGATCGGTCGTAGGTTCGAGTCCTACCTGTGGAGCCATGGACCCTTAGCTCAGCTGGTTAGAGCAGACGGCTCATAACCGTCCGGTCGCAGGTTCGAGTCCTGCAGGGTCCACCATGAAAAGGTTGGAGGAATACCCAAGTCCGGCTGAAGGGATCGGTCTTGAAAACCGACAGGGGTGTTAAAGCCCGCGGGGGTTCGAATCCCTCTTCCTCCGCCATACATATTGCTGATAAATCTTTCTTTACAATTGTAAAGAAAGATTTTTTATTTTGTTTTTAGCTAAAATTTTATGTTTAAATAGGATAGACAATGGGAATCGGGTAAATATAAATGATGATTAGATGCTTTTTCATTGAAAGCGTAGGTTAAATTTGCTAATCTAAAAACATGAGGTGAATTTTCTTTCACCAAATTAGGTACATATTTTAAAGGAGGAATTACCCATGGCTTACGAATTACCACAATTACCTTATGCATACGATGCACTTGAACCACACATCGACAAAGAAACGATGAACATTCACCATACGAAACATCATAACACTTACGTTACAAACTTAAACGCAGCAGTAGAAGGAAAAGCTGATTTAGCTTCTAAAAGCGTTGAAGAGTTAATCTCAAACATGGACGCTGTACCAGAAGACATCCGTACAGCAGTACGTAACAACGGTGGTGGACATGCTAACCATTCACTATTTTGGACAATTCTTTGCCCTAACGGTGGCGGTGAGCCAACAGGTGAGTTAGCAGACGCAATCAGCAGCAAATTTGGAAGCTTTGATGCATTTAAAGATGCATTCGCTAAAGCCGCAACTACACGCTTCGGTTCTGGCTGGGCTTGGTTAGTTGTAAACAATGGAGAATTAGAAGTAACAAGCACACCAAACCAAGATAGCCCACTAATGGAAGGCAAAACGCCAATCCTAGGACTAGACGTTTGGGAGCATGCTTACTATCTAAACTACCAAAACCGTCGTCCAGATTACATTTCAGCATTCTTTAATGTAATTAAATGGGATGAAGTTGCAAAGCGTTACGCAGCAGCAAAATAATAAAAAAAAACCAGTAAAGCAATTATTGCCTTTACTGGTTTTTTTGTTTTCCAATTCTTTTACATATCTCTTTTTCTTTTTCACACACTAGGGGTAGAAGAGAAAAGGAGTTTTTTATATGCCTTTATTAAAGAAAGTTGTTGGAGATGTAGAAGTTAATAAAGATTTATTGTTATTACTTATTATTGGAGGGCTATATGCTTTAGCTATTTCAATTTCGAATTCGTTTGTAAATGTGTATTTATGGAAGCAAACAGGAGAATTTTCTGCTTTAGCGATCTATAACTTAGTCATTGTTATTTTTCAACCACTGACCTTTATTTTAGCTGGAAGGTGGGCTAAAAAAATCGATCGGGTGGTTGTGCTTCGATTAGGTGTGTCGTTTCTGTCTATTTTCTATATTGTTGTATTAATGGTAGGTGACCGAGCTGATGAGTTTTTAATTCTTCTCGGTGCGCTTTTAGGAATAGGATATGGATTCTATTGGTTAGCATTTAACGTATTAACATTTGAAATTACAGAACCTGATACACGGGATTTTTTTAACGGATTTCTCGGAGTATTGAATTCATTTGCCGGAATGATTGGCCCTCTAGGCGCAGGTTTTATTATCGCTAGCCTTTACGAATACATCGGTTATCGCGTAGTCTTTGGAGTGTCACTTTTAATGTTTGTTAGTGCGGTTGTCCTTAGCTTCTTTTTACAAAGGCGTCCAGCTGAGGGCGTATATAAATTTAGAGAAGTATTGAGGGAAAGAAAATATAATCGAGACTGGCGCAGAATTTTATATGCACACGTATTTCAAGGAATTAGAGAAGGTACGTTTATTTTTGTAGTGTCAGTATTGGTCTTTATTACAACTGATAGCGAACTTGCACTTGGTACGTTTGGTCTGGTTAACTCAGCTGTAGCCTTTGTTGCATATTATGTTGCCTCTAGGTTTATTAAACAAAAAGATCGCTTAAAGTTCATTTTAGCAGGTGGAATTCTTCTATACGGTTCAGTTTTTTTACTGCTATTCAATTTATCGTACACAAACCTTATTTTATATGCAATTTGTATTGCAATTGGCTACCCTATTTTGCTGGTACCGTATATGTCCTTAACATATGATGTTATTGGTCGAGCCAAAGATATTGTTTCTAAACGTATTGAATATATTGTGGTTCGAGATGTCTTTTTAAATATTGGACGCATCATTTCAATTGGCTCTTTTCTCATCGCTGTCGTTTTTTTTAATGAACAGCAAAGTTTACCCATACTATTAGCCATTATTGGCGCAGGACACTCTTGTATTTACTTCTGTGTTCGCAACATTTCTCAACCTACAAATAAGCATACACCTAAGCCGGTTACGCAGCCAGCTTTAAATGAAGGAGACGGTGAATCTCCAGCATAATGGGGATAGATAATTACTTTGTACTATAGAAATCAACACAAAATTCTTTTACAATAGACACAGCATAAATAGACACCTTTAGGGTGTCTATTTATTTGCCAAATTAAAAAAATTATGATGAGATTGTATATATGCTGATAAATTGTAGGTGAAGAAATGAAAAAGAAAAATAAACGTAAAAGTCATGTCTCGTTTCGAATGAACATTTTATTTCTAGGCATCTTTGCACTGTTTTCGGTACTGATATTACGTTTAGGTTTAGTACAAATTGTACATGGAGAAAGTTACCAACGTGAAGTTGAACGTACGGAGGACGTAACCGTTAACACTCCTGTTCCACGAGGTAGAATGTATGATCGTTATAATCGTGTAATCGTCGACAATACACCATTAAATGCGATTACATATACACGCTTCCAAGGAAATACTGCGGAGGAACGGTTAAAAATTGCTCGACAACTAGCAAAGCTAATCGATGTTCCGTACTCAACGAATGCAATTGATGTACCGGAAAAAAACGTAGATAAAGATTCCGAAGATGTTGTGAAAATCACAGAGCGTGATCTAAAAGACTATTGGATTATGCTTAATCCAAAAGAAGCTGAAAAGAAAATCAGTGATAGTGATCGAAGCAAAGTAGAAGCGGGAGAAATGACGGATGAAGAGCTTTATAACAGGCAGTTAAGTCGTATTACAGAGGGAGATTTACAAACATTAGCGGGCGACTTAGAAGTTTTGGCAATTAAAAGACAAATGGAAGCAGGTTATGCTCAAACTCCTCAAATTATTAAGAAAAATGTAACTCCTGCTGAATTTGCTATTGTTAGTGAAAATTTATCGCAACTTCCAGGTGTTGATACAACTACTTACTGGGAACGTTATTATCCACAAGGTGGTACGCTTCGTACACTGCTGGGGAATGTATCATCGGCCAATGAAGGTCTTCCAAGAGACAAAGTAGACTACTACTTGTCCAGAGGATACAGCCGTAATGATCAAGTTGGTACGAGCTATCTTGAAAAAGAATACGAATCACAGCTTAAAGGTCAAAAAGAGCAGGTTCAATACGTAACGGATCGAAGCGGAAATCTTGTCGATACCTTACAGTTAACTGAAGGGCAGCGCGGAAGTGATTTAGTATTAACTATTGATATGGAGCTTCAACAAGCAGTAGAAGAAGCAATTACAAAGCAACTAATTGAGAAGAAACAAATGTCTGGTACAAGGTTTTTAGACCGAGCATTTGTTATTATGATGGATCCAAATACAGGTGAGATTTTGACAATGGCAGGGAAAAGATATACAACTGATTCTAAAACAGGTGCTGCTAAAATTGAAGATTTTGCCTTGGGGAATTTATCGACTTCATATACAATGGGTTCAGTAGTAAAGGGTGCTACCGTACTAGCAGGGTTTGATTCTGGTGCCATCACAACAGACACGGTTTTTGTCGATGAGCCAATTAAGTTTGCAGGAACAAAAGAAAAGAAGTCCTTTAAAAATATGGGACCTATTAATTACTCTACCGCGTTAAAGCAATCGTCAAACGTATTTATGTTTAAAACGGTTATGGCAATGGCTGATGTTCAGTATAAGTATAATGGTTCTTTACCTATTAAAGCGGATACCTTTGCGCAGCTTCGCTCGTACTATAGTCAATTCGGTCTTGGCGTGTCTACTGGGATTGAGCTTGACAATGAAGCAACAGGTTTCCAAGGCGGAAGCAGCATCCCAGGTACAGCTCTTGACTTAGCTATTGGTCAATATGATACGTATACGCCTCTTCAAGTTGTACAGTATGCCTCTACAATTGCGAACGGTGGCTATCGTATTAAGCCCCAGATTGTAAAAGAGATTCGAAAGCCAACAATTAAAGAAGAAGAAATTGGTGGTGTTGAATACTCGTTTGAAACACAAGTATTAAACCGAATTACTATGAAGCAGGAATATATTGAAGCTGTACAAAGCGGAATGAAACGTGTTACGCAAGAGCAAGGTGGAAGTGGATATGCAGCATTTGCAAGTGCTTCTTATAATCCAGCAGGTAAATCTGGTACGGCGCAGGCTTATGAGAAAAACCCAAATGGTGGCGACCCAATTGCAATTAATAATTCAACATTTATCGCTTACGCTCCGGCTGACAATCCAGAAGTAGCAATGGCGGTTGTTGTTCCGTCTGCGTTCACACCAAGTAGCCCGAACAATATTACAAAAGAACTAGCTCGAGAATCAATGGATTTATATTTTGATTTAAAGCAAAAAGGTGAAAAAGAAGTAGATGAACAAGAACAACAGCAACAAGTAATTGATGCAGAAGCTACAAATACAGAAGAATAGAAAAGGAAAAGGCGCTGAGGAACTCAGCGTCTTTTTTGCATGCTCTTGTTTTCTTAAGGAAATAATATCTCTAAATTAAGGAGTAAAGATCAGTTAAATAGTAATATGAAATCCAAAAATAAGAAAAAGGACTGTTGTTTTTCCAATAGTTTAAGTAAAAGGACCTTGATTTACAAAAGCTTTACATTTGCTTAAAACGGAATTAATAGTTGGGCTTTAATGTATAGCTTGTAGGACAAAACAACGAAATGTCGTAGGAGGAATTTGAGAATGAAAAGCTTTAAATTTCTAGCAATGTCAGCAGTAATTGGATCAACAGTTGCACTAGCAGCATGTGGCGGTG
Organism: Bacillus sp. 1780r2a1; assembly: GCA_024134725.1. Taxonomy (NCBI): domain Bacteria; kingdom Bacillati; phylum Bacillota; class Bacilli; order Caryophanales; family Bacillaceae; genus Bacillus; species Bacillus sp. 1780r2a1. The sequence goes on along the minus strand of CP099863.1, from coordinate 3,437,218 downwards.
GCCAAGGAAGTGGCGCTGGTGGGTCAGGTGAACAGTTAAAAGGAAACGTGGCAATTGATGGTTCATCTACTGTGTATCCAATTATGGAGGCAGTTGGCGAAGAATATATGGCAACTCAACCTGGAGTTCAAGTATCCGTTGGTTTGTCTGGTACGGGCGGTGGATTTGAAAAATTCACAAAAGGTGAAACGGATTTAAGTAATGCATCTCGTCCAATTAAAGATGAAGAAAAGAAAGCAGCTGAAGAGGGCGGAGTAGACTTTCAAGAGTTTGAACTAGCTTACGACGGACTATCAGTTGTTGTTAATAAAGAAAATGATTGGGTTGATCATTTAACAGTTGAAGAACTAGAAAAAATGTGGGTTAACGATGGAAAAGCAAAAAAATGGTCTGATATTCGTGAAGGTTGGCCAGATGAAGAAATTAAATTCTATTCTCCAGGACATGACTCTGGGACATTTGATTACTTTGATGAAGTAATTTTAGATGGAAAAGAGATTACAGAGTCTGCAACATTATCAGAGGATGACAACGTATTAGTAAACGGTGTAACGGGTGATAAAAACGCAATTGGTTACTTTGGTTATGCGTATTACTCAGAGAACAAAGATAAGTTAAAAGTTGTACCAATTGATGGTGGAAACGGCCCAGTAGAACCAACAAAAGAAACGGTAATGAGCGGTGAATATGCACCATTATCTCGTCCACTATATACGTATGCAAGTGTTGGAGCATTAAAAGATAAAGAGCAAGTATATGACTACGTTAAGTTTACGCTTGAAAATGCAGGAGAGCTTGCTGAAGAAGTAGGTTATGTGAGCTTAAAAGATGAGGAATACGACGAGCAGTTAAAAACGCTTGAAGGTTTAAAGAAATAGACAAATGAAGATGAGGAGCAGAGCAACGCTTGCTTCTCATCTTTCCATGCGATGGAAGGGAGTTTACTACATTGGCTTTAGCGAATAATAGCAATACTAAGAAGGGTTCCGTTAGAGAATTAATCAAGCAAAATAAATCAAAAAAAGGCGCATCAATGATTATAGAGAAAGTGATGCCCATTTTGCTTTTCTGTACGGCTGCTGTATCAGCATTAACAACCGTGGGGATTTTGTTTACATTAATTTTTGAAACAATTATGTTCTTTGAAAGAGTATCTTTTGTTGAGTTTGTTACGGGGCAAAAATGGCTTCCGTTTATTGAAAAAGCAGGTAACTTTGGGATTTTACCACTTGTTACGGGAACGCTACTGATTACGGTAATTGCAATGATTGTTGCGATTCCAATCGGGTTAGCAGCAGCTATTTTTTTGAGTGAGTACGCGTCGGATCGAACAAGACGTATTATTAAGCCGATTTTAGAAGTATTAGCGGGTATCCCAACAATTGTATATGGCTTCTTCGCATTAACATTTGTTACGCCGCTTTTAAGAGGTGTTATTCCAGATTTAGGATTATTTAATGCTTTAAGTCCAGGTATTGTAGTTGGTGTCATGATTATTCCTATGATTGCTTCTTTATCAGAAGATGCAATGAGTTCTGTACCTCAATCAATGAGAGAAGGAGCTTTAGCTTTAGGGGCGACACGTTTAGAGGTGGCATTAAAAGTAGTGCTGCCAGCAGCTTTGTCAGGAATTATCGCATCGTTTGTACTCGGCATCTCGCGTGCGATCGGTGAAACGATGATTGTTACAGTAGCTGGTGGAGCTACACCGACAATGGCACTAGACGTAACGGGTTCAATTCAAACGATGACTGCATATATCGTGCAAGTAGCAACGGGAGATGCAGGATACGGGACGACTGTTTATTACAGTATCTATGCTGTGGGAATGACGTTATTCGTCTTTACACTCATTATGAACCTACTAGCTCAGTTTATTACAAAGCGCTTTAGAGAGGAGTACTAATTATGTACGTGGATCGCGAGCAAGTACAACAACGTATGCATGGGCGGTTATTAAAAAATAGTATTTTAAGATTCATCTTTTTCTGTGCAACGATTTTTGGATTAGCAGTTCTAGGTATACTTTTATATCGGGTATTGACTCAAGGATTAGGCTGGCTCGATGCGGGGTTTCTACAAAACTTTGCATCAAGAAGACCAGAAGATGCTGGAATTAAGGCAGCACTAGTTGGCTCCTTATGGCTGATGGCTGTCATTGCACCAGTATCATTAATTTTAGGAGTAGGAACAGCTCTTTATTTGGAAGAATACGCAAAGAAAAATAAATTTAACGATTTTATTAAATTAAATATTTCTAACTTAGCCGGTGTACCTTCAATTGTCTTTGGATTGTTAGGATTAACGATTTTTGTTCGTGAGTTATCCTTAGGGAGAAGTATTCTAGCAGCTGGATTAACAATGAGTTTGTTAATTTTACCGGTTATTGTAGTAGCGGCACAAGAAGCCATAAGGTCAGTACCAACCCATCTACGTGAAGCTTCATTTGGAATGGGAGCAACTAAGTGGCAAACGATTTACCGTGTGGTACTCCCAGCAGCAGTCCCTGGTATTTTAACGGGAAGCATCCTAGCTCTATCAAGAGCCGTAGGTGAAACAGCGCCGCTTGTAGTAGTTGGCTTACCTACATTCATTGCCTTCTTACCAGCGGGTGTATTAGATACAGCAACTGCTTTACCAATGCAAATTTATAACTGGACGAGTCGACCACAAGCAGACTTCCAAAGTGTAGCAGCAGCAGGAATTATCGTGCTATTAGTGTTCTTAATTGTAATGAACTCTATTGCTGTATTTATTCGTAACAAATTTCAAAAGCGTTATTGAGCTTAATTGAATGATGATAGTAGGATGAAGGAGGAGCTTTCCATGACAATCACAATTGATCAAAAAATGACAGAGAAAGATATAAATCCCATTAAAAAACAAAAAGAAGTTGTTTACAAAACAAAAGGTTTAAATTTATGGTACGGAGAAAATCAAGCATTAAAAAATATTGATTTAGATATTTATGAAAACGAAGTAACAGCCATTATTGGTCCATCAGGGTGTGGAAAGTCTACGTATATTAAAACGTTAAACCGAATGGTTGAAATGAGTCCAATTGTGAAAACATCCGGTGAAATTGAATACCGCGGACAAAACATTTTTAATAAGTCGTATCGAGTAGAAGAGCTGCGTACCCAAGTAGGAATGGTTTTTCAAAAGCCCAACCCATTCCCGAAATCAATTTACGATAATATAGCTTATGGACCTCGTATTCACGGTATTCGAAATAAAAAAATCTTAGATGAGATCGTGGAAAAAAGTTTACGTGGTGCAGCAATCTGGGACGAAGTAAAGGACCGTTTAAATCAAAATGCTTATGGTTTATCAGGTGGTCAACAGCAACGTTTATGTATTGCGAGATGTTTAGCAATTGAACCAGATGTAATTTTAATGGATGAGCCAACGTCTGCTCTGGATCCAATTTCAACATTAAAAGTCGAAGAGCTTGTTCAAGAATTGAAGAAAGAGTTCAGTATCATTATCGTAACGCACAATATGCAGCAGGCTGCACGTATTTCAGATAAAACGGCGTTTTTCTTAAATGGAGAAGTTGTTGAGTTTGCAGAGACAGATCGAATTTTCTCAAACCCATCTGATAAACGAACAGAAGACTATATTACAGGACGTTTTGGCTAATAATTGATTAATTAAGGGGAGAGGGACTACATGGTTGTACGCGAAAAGTTTCATGCTGATTTAAAAATTTTACGTGAAAAACTTTTAGAGATTGGTCGATTGACAGAAGAGGCATTAATAAAGGCTATTGAAGCTTTACAAACGCAAAATGTCGATTTAGCGCTTGAAATTATTGATGGGGATACGGAGATTGATCAACTTGAAGAAGAAATTAATGACTTAGCTATTCTGCTGCTTGCAAAACAGCAGCCAGTTGCTACGGATTTAAGAAGAGTTATTGTAGCTATTAAGATTGCATCTGACGTTGAGCGAATGGCAGACTTTGCAGTGAATATCGCTAAATCAGCAATTCGGATTGGCAAAGAAGACTTAATTAAGCCTCTAGAGCATGTGAAAAAGATGCATTCTATTTCAATTGAAATGCTTAGCTTGTCCTTGAAGGCATATCATGAAGAGAACCTAACTCTTGCTAAAAAAGTTGCTGAAATGGATGATGAAGTAGATGAGCTTTATGGCATTACTATTAAAGAGCTGCTTAGCCTTGCTAAAGAAAAGCAGGAAGCTATGAATCAAATTACGCAGCTGTTATTTATTGCTCGCTACTTAGAAAGAATGGCAGACCATACCACAAACGTAGCAGAAAGCGTATTTTACCTAGTGAAAGGAAAACGATACGACTTAAATGAATAATAAAAATAAAAAGCACACAGCATTTGCTGTGTGCTTTTTATTTTGTTAAAGTGTTAACAATTTGCTCTAAGCTCATATTCGATGTAAGCGTATATGTACCAACTTGAAATTTTGTGCTTGCGTTCTTTTGAGCAACGAGGTCTTCAAATTCATCTGTCGAATTAATAACATGATTGTTTACTAATGTATTTGCAATATCTAAACTAGACATCCCTGCTGTTATAGAGATTGAGACTTCGTTTGTTTTAGGTATATTCTCTTGCTTCTCAAAGCCAGGCTTCAATGAATCCTTGTATTCTTTTTCCTTAATTAATATATACTCATGGTCTTTTGCGTAAGCACGTAGGTCAGCAACGCTAATTTTTAAAGAAGCAGCATTGTTCTCTTGAATCACATAAACGACAGCTAGAATTGAAGTGGCTGTTAATATCCCGATAGCAAATCCTCGTATTGTTAAACTATTCATAGTGATGTGTCCCTTGCATGCTAAGCAGTCGTTTTATATCTTCTTTATGAAGTGGTTGCTGATTTGGAGATAAAAGCTTAGCGTTGGCCGAGCGAATCGCGTTATCATCATCTTCGTCAGAGAATAAGGCTTCTTCTAATGAATCTAAACGCTTAGTGGTTTGATATTGGTCTTGTAGCACAGTTAATGAAAGGTGCTCTAGCTGTTTTTCTAGCGAATGTACCTTTGTTTCCTTTAAAAAAGAAAATAAAAGTAAAAATAAGGAAATTATAGTTAGTGTAATAAAAGCATATAACATGTGGTTCACCTCTTATAAAAGATAAAATCAATCCATGATACCATAAATCGACAAATTGTGTTTATTGTTACAGTTTTTTCTTAGTGGTAATATGACAATAAGTATATCTTAAGTAAAGTGGTGAGGCTTTGAAGACAGAAGTAAATGAATTGGATGTATGCGTTATAAATCGAGTAAACGCTTCGGCCTTATATGTACACTGGTCTTTTTCTGACGCTGTTCAGGAAATGGTAGAAAAGATGTATCAAAAGAAATGGAATGATCTGTCATTTGCTTTATGTATTTATGACGTAACCGGTCTTAGCGTTGCATTTGATGGACATCAATCGAAGCGGCATACGCTTTTAGAGATTTGTAGTCATCAGACAGAAGCATTCTTGAGAGATATGGATACTAACTGTACATATGTTGTAGATGTGGGTGTATACGAACATCACTTCTTTGCGCTGATACGTTCGAGCCGAGTTCAGCTGAGGTCAGATATAGAAACCGAACAGTTGGAACAAATAACGTGGTCCTGGAGTGAAAAGGCACCACAAACCGATTATTTTCATGATGACTGCTTTAGTACGTATTCTTATTATACAAATGAGTGGGACAAGGTGAATAAAAGTGATGAATGACTGTACGTGCTTAATTATTAATATGGAAGACCCTGTATACGACATGATTTGTTGGGATAAAGCGAATGAAAACGTACTATTTGAGCATTTGTTTAAAAATTATCTCCCGCTTGTACATGACATTCAAAATAATAGGTTAAAAGGTGCTTCAATTATTGTTTCTTCTTTTATTTTAGGAATTTTAGATCATAGTGACTTTAATCAACGATTCAATGATTTTATACAACGTCAAGGGCAATTTATTAATACCCTGAAACAATGGGACGGAAGGCTGCTTGACGCGTTAAACTATTATCAGCGCGAACAAATTATAGAGTGTATAGCAACACCTATGACCACGCGGCATCCATCTTTATTAAAAACACCTAACGGCTACCATTTACAGATTAGCCTTGCGATTGAGCTATTTAGTAAATACCTTGGGGAGAGCCCTAAGGGGTTTTACTTGCCAAGTGGAGATTATACGTATGAAATTGATAAGTTATTGAAAGCGCATAACATTGAATATAGTTTTATTGATGTACAGTACGATTACGGAGACGGAGTCAATCTATATAGTACACCAAGCGGTATATGCCTTCTTAAGCATGCTGAGTTAACACCGATCATTTCAACAAGTGCAAAAGCCATGAAATTTTTAAAAGATGGAAAGCTACTATATCAATGTGTGAAAGATATAAAAAATCAACAGAAACCAGTGAAGATTTCGCCTAAGTATGAGTCATCTAAATATAATTATCCCATCACAGAGGAAAACAGCTGGTTTTATAAGACAATGCAACAGACGGAAGCAAAGTTAAGTAAAGTCTATCCTAAGCTGCATACATTTGAGAGAAAAAAAGAATTAGAGCGTACCTGGATTATCTTGGCGTGCAGTGATTGGTTAATTCATGCCAAATATGACTATAGCAAGCAGTTAAACTTATTCAACCAGCTATGCCAGGCTGAAGAACAAAAAGTAATGAAGAATGACTACTTACAATGGCTTCCTTCTGTTTTAAAAGAATGCGGGATTGTTTATCAAGAAACGGATAAAGAGATTTCTTTATATTTACCGGGAAATATGTCGATTTTAATGCTGGCATGGGAATATCCCCCGCTTGTTATTGGCGGATTGGCTCGACACGTATTTGATTTATCCCGTGCTTTAGCGAAATCTGGCCATTATGTGGTTGTTATTACAACATTTGTAGAAGGGTTACCCTTGTATGAATGTATGTATGGTGTTCATGTTTACCGGGTGAAAAGTTTACAACCTCATCATGCTGATTTTCTTACATGGGTAAATAGTTTAAATGTAGCAATGGCACTAGAAGGTATTCGTTTAGCAACTGCTAGGCCATTCCAAGTAATTCATGCTCATGATTGGCTGGTTGGAACAGCAGCACAAAGTATTGCTACCCACGTGAAAAAACCGCTTATTACAACTATACATGCAACAGAGCATGGACGAAATAATGGCATTCATAATGACATGCAGCAAAAGATTCATCAGCGTGAAGAAGAACTTGTGCATGAATCCACAGCTATTATCGTATGCAGTAGCTATATGAAAAAAGAAATAATGGAATTGTTTAATATAGAAGAAGAGCGCATTTCAATTTTTCCAAACGGCATTGATCAGCATATGGTTGCTAGTGTTGTTAATCGTTCAAAAGAAGTAGCGGTCAAAGGAAAGTTTAAGCTGCAAAATACACCCATCTTTTTTTCAATTGGTCGTATTGTTTATGAAAAAGGCTTTCAGCTTTTAATTCAAGCTGCAGAATATTTTAAGAAGGTAAATATTGATATTCAATTCATCATTGCTGGTAAGGGTCCACTTTTACATGAGTTTCAACAGCAAATTAAAGATCGAAAGCTAAATCAGTATATTAAATTTATTGGGTATATTACGGATGAAGAACGAAACTGTCTGCTACACTTAAGCACCGGAGTAATATTCCCAAGTCTGTATGAACCATTTGGGATTGTGGCATTAGAAGGAATGGTAGCGAAAAAACCTACAATTGTCTCTGAAACAGGCGGTTTAAAAGATATCGTTAATCATAGGATAACCGGACTTACGTTTAAGCCTGGAGTTGTCGAAGAGTTAATCCACTGCATTTTTACTGTGATAACAGACTCACAGCTGGTTCAAGAAATTAGCGAAAAAGGATATATTGAAGCAACTACAATGTTTAGTTGGGAACAAATTGCACGGGATACAAGCGTGTTATTTCAAAATCAAATCAAACAGAGTAAAAGGAGGAAGGAAAAGCGTTGAAAGCCATTATACTTGCCGGTGGTAGAGGGACGCGTTTACAGCCACTAACAAACGACGTTCCAAAACCAATGCTTCCACTCTATGAATATCCTGTTATTGAATATATAGTTGAACTCTTAAAAAAGTATGGAATTAATGAAATTGGCATTACGCTGCAATATTTACCTGAGCAAATTATGAATTACTTTGGGGACGGAAAGAAGTGGGATGTCTCAATTACCTATTTTATTGAAGATATGCCTCTTGGAACAGCTGGAGGGGTCAAAAAAGCAGACTGGTTTATTGAAGAAGAATGTATCATCATTAGTGGAGATGCTGTAACGGATTTAAATCTAGCTAACGTTATTGCGTTTCATCGACAGCATCAAAGTGAAATGACAATTGTAACAAAGCTTGTACCAGACGTTACACATTACGGACTGGTATCTGCAAATGACAAAAATGAGGTCACGCGTTTTATTGAAAAGCCAAAACAGTACGAAGCAACTGGCAACTTAATCAATACTGGTATTTATGTAATTCATAAGTCAGTTTTAAACAGTATTAGATGTGAAGGAGCAGTTGACTTTAGCTTTGATGTTATTCCTGCACTGCTAAAGGAAAAGCGTAAAGTCTATCATTATACAACGGCAAGCTATTGGATTGATATCGGACAGCTACATCATTATCGGCAAGCACATTATGATTTATATGAAAAGCTATTCGGTTCTAACAGCTTGAACCATATTTCAGAAACCGCTGTTATTGCAGAAGATGTGAAGGTAATTCCTCCAGTTTATATTGGAGAAAAGGTACAAATTAGATCAGGATGCACAATCGGTCCATGGACCGTTATTGGGAAGAATAGTCATATTAATAGTAACGCAACAATTCGAAAAAGTGTGTTGATGAATGATGTTATTGTAAAAAAGAACTGCTTTTTATACGATGTTGCATTGGAACATGGGATGATTCTTGAAAGAGAGAGTGTTCTTTTAAATGATAAAGCCGAAAGCGGAGCTGTAGCGCGTGTGTTTGATGTAAAAGCTAAGCCTCTTTTTAGTATCGCAAAGTTTATGAATCAATTTTCACTTAGAGCGCAAAAACAAAAAAAAGAATTTTAGAAAAATCATCATCAGAAGGAATTTATTAGTTAGCGAATGTACGTGCTAATCTGTGCTAAAGGTGAAAAGAAACAATATAATCAAAAATTAACTATGTTAGTTAAAAAAACAGACTGGCATTCCGAAGTGAAAAATGATATTATAGTAAAGTCTGATTTATGTTTATAATGTTTGGAGGGAAAATAGATGCGCGTAAACGTTACATTAGCTTGTACTGAAACTGGTGATCGTAACTACATCACAACTAAAAACAAACGTAACAACCCAGATCGTCTTGAGTTGAAAAAATATAGCCCAAGACTTAAAAAAGTAACACTTCACCGTGAAACTAAGTAAGCAGTAGGAGAATATTCCTGCTGTTTTTTTTATATAAATATCAGTGTAAGGAGTGGAAAGATGAACAAAGCGGACATGCGACGTAAAATGAAGCAGCGGTTATTGAATTTATCGACAGCAGGTACATACCATGCAAAATCAATGTTAATTGCAAAAAAACTCTTGGATACTACCTGGTGGCAAGAGGCTGATGTAATTGCAATAACAATTTCTAGAGGACAAGAAGTAGATACAAAACGACTAATTGAAATAGCTTGGTCTCAAGGAAAAACGATTGCTGTTCCAAAATGCGTCTCCGAAAAAAGTGAAATGATTTTTCGGAAAATTACGTCTTTCTCTCAGCTAGAAGTCGTATTTTTTAACTTGCAGGAACCAATTGAATTACAAACAGAGGTTATTAAAAAGAGTGAGATTGACCTCATTCTTGTACCGGGTGTTGTATTTAGTTCAAATGGTTATCGAATTGGATACGGAGGAGGCTATTATGATCGCTTTCTCATCGGTTACGAACAAATGAAGGTAAGCTTGGCTTTTAATGAACAAATTGTACAAAGTGTACCGGTTGAATCCCATGATATCCCGGTGGACGCTATTATTACAGATGAGGAGATTATACATTGTGCTCATAAATAGTTTTCTTATTTATGTAATCATTTGCTTTGTGTCCTTTATAGGATATGCACTTCGTGTTTTATCAAGGTCAGGTGCCATTATGGCTGCTGCTGTTGGCATCAGCATTTATATTGGTTTTGAATTAAAAGGTTTATTATTGTTAGGAGTGTTTTTTGGCACATCTACGTTCTTTAGTCAGTATAAAAAAGTGAAAAAGAAAATAGTGGAGGAAAAAGTAGCTAAGCATAATCAGCGTGACTATGTACAAGTAGCTGCAAATGGTGGAGTTGCGGCGCTGAGTGCTCTTTTATTCTTTAACTTTGAATCTCACGTCTTTTTAATGATGTTTGCCATTAGTTTAGCAGCGGCTAATGCCGATACATGGGCTTCTGAAATCGGCGTATTAAGTAAAACCAAACCAGTCTTTATCTTAACTTTGAAACAGGTAGATCCAGGGACGTCGGGCGCCATTTCAATACTTGGAACAGCAGCGAGTATCGGTGGATCCTTCATTATTGCAGCTACTGCTTTCTATGCTTTTCCCGAACTATCAATTATAGAGTGCTTACTTATTAGTATGTTTGGATTTTTAGGAAACCTTATTGATACGTTTTTAGGAGCGACAATCCAACTGAGGTATCGCTGTTCAGTTTGTCATTTGCAAACTGAAAAAGAACAGCACTGTGGGGTTCCAACTGCTTATGAAAAAGGCTGGAAGTATTGTAATAATGATGCTGTTAACTTATTATCAATTATTTTTGCGACTACTTTTGGTGGATGGCTTTTTTATCTTATGTAAAGCTAAAGGATAAAGGAAGTGAAACTGTGCATGCTAAATCGTAAGGAGGTTTAGCGAAATGAAACGTTTTATAGGATGGCTTAGTGTACTTTTAATCGGTTATGTTATATACCAGATAAGATATCGTTTAGTTAACGTGTTTTTTCGTAATTCGTTTTTACGTAGCTTAGCAGTTCGTTCATTTTTTAATATGCCTTATGTGCGTGAGCGTTTAATGAATCAAGTGTTTCGCTAAATGCAACGCATAATAAAAGCACTTTATAAGTTAGCTTATAAAGTGCTTTTATTATGGGGAGAAAAGATTGATTTTTTAAGTTTTTTTTGCGATGGTAATAAAGAGAAAAAAACAGGGGAGGCATAAGAAATGTCGGCCATGCAAGATTATTATTATTGGTCTTTTATTCATGGAGTACAACATAAGAAAGAATATTCGCTTATACATACGAATCATGATGGAACAGAAGTGTGGTTTGATTATAACAGACGAGGTGAAAAAACAACGTTTCGAGTGGCTCGTAAAACCTTTAGCTGGGAGAACGATTTCCAAAAAGATCAAGTGCTAGCGTTAGAGCGCGCTGAAGGGCTGCGAAAGCAACGGTTTCAGCGTAGAATGACCTTTCACAATATATACGTAATGGATTTTGAACCTTTGCAATACGAGGGCAACGAGCAAAAAAATCTTCAGTTAAAAAAAATGAAGGTAAAAGTAGAAAGGTATATTGGCGAACAAGTTTATAAAATGGAATCGCTATTTTCACTTTTAGACTTAGCAGCACCAAATGTTGAAAGGTACTCTGAAGAAGAGTTATTTCACCAAGCACACCAAATACGCTATGAAGTATTAAGTAAAATTGATGCAGAGCGTAAAGAAGAAGAGAAATTATTTCAGTATGGAAAACCTTTCTTTACATACATCTTTCTTGCTGCTCAAATTTTAATGTTTCTATTTTTAGAATGGAAAGGAAGCAGCGAAGATCCGTTAACTCTCATTGAGTATGGTGCTAAATACAATCCTCTTATTTTAGAGGGAGAGTGGTGGCGGTTTTTTATGCCAATCATTATACATATTGGTGTTTTTCATCTATTAATGAACAGCTTAGCCCTCTATTATTTAGGAACATTGGTAGAAAGAATGTATGGTAACGCACGCTTCTTATTTATTTATATACTAGCAGGATTTGCTGGCGTTTTAGGAAGTTTTGTGTGGACTTCAAGTTTATCAGCAGGAGCTTCAGGTGCAATATTTGGCTGTTTTGGTGCGCTGCTCTTTTTAGCACGTACAAATCCACGAGTCTTCTTTCGGACAATTGGATACAATGTATTAGCTCTAATCGTCATTAACCTTATCTTTGGCTTAGTAGTACCAGGAATTGATAACGCAGGACATATTGGTGGGCTCATCGGTGGGTTCTTAGCTGCAAGTATTGTTAGTTTGCCGAAGAAACCAAAGCTATACGTACAGATACCAGCACTTGTATCAACTATATTGCTCGTAATGGGCCTATTATATTATGGATTTTATGTTCGAACAACAACATCAGATGAGCCGTACGCTCTCAGCTTAGCAAACGAGTATATTGAACAAAAAGAATATGAAGTAGCGATTAAATCTTTAGACAGCTTTGTAGAACGAGATACAAACAATGCATTGATTTACTACTTAAGAGGGTATGCTTACGCACAGCTTAAAGAATATGAACGTGCAGAGCAAGATCTAAGAGAGTCCGTTAGGTTTAACTCTAATTTTCACGAAGGTTATTACTACTTAGCTTTATTGAATGCGGAGTTAAATCACATAGATGAAGCGAAAGACAACGTAGAAAAAGCCTTAGCAATAGAACCAGCTAACAAAAAGTATCAAAATTTACAAAGGAAATTAAATGGATAAAAATAGACAGAGAACTTAAGATTTTCTGCTTTACTATTGTGAGAACGTTTACTAAAATAAACTAGATAGGATTAAATGGACTCATTATTTTATGACTATATGCAGGTGAAGAGATGAACACATTATACGATGTGCAACAACTTTTAAAATCGTTTGGAATCATCATATATATTGGTAATCGTCAAGCTGATATAGAGTTAATGGAAACAGAGATACGAGAGCTATATCAATCAAAACTGATTGAAACACAAGATTATCAAATGGCAATTTTATTACTTAGGCAAGAATTACAAAAACAAAAGGAAAAAGGATGAGTACACAATGGATGATAAATGGTTAGTTGGTGTTGACTTAGGTGGTACAACAATTAAGATGGCTTTTGTTAATCAATATGGAGAAGTAATTCATAAATGGGAAATCCCCACAGACATTAGTGAACAGGGTCGCAAAATTCCAACAGATATTGCGAAAGCAATTGACAAAGAAGTAGTGAACCTAGGAGAAAGTAAGTCAAAGCTTATGGGGATTGGTATCGGTGCTCCAGGCCCTGTGAATTTTGCAAACGGTTCAATTGAAGTAGCAGTTAACTTAGGTTGGGAAAAATTCCCTATCAAAGATATTCTAGAAGTAGAAACTTCTTTGCCTGTGGTAGTGGATAATGATGCAAACATTGCAGCAATTGGTGAGATGTGGAAAGGTGCAGGAGACGGAGCGAAAGATTTATTATGCGTAACGCTTGGAACAGGTGTAGGAGGCGGCGTTATCGCAAACGGTGAAATCGTTCAAGGGGTAAACGGTGCTGCTGGTGAAATTGGACATATTACATCAGTTCCTGAGGGCGGAGCACCATGTAACTGTGGGAAGACAGGCTGCTTAGAAACTATTGCTTCTGCAACAGGTGTTGTGCGATTAGCAATGGAAGCAGTTGTGAACACGGATAAGCCAAGCACTCTTCGTACACTTCTAGATGAGCATGATCAAATTACTGCTAAAGACGTGTTTGATGCTGCGCGTGCAGACGATGAATTAGCAGTTGAAGTTGTTGACAAAGTAGCATTTCATTTAGGACTAGCGCTTGCAAATTCGGCTAACGCATTGAATCCTGAGAAGATTGTTCTTGGGGGTGGTGTATCACGTGCCGGAGATGTGTTGCTCAATCCAGTGAAGTCTTACTTTAAAAAGTTTGCGTTCCCACGAGTAGCTGAAGGGGCAGAGTTAGCAATTGCTACACTCGGTAATGATGCTGGAATTATTGGCGGTGCATGGTTAGTTAAAACATATGTATAAATAGATGTAAAACAAAAAAGAGAATGGTAGATGATTCTACCATTCTCTTTTTTATGTAAAATAAAAGAAGGATTATCTGAACTCTTTGGTAAATTATCTTAATTATGTTTTTTTGAAACTTTTTAGAAGAAAAAACGTAGAAAAAGAGAGATATCCAATCTTATCATAACATTTCAATTGTACAGGTAATATGTTATAAATCATTTGCTTTTTTGTAAAAAAAACATTAAGATTAGGGTCGTTATATGACATTTACTATGTCTGAAAACAGTGGATAAGGAGGTCCTTGATGAAAGACAAAATTTCATTGTCAAAGTTGTCGTTTATTCTTACTGCTGTCGTTTTACTTTGGATAAAAACATATATTGTTTATAAAACACAGTTTGATATTACAATTGAGAATTCGACACAAGAGTTTCTATTGTTTATAAACCCACTGAGCTTTTTATTGCTTATTCTAGGGGTAGGTTTATTCTTTAAAACACGTAAAGGAGCTAAAGCTTACGTTTTAACTACTAGCTTCATAGTTTCCTTTATTTTATTTGCAAACGTCATGTTCTATCGTTTCTTTAATGATTTCCTAACGTTACCCGTTCTTTTTCAAACAAGTAATATGGGAGACTTAGGAAACAGTGCGTTTGAGCTGTTTAAATTGACGGACGTTTTAATGTTTGTAGACGTGATTTTTCTAGCAATTCTCGCTTTCTTATTTAAAGCAAACAATAAAGTAGACGAGCCGACTACTCGTAAGACAAGGTTTGCTTTTTATATCGCAGTGGTGGCCGTGTTTATTTCAAACTTGGCTCTCGCTGAAACAGAACGTCCAGAACTATTAACTCGTGCATTTGATCGTGAAATGCTGGTGAAAAATATCGGTACGTACAACTATCATATTTACGATATTGTACTGCAGTCAAAAACAAAAGCCCAGCGAGCATTTGCTGATAGTAGCGAATTTGTCGAAACAGAAAACTACTTAAAAGCAAATCAAAAAGACCCAAATCCTGATATGTTTGGAAAAGCAAAAGGGAAAAACGTAATTGTTGTTTCACTAGAGTCTACCCAAAGTTTTGTTGTGAATAATACGATAAACGGTGAAGAAGTTACGCCATTTTTAAATGACTTTATTGAAGAGAGCTATTACTTTGATAATTTTTATCACCAAACAGGACAAGGAAAGACTGCTGATAGTGAGTTCTTATTAGACAATTCACTGTACCCACTAGGGCGTGGATCGGTATTCTTTACGCATGGAACCAATGAATTTAATGCAACGCCTGAAATATTGAAAGAAGAAGGTTACTACTCTGCTGTTTTCCACGCAAATAACAGTAGTTTCTGGAACCGAGATATTGTATACCCTAACTTTGGTTACGATCGATTCTTCAATATTAATGATTACAACGTAACAGATGAAAATTCTGTAGGATGGGGATTGAAAGATAAAGAATTCTTTGAACAATCTGTGGAACATATGAAAACATTACCACAGCCTTTTTATTCAAAGTTCATTACCTTAACAAACCACTTCCCGTTTGAGCTAGATGAAGAAGATCGAATGGTTGATGAGTACGATTCAAACAGTCGCACGTTAAATCGTTACTTCCCAACATTACGTTATCAAGATGAAGCGTTTAAACAATTCATTCAAAAGCTAAAAGACGAAGGATTGTATGAGGATTCCATTATTGTTGTATATGGTGATCACTATGGTATTTCACAAAACCATAACGCAGCAATGGAAAAATATCTAGGAAAAGAAGTAACGCCTTATGTATGGACACAGCTACAGCGAGTGCCTATGGCGATTCACATTCCTGGAGAAACCGATAATAAAACAATTTCAAAAGTTTCAGGTCAAGTTGATTTAAAACCTACTATTTTACACTTATTAGGTATAGCTACAGATAATCACGTGCAGTTTGGAACAGATATGTTTTCGGAAGATAAGTTAGATTTCACTGTACTTCGTGACGGAAGCTTTATCACCGATAAATATGTGTATGCTAGTGATAAATGCTATGATAAATCTACTGAGCAAGAAACAGATATAAGTAATTGTGAACCTTATATGGAGAAAGCAAAGCAGGAATTAAGTTACTCTGACCAAATTGTATATGGAGATCTTCTACGTTTCTATGACGGAACAAATTATCGTCCAGATAAAAAGCAAAAAGAAGCTGATAAAGAATAAGAAAAAAGACTTTAACATTCGTGTTAAAGTCTTTTTTTGTTCATGCTTCGTCATAGTTTTAACATATAGATAATAAAGAGGAGCGTGATGTGATGACCATTGTAAATGAATTTGTTCCATATAACTATGAGCGAACAGTAACTGACCTCTATCGACTACTTTCTAAGTATCCTTATGGAAAGGTTGAAAGCATTGGAAGGAGTGTACTTGGAAAACAAATTCCACATCTACTCATTGGCCATGGAACCCATGTTGTACATATAAATGCTTCATTCCATGCAAACGAGTGGATTACAACAAACGCGCTAATGAAATTTCTAGAAACATATTTACGAGCCATTTATCGAGGAGAACGCGTTGCTGGAATTGACGCTCAGCTTTTATACGAAAATATTACTTTATCAATTGTACCAATGGTAAATCCAGATGGTGTGAACTTAGTTATAGATGGAATAAACATGCAAGAAGCGTATGCAGCTTTCATTCCTTATATAGGAAGGGAGGTTGATGATTTTCAAGGGTGGAAAGCAAATATTAGAGGAGTGGATTTAAATAATCAATTTCCAGCATATTGGGAAATTGAAAGGGATCGAAAAATTCCAAAGTCACCTCATTTTCGAGACTTCCCTGGCTATGCTCCTTTATCTGAACCTGAGGCTAAAGCCATGGTAAAAGTTGCAAAACGTTATCAATTTGACTGTGTAATTGCGCTGCATACACAAGGGGAAGAGTTTTACTGGGGATATATGAATAAAGAACCGAAGGAAGCGAAAGAAATGGCTGATTATTTTGAGAAAGTGAGCGGATACCGAGCGGTAAGAACAATTGACAGTCATGCTGGATATAAGGATTGGTTCATTCTTGAAACTGGAAAGTTGGGCTTTACGCTTGAACTTGGTAAAGGAATTAACCCAATTCCTTTATCACAATTTCATATTTTATATCCAAAAACAGAAGCCATTTTGGCTAATGCAATGAATATGCTTGCATGTAAATAAAGTATAATATTAATAAAAGCGCCTCTAAAAGAGGCGCTTTCTTATACTCATTCGTTAATGAGCTGCTGGATATCCGTGATGTAAAATAGTCATAACCGTAAACCAACCAAACACAGCAAACGTTGCCACAGCAAAGCCTACTCCAAGGAAGTTTTTATTGCGCAAAGATGAAATAGCGGCAAAAATACCTAATAGTGTTGTTAAGCCTAATATAATCATTAGTCCCATGAAACAACCTCCTTATTTGTAAGGATTGAAAGTAAAGCGCTAACATACTTCTAACTTCTTTATTGTAAAACTTTTCTAAACATTTGTCGAGGTGAAAAATTCGCAAAACAATGTTCAAGGGTTTTCATTTATCTATATTTATGTGTATGATAAAACATAGAGACAATGAACTTAGAAAGATAAGGAGGCGCTGCTGATGAAATATCATCGCGTACCGCTAGGACCTATACAAACAAACTGCTATTTACTCGTAAATAATGATAAAGAATGCTTAATTGTTGACCCAGGCGGCGAGGGAAAAAAGCTTAATCAACTCATACATAAGCAACAATATAAACCACAAGCAGTGGTGTTAACTCATGCGCACTTTGATCATATTGGTGGAGTGGATGATGTAGCATCACATTTCTCTATCCCTATATATGTTCATAAAAAAGAAAAATCTTGGTTAAAAGATCCAGAAGTAAATGGTTCCACATTCTTTGGCTTAGGAGAAGTAACGGTTCAATCTGATGTGACGCTTTTTGCCGGAGAGGGTAGTACAACGATTGGATCATTTTCGTTTGAATTATATGAAACGCCAGGTCACTCACCAGGCAGTGTATCCCTTTACTTTAAAGAAGCAGAGTTAGTTATTTCAGGAGATGCATTGTTTGAAGGAAGTGTTGGACGTACCGATTTACATGATGGGAATCACGAACAGTTGTTGAAAAGCATTCATACAAAGCTTTTAGTACTGCCTGAAGAAACGTTAGTTTTATCTGGACACGGTGCAGAAACAACAATCGGTCAGGAAATGGATCACAATCCGTTCTTAAATGGATTTTAAAAAAGAAGCAGCGATAAATTCATCGCTGCTTCTTTTTTTATCATTATTGTCCGCCTGGCGCCATCATAAATGTACTCCAGTAAGTAAATCCTACAAAGAATACTGTTAAATAAGCACCAAACACATAGATGTACATACGTTCTGACAGTTTTAAATAGCTTAGTAAGACAAAAAAACCTGTTTGAGCTAAAAAGAGCAAGGATGTTTGTGGCATATGTCCAAGGTAAAACATGACTGCAAAAATCCCTGTCCAAAACCCCATTACACGGTACATACGTTCCATGTTTGTTGCCTCCTTTATCCCACTTGTCAATTATTAATTATAAAGTACAATTTATCCAATTGTAAATATAATCTAAGCGAGCGTGTTTAACGAGTATTAAACACGTGTATATAAAAAGATAAGTAATTCTTTTCCATTATAGTACATTTATAGTTTGATGAAAACGTTATCTTTTGGGTTTTGTTAATATTTTTATGAAAAACAACAAAAATAATATAAAATAGTGTACAAAAGTTATACAAAACATGTACAATGTATATAAATTAATTAAACGATCTTACAGGAGGCTATAAAATGGAATCAGTGATGTTTTATACGTATCCAAGTTGTACATCTTGTCGTAAGACGAAAAAATGGCTTGTAAAGCAAGAAGTTAATTTCAATGAGCGCCACCTTTTCCGCGAAACCCCTACTTATGAAGAGATGCTTGAACTATTATCAATGACAACTGAAGGTATTGACGAAATTTTAGCGAAGCGGAGTCAAGAATATAAAAATTTAGATGTCGATGTAGAAAGCATGACGCTATCGGAAGTCGTTCATTTGTTGATAGAGCAACCAAGACTTCTGAGACGGCCCATCTTAACAGATGGTAAAAAGCTTGTAGTAGGATACAATGAATCAGCTTTAAAAAACTTAGTAAAAAAGCAGAAAAAAGTTTCATCCATGGTGGGGTAATGTCAGTAGTTATAATAGATGAATGAACGGTAACGATTAAAGTTAAATAAATCGTTACCGTTTTTTTATGTTTTCGTGGAAAAAGTAGTTCTGAGTCGGTTTTTTGAAAAAAAAATAAAAAAAGAAGGAATTTATCTAAATAAGTCGAATTTTAACTAACACTACCGAGAAACATGCTTAAATATGACAGGAAAAGGAGAGATGTTCTTTGAACGAAATTGAACAATTAGCCACCCGCATGATTGGTGAAGCATGTGAGATGAAGAGCTCAGACATTCACATTATTCCTCGAGCTAGAGATGCCATAGTTCAGCTAAGGGTTGATCAAGATTTAGTGGCTCATCAAACGCTCCCAAAAGATGTATCTGAACGACTTATCTCCCATTTTAAATTTCTAGGAAGCATGGATATTGGTGAAAGACGCAAGCCTCAAAATGGTGCACTGTCTACAACAATTAATCACATCAAAGTTAATCTACGTTTATCCACTTTACCTACATCGCAGGATGAAAGTCTCGTTATTCGTGTATTACCCCAAACACAAACAACTTCTCTTAAACACTTATCACTTTTTCAAAATCATACAAAAAAACTTATTTCGCTGCTTAAGCATTCACATGGTTTAATTGTGTTTACTGGGCCGACGGGATCTGGTAAAACAACGACTTTATATACGCTACTTCATGAGGTTAAACATTTGTTAAATCGCAATGTCATTACGCTTGAAGATCCGATTGAACAGCAGAGCGAAAAAGTCCTGCAGGTACAGGTCAACGAACGAGCTGGTATTACGTATGCAACGGGATTAAAAGCAATTTTACGTCATGATCCTGATATTATTATGGTCGGTGAAATTCGTGACGCTGAAACAGCTCAAATCGCGGTTCGTGCAGCCTTAACCGGTCATCTAGTGTTGACAACTATGCATACAAAAGATACAAAAGGCTCTATTTATCGGTTGCTTGAGTTTGGTGTTAGTATTCAAGAAATTGAACAAACGTTGGTAGCTGTAGCTGCGCAGCGATTGGTCGAAATAAAATGTAATTTCTGTGAAGGGAAATGTCATCCACTATGTAAGAGAGAGCGTTTAAATAGACAGGCAAGCGTGTATGAGCTTCTATATGGGAGAGAAGTAAATCAAGTACTCAATGAAGTGAAAGGAAAGGAATTTCAATATGAATATGCACGACTAAGAGATGCAATTCGAAAAGGTATTGCGCTTGGCTATTTATATTCACATGCGCTAGATGGGTGGGGGTCCTATTAAACGAAAAAGATCTAACAAACATTGGGGGCTTTCTAAACAAGCTAAAATGTTAAGTCAGCTATCAAAGCTTGTTGAAAAAGGCTATACGTTATCTCAAGCCTTATCTTTTATAGCATTTCAGCTATCAGCGAAGCAGCGCAGCGATATAAAAGCTTGTTTAACAGAAATGCGTCAAGGGAATTCTTTGCACAGCTGTCTTTTAAAACTGAATTTTCACCGAGATGTGCTAAGCTACCTTTATTTTGCTGAACAGCATGGAGACCTTCATTTTGCTTTAAAAGAAAGTAGTTATATGCTAAGTGAGAAAATAAAGAACAAAAAACGATTTCAAAAGCTAGTACAATATCCACTTTTACTTTTAGGGTTTATACTGGGAATTTTATTCATATTAAGCACCGTTTTATTACCACATTTTCAGTCTCTGTATAAAACAATGGGACACGAACAATCACCGTTTCTTCTTATCTTCATGTCGACTATGTCTTACTTTCCACATGCACTTGTTGGGATTACAGGAACCTTATTGCTAATCGGAGGTTTGTATCTTATTAGTACAAAAAAACTAGCTCCTGTAGAAAAGATGAATATCTTAATGAAGGTTCCTTTTATGAAGCAATTTACTAGGCTGTTCAATTCATATTTTTTTGCTGTCCATACAAGTAATTTATTAAAAGGGGGGCTGTCAATTTACGAGTGTCTTTCACTCTTTCAATTGCAGCAACATTATCCGTTCTTTAGAGAAGAGGCCAAGCTTTTCACAACAGAACTTGCCGCGGGAAAAGCTCTTAATCAAATTCTACAATCCCGCCCTTATTATCAAAAAGATTTAGCAGAGGTGGTTATTCATGGACAAAAAAATGGTGATTTAGCAGAAGAATTGTACGACTACAGTCTATATATGGTCGAGAGAATGGAAGAGTGGATTTTTCATATTCTAAAGTATATTCAGCCAATTACGTTCGCTTTTATCGGTATCGTTATTCTACTTATGTATATGTCAGTCATGATGCCAATGCTAGAAATCATGTCGAGTTTATAAAGGAGATTCAAATATGTTAAAAAATGAGAAAGGTTTTACTTTAATTGAGATGCTCATTGTTATGTTAGTTATTACAGTGCTATTGCTTATTATGGTGCCAAACGTATTAAAGCACAATGCTGTTATTAACAATAAAGGGTGTTCTGCTTTAGTGAAGACAGTCGAAGCACAAGTACAGGTGTATGAGCTTGAAAACGGAAAAAAACCTACTTTAAACGATCTTGAAAGCGGAGGGTACTTAAAAGAAGGAACGGTGTGTCCAAATGGTTCCAAAATTACAATAGGCACGGATGGGCGGGTATCAGCGAGTGATGGAAACTCGTAAAATGAATCAAAAAGGCTTTACGCTAATTGAGTCCTTAATCATATTAGCCGTTGTGCAAGTTATGGTGTTAATTATTGTCATCAATTTAAAACCTCTTATGGACCACTATCAGTTAACCTCTTTTTTACGTCAACTTCAAGCAGATACCTTTTATACGCAGCAGCTAGCTATGACTACGCAACGTCCGGCAAGGCTTACATTTGAGCCAGTGAATTCCCGATACGTGTTGCTTAGAGTTGGAGCTGAAAAGCCCATTATGCAAAGAGGTTATCATTCCAACATTCGTATTGTGTTTAGCAGCGGCACAAATTCAATTCAATACAATGAGCAAGGAAATATTTCTCAAGCGAAAAGTTTGTTCATTTCGAACAACAAAGAAACATATAAGGTCACGTTCCAAATTGGAAGAGGGCGCTTTTATGTTACGAAAATATGATAATCAAACAGGCTTCACACTACTGGAAATGCTAGTAGCATTCAGTGCGCTTATTATGCTCACTACCGTCATTGTTCCTTTATATATTCAAGCAATACAAGCTGAAAAAGATAAGAAGCGAATGTATGTGGGAAATGCACTTTTGTATGAAAAAGTCATGACTGAGGCTAATCAAAAACATTTACTGTCTGAAAAGAGGACGTATAACGGCATTGACTATGTCATTGTATTCAAAGAAGAACCGGTTTCAGAGTGGTGTGTTTCTTGGAAAAGAGTTAATCAGAAAACAATAGAAAGATGTGAATCTACGTTACAATGAAGAACCAAAAAGGTTTTACATTAGTAGAGATGTTACTTAGTTTAACGATTTTCTTTGTCATAGTGTCCTTCATTCCACCTATTCTGTCATTAGCTAACCCAAACCATGATAAGGATAATTTAGCGACGGAAATGGAATGGGAAATCTTTATTCAGCAGCTAACAAAGGAATATCGAAGAGCGCAGCATGTTAGTATTAATGAAAAAATTTTATCCTTACAACTAAATGGAGAGCCCTTAATTACGTATGAACCTTTTAGTGATAAAGTCCGTCGAAGAGTCGATCAGAGTGGTCATGAAGTTGTCTTGCAGTTTGTGAAATCAATTGAGTACAAGCACCAAAACAATTTACTTCGTATTAAGGTGGTATATAAACACGGTGAAATTCATGAAACAGCGATTAAAACATTTATGCACGTTGAATAAGGCTACAAAAGCGTGCCAAGCGGGATTTGTTCTCCCTTTTGTACTAGCTTTTAGTGCATTATTTTTGTTTTTACTGTCCCATCAGTTAGTGTATTTTGTAACGAAAAGTACATTTTATGCAGAAGTAAATCAGCGTCATGAATTAGATTATTTACTTCAAAAAGGAATTCGAGATTTACAAGTTGATGTTCGCAGACATCATTTTTCACAAGAAAGCGATGGATCCATGACTTATGATTCAGGAACGGTTAAGTATCAAGTGCTAAGGCAAGCGGAGGATAGTGTGACTATTCAGGTTCGCTGCGCTACAAATGAAGGGAGACAACTTATTCATACAATTACTTTTCAGCGAGAAAGCGGTAAGGTGATTGCTTGGGTTTAGGCACAAAGCAAAAGACCTTGAATTTATCAAAAATTCAAGGTCTTTTGTCATTAATCATCGATTTCAACATCTTTATCGTTGATTTTGATTTTTACATGATGCTTTTCAACATCGCGGTCTGAGTAATTATTGGAAGGTGGACCAATAACTACGGTTTCATCGATGGGCTCCAACGCTTGTTTAATTGTCTTTTCATTGACATTATAAGCTTTTTGAAATACTTCGGGAGGTGTTAAGCGGAGGATATCCGATCCTTCCGATGATTCGAACTGGTCGTTATTAAAGAAAAGGTGTAAATGGGCTTCTTCTGTTAGTGGTTCGATCCAATGCCACCAACCCATTGGGATAAAAGCTACATTTCCTTCTTTAATTTGAAATGTGTGTAGACTGCTTGTATCTGGATCTACAATAGATACTTGAACTTCTCCAGATACAACAACATCTAATTCCCAAGCGTTAGGATGCCAATGAGGTTCTCTCATATGACCTTTTGTTAAATATAAGTCTACAAAAGCTCCACCAATCATGGCGGGAAGCTGAGTAGATGTTACTCGATACGCAATGTTGTTGGCGTCTCTTTTAAATAATATGCTGTTTTGGTAGTTAAACGATAAGTTTGGTGTACCAGACGTCTTCTTAATATTCGAATTATCAGGAACGAATCCAGAGTGACTCATAGTTGTTTCAACCTCTTTCTTACAATGGAATATAACGTATCATATTATTAGTTAGGAAAGAGTGTGTTACATCACCATAAAGTCTTCTTGTTTTGATTAATAGCTTTTCAGCGAGGATATACTAGTTCGTGAGGAGATGATTATTTGAAAACAAACGACTATGTGAAGTACGTAACGCAGCAGCTTGTTCAATATATGGATCAACCGAAAGAGATTCGTAAAACCAAACGAATTGAAAAGAAAGAAGCACGAGATCCATTTTTTAATAGGTGGTTTGGAATGATTCCTCTGTCATTTCAAATTTGGTATCGAAATACGAAAAAAGGTAAAAAGTAGCTAGCGCTCTTTTTACCTTTTTTATTTATGAAATGTCTTATGCGAAGTGACGTGAAAGGTGATGATTTACAGTTTGTTCAGACAGGTAGAACAACCCTCCATTTGTTATTTTTGTTAAAATAACAGGCTCATATAAATCTTGTAAGGCTTGTTTTTCTGTTGTATAGCTTTCCGGTACTTCTTCCATATTCTCATAGAAATGATCTAAAAGTCCTAGGTCTTCATACCATCTTTCTTGCGCTTTTTTAGCCCATTCCATCGGTTGCTTTGAAATGTGATCTTCCACATAAGCTGATAATCTTGAAATTCCACTTTTTGGGCGAATGATTGGTGAGAGTGTAAAGCAGTAGTCGGGAATCTTTGACGTAAAGTCTTGCTTGGACATCATCAGCTGAAAGTTATCAAGAATTACTCCTGTAATTAAATTTAACCCAAGCGATAGTAATTCATCTTTTTTTCGGTCACACTTATACGATACTTTCATATTTAAAGCAAGCCAAGGCTGAAGCGAACGCTGCGATTGTGAGTGAGAATGCATTTTTTCATATAGATGAACGAATCCACCAAATTTTTGAGCAGAGCCAAAAATTTGGTGTAAGCGCGGTGAACCAAAGTGAATTTTTTCGCCTTGTACAGATGAATCATCATAAGTTGGATCAGTTATAAACGTAAGTGAAGCCGGATTAGGTTCTCCACCTGTTTTTTCAATATAATGCCAATAAAAGGGCCGATTCATAAGCTCTTTATCCATGTCAATAGTAAGCTGAACTTTTAAGTAAGATGGGTGGTCTTCTGTCAAGTTACAGCCGTGTGCCGTAAAATATGTTTTGAGAAACTGATGAATGTCAGTTTGCTGCATGTTGTTCACCTTCTTCATCTTCGTGATATTCAATAATGGATGTGAGATTGTTCATCTTAATTTTCATTTCTCCTTCACTTCGTGAATGAAGAAGGATATCTTGAATGTGATCTTCAATGTTGTCAATTTCTAGCTTTGTTAAAATTTCATCCAGCTCGCCAACAACACGCTCAAATAAATTTATTTTTTCATAAAGCAGCTTCAAAATATGTTCTTCGACTGTATTTTCAATTGCTAGATTATAAATGTGCACGTCATGCTGCTGGCCTAGTCTATGAACGCGCCCAATCCGCTGCTCTAATCTCATTGGATTCCAAGGTAAATCGTAGTTAATAATATGGTGACAGAATTGAAGGTTAATTCCTTCACCACCAGCTTCCGTTGCGATAAAAACCTGAGCGTGACTTTCAAAAAGCTGCTTCATCCAGTCCTTTTTCCCACGCTTAAATCCACCCCTAAACGGAACCGATGTAATACCGTGTTGTTTTAAATACCACTGTAAATAAAGCTGAGTTGCACGATACTCCGTAAAAATAATGACTTTATCATTAATCTGTTGGATTAATTCAATCACCTTTTCTGCTTTTGCATTTTGAGGAACTGTTTGTACTTTTTCAAGTAATGGTTTAAGCATCTGAGTAGCTTTTTCACTATTTTCATCCTCTTGGCGTTCAAGCATGCTTTTTAACGTCATAAATACGGCTTCACGACTGCTACAAGCTTCGCGTTGCAATGTTAAAATGGCAAAGGAACTGCTGGGTAGATGGGCATGCTGCTTAAATGAGGTGATTTGATCATATAATTCTCGTTCTTCAGATGAAAACTCAACAGGAACAGTTTGAACAATGCGCTTTGTCCATTCAATACCTGTGTCTTGCCTGCGATTTCGAATCATCACTTTGTTAACGAGCTCCTTTAAATGCTCATCATTTTGAACCGAACGCTTCTTAGCAGAAAATAAATCAGCAAAATAATCTTTGTTTCCTAGATGCCCTGGCTTTAATAACGAAACTAAATTAAAAATCTCTTCTACACGATTTTGAATTGGTGTTGCTGTTAATAATAAGCAAAACTTTTTCTTTAAGCTTTGAACAAACTCATAGTTTTTTGTTTTGTTATTTTTTAGTTTATGAGCTTCGTCAATGATGATAAGGTCATAATCTTGTTCTAACACAATTTCACGATGAGGAGAGCGTTTGGCTGTATCAATGGATGATACCACTACGTCGCATTGCTCCCACACGTACGTCTTCTTTTGGGGGACAGCAGGGATGAAAAATTTATGATTAAGTTCCATTGCCCATTGAGATACAAGAGATGCCGGTACAAGAATAAGGGCTTTTTTTACAAGACCACGAATCATATATTCTTTTAGGATAAGCCCTGCTTCAATTGTCTTTCCAAGCCCCACTTCATCGGCTAGAATTGCTTTTCCATTCATCTCTTCTACCACTTTTTTAGCTACTTCTAACTGGTGTGGATGTGGCGTTAGATCTGTTAAATGACGAGGTGCTTGTAGACCTTCGAATTCAGTAATTAACGTTTGCTCCTCAATTTCATATGCTAATTTATACATTTCCCAATCAGACCAAGGTCCATCTTGTTCAAGTTTATTTAAAAAAGTAGATTCCCATGCTTCATCTTGCTTCATACTAATGTTCATCGTTAGTTTTGCTCCTTTCTGAAAGTTTTTATTGAACTGCTGAACAGAATCATGTAGGATAAAAATATATTTTAGAAAATTTTAAATAGAAAATAGATTATCACTAAAAAAACTATTGTGTTATTGATATGTGTAAGTAATAGTTTCTTAGTAGTATGCCCAAAATTACAAACTTTATAGAGGCGAATGATGACAAGGGGAGAGACTGCTTTAAAGTAGCGCCGAAGGAGCAAACAACATGTGAATCTCTCAGGCAAAAAGACTCTTGTTGGACGCAACTCTGGAGAGCGTCTATTTCGAATAGACCACCCACGAGGCAAACCTATTTAACGGGTAAACTTTCAGGTGAAAAGGACAGAGACTTCCTGCTATATAGCAGGGAGTTCTCTGTCCTTTTTTATGTGTAAAAAGATACAATGATTCCCCAAAACCAAAGCAAATGGCCTTATATGAGGAGGATGTTAAATGACTGAGCTAAACAAAACACCACTTTACGATGTCTATCAACAATACGGTGGAAAGATTATTGATTTTGGAGGTTGGGCTCTTCCAGTTCAATTCTCATCCATTAAAGAAGAACATCATGCGGTTCGTACAAAAGCTGGCTTGTTCGATGTTTCTCACATGGGAGAGTTCGATGTGAAAGGTACAAATAGCTTGGAATTTTTACAAAAAGTTATGACGAATGATATTTCAGCATTACGTCCAGGTAAAGCACTATATACTGCGATGTGCTATGAAGATGGAGGCACAGTGGATGATCTCCTTGTTTATCAAAAAGGGGAAGGTGACTACCTGCTGGTTGTAAACGCAGCAAATATTGAAAAAGACTTTGAATGGTTACAACAACATAAGTCACAGGATATCGAACTTGTAAATCGTTCAAGTGAATTTGCTTTACTAGCTTTGCAAGGTCCAGCTGCACAAGATGTTTTGCAGAGATTAACAGCTGAATCATTATCTGACCTAAAGCCATTTACATTTAAAGATAATGTAGAAGTAGCTGGTGTGAGAGTGCTTGTTTCACGTACAGGTTATACAGGCGAGGATGGTTTTGAACTGTATTGTTCTGCATCAGATGTAGTAACGCTTTGGAATGAACTTTTAAAAAATAAAGAGGTCGTTCCATGTGGTTTGGGAGCGCGAGATACGCTGCGTTTTGAAGCAACGTTAGCTTTATATGGCCAAGAGCTTTCAAAAGATATTACGCCGATTGAAGCACGTATCGGATTTGCTGTGAAAACGGATAAAGAGGATTTTATCGGCAAAGAAGTATTAAAGGGTCAGCGTGAAGAAGGCCCGAGCCGCAAGCTTGTTGGGATTGAAATGATTGATAAAGGAATTCCACGACACGGATATGAAGTGTTTAGTGAGGAAGAAGAGATTGGCTTTGTTACAACAGGCACACAATCGCCAACTTTAAATAAAAACATTGGTCTTGCACTTATTGATGCTAAATATGCTGAGCTAGGTACAGAAGTATATGTGCAAGTGCGAAAAAGACGTTTAAAAGCAAAAGTCGTGAAGACACCTTTTTATAAGCGTTCAAAATAATGTTGGGTAATTAAAGAGAGGGGACAAAAGAATGGTACATCGTTATTTACCAATGACATCAGAAGATCAGCAGCAAATGTTAAAGGCAATTGGCGTGTCTTCAGTGGATGAGCTATTTTCAGATATTCCAGAAAGCGTTCGTTTCCAAGGGGAATATAATATAAAAAAAGCGGCATCAGAATCTGAATTAATAAAAGAATTAACAAACTTGGCTACTAAAAATAAGAACGTAAAGGAATATGCTTCATTTTTAGGAGCGGGTGTTTATGATCACTATATGCCAATTATTGTTGATCACGTTATTTCGCGTTCAGAGTTTTATACGGCTTATACACCATATCAACCTGAAATTTCACAAGGAGAACTGCAGGCTATTTTTGAATTTCAAACGATGATTTGTGAACTAACAGGAATGGATGTTGCCAATTCATCTATGTACGATGGTGGTACAGCACTTGCTGAGGCAGCAATGTTAAGTGCAGGTCAAACAAGAAAGAAAAAAGTGTTAGTTTCAGAAACAGTTCATCCGGAATCACGCGCTGTATTAGAAACGTACGCAGCAGGTCAGTACATTGAAGTCGTAGAAGTACCAAGTCAAGATGGCGTAACAGATTTGACTGTGCTCAAGGAGCGCATGGATGATGATGTAGCAGCTGTCATCGTTCAATATCCAAACTTCTTCGGTCAAGTAGAACCTTTAAGAGAAATTGAAGCCATTGCTCATCAAGGCAAAGGAATGTTTGTTGTATCAAGTAACCCACTATCCCTTGGGTTGCTAACTCCTCCAGGCCAGTTTGGTGCTGATATTGTTGTAGGAGATGCACAACCTTTTGGTATTCCAACACAGTTCGGCGGTCCTCATTGCGGGTATTTTGCTACAACGACAAAGCTGATGCGTAAAATTCCAGGGCGCTTAGTTGGTCAAACGGTTGATGAAAATGGTAAACGCGGCTTTGTGTTAACACTTCAAGCACGTGAGCAACATATTCGCCGTGATAAAGCAACTTCAAACATTTGTTCAAACCAAGCGCTAAATGCACTTGCAGCTTCAGTAGCAATGACTGCCTTAGGAAAGCAAGGAGTAAAGGAAATGGCTACCCAAAACTTATCAAAAACGCATTATGCATATAATGCATTAAAAGCAAGTGGAGTAGACGTTGTATTTAATGGGCCATTCTTCAATGAGCTGGTTGTAAAACTACCTCAATCTAGTAAGGAAGTAAATCAAAAGTTACTAGCTAAACACATCATTGGCGGCTATGATTTAGGTCGTGACTATCATGAGCTTAAGGATCATATGCTACTTGCTTTTACTGAACTCCGTACAAAAGAAGAAATCGACCAACTTGTGAAGGAATTGGGGGATCTTTATGCATAATCAACATCAATCGCTTATCTTTGAAATGAGTAAAGAAGGACGTGTTGGCTACTCATTACCAGAACTAGACGTGCCGGAAGTAATCAGTACAGAAATACTGCCAGCAGAATATGTACGTACCGAAGCGCCGGAACTTCCAGAAGTATCTGAGTTAGACATTATGCGTCACTATACCGCTCTTTCAAAACGTAATCATGGGGTAGACTCCGGTTTTTATCCGCTTGGTTCTTGTACGATGAAATATAATCCGAAAATTAATGAATATACAGCTCGTATTCCAGGATTCGCTAATATCCACCCACTTCAAGATGAAGAAACCGTTCAAGGTGCTCTGGAGTTAATGTATGATTTACAGGAACACTTAACAGAAATTACAGGGATGGATGAAGTTACGCTTCAGCCAGCAGCAGGTGCTCACGGTGAGTGGACAGGATTAATGATGATTCGTGCTTATCATGAAGCGAACGGGGATACGAAGCGTACGAAAGTAATTGTTCCTGATTCAGCTCACGGTACAAATCCAGCTTCGGCAACAGTAGCTGGTTTCGAAACAGTTACTGTAAAATCTAATGAACATGGGTTGGTAGACTTAGATGATCTTCGTAAAGTAGTAAGCGAAGAAACAGCTGCTCTTATGTTAACAAATCCAAATACGTTGGGTCTTTTTGAAGAAGATATTTTGGAAATGGCAGAAATCGTTCACGCCGCTGGTGGGAAGCTTTATTATGACGGAGCGAATTTGAACGCTGTATTAAGTAAAGCAAGACCAGGTGATATGGGCTTTGACGTTGTGCATTTAAACCTGCATAAAACATTCACGGGCCCACACGGTGGTGGTGGTCCAGGTTCTGGTCCAGTTGGTGTAAAAGCAGATTTGATTCCGTTCTTACCAAAGCCAGTACTAGTCAAAACAGAAAGCGGCTTTGCTTTTGACTACAATCGTCCACAGTCTATTGGACGAGTTAAGCCGTTTTACGGAAACTTTGGTATTAACGTCCGTGCTTATACGTACATCCGCTCTATGGGACCAGACGGTTTAAAAGCAGTAACGGAAAATGCGGTATTAAATGCAAACTACATGATGAGACGATTAGCAGAACATTATGATTTACCATTTGATCGTCATTGTAAGCATGAATTTGTTTTGTCAGGAAAACGCCAGAAAAAGCTCGGTGTTCGCACCTTGGATATTGCGAAGAGATTGCTTGATTTTGGGTATCATCCGCCGACAATTTACTTCCCTCTCATTGTGGAAGAGTGCATGATGATTGAGCCAACTGAAACTGAATCAAAAGAGACGCTGGATGCGTTTATTGATGCAATGATTCAAATTGCAAAAGAAGTGGAAGAAAAACCAGAAATCGTTCAAGAAGCACCTCATACGACAGTTGTTAAGCGATTGGATGAAACGCTCGCAGCAAGAAAGCCTGTACTTCGTTATCAAAAAGAAAATTAAAAAAACAGCCCCTTCATCTAAGAAGGGGCTGTTTTTATGAATTATTTCTTTGTCTTAATTTTACCGTTCCATGCTTTGAATCCGCCTTTTAGGTCATGAATTTCTTTCACACCATGCTTGCGTAAGAGTTGAGCAGCACGACCTGTTCGCATGCCACTTTGGCAATAAATATAAACAGGTTGATCAGTGCGAAACTCCTTTATACGCATACGGAACTGTGAAAGGGGAATATTTCTTGCGCCTAAAATATGTCCGTTTTCAAACTCATTTGGTTCGCGAATATCAACTAGCTGTGCTTTACGGTAACCGCTTCGGAATTCTTCCTCCGTTAACGTTTTCATAATGCGACGTTGGTAAAAAAACATTACGACAGAATAGATAATAATTGCCGCAAGTACAATGATTAGTGCCCACATGTTGTTTCTTCCTTTCTTCGACAAAATACATAACCTTATTATATAAGTGAATGAAATTAGAAGTAAAGGGAATCTTCCTGAAGTCAGGGTAGTTTTTACGAAAGAAAAGTAAAAAATTACTGCTTCACTTTTCTTTTCCTTCTGCTTATCTTTTGGTAGACTAAAAAACGGATTAAGTTTATTACATATGTAAATGTCTACTATACTAGTTAGGGATGAGAAAAATGAAGCAAAAATGGAGATTCATTGATTCAAAAGAACGTTCGCCATATTATAACATGGCACTTGATGAGGCGCTTTTAGAGTGGCATAGCACTGGTCAAATACCACCAACGATTCGATTTTACGGCTGGAATCCTCCAACATTATCAATTGGCTACTTTCAAAAAGCCGAAAAAGAAATTAACTTTGAACAAGTAGATGAATTAGGATTAGGGTTTGTACGTCGTCCAACAGGTGGTAGAGGCGTTTTGCACGACGAGGAGCTTACCTACAGCGTTATTGTATCGGAAAACTATCCAAATATGCCTAAGACGGTGACTGAGGCGTATCGCGTCATTTCTGAAGGATTATTAGAGGGGTTTCGCTCATTAGGGCTTGAAGCATACTTTGCAATTCCTCGAACGGAAGAAGAAAAGAATAGCTTAAAAAATCCACGTTCATCTGTTTGTTTTGATGCACCTTCATGGTATGAGCTTGTGGTAGAAGGACGTAAGATTGCCGGAAGCGCACAAACTCGTCAAAAAGGGGTTATCTTACAGCACGGTTCAATTTTATTAGAGATTGATGAAGATAAATTATTTAGCGTATTTAATTATCCAAATGATCGTGTGAAAGAGAGAATGCAGCGTGCGTTTCGTTCCAAAGCTGTTGCAATTAACGCTATTGCAGGTCGTAAAATTCAAATGGAAGAAGCTAAGGAAGCATTTTATAAAGGCTTTGCTAGCGCTTTAAATATTGACTTAGAACCTTATGAGTTAACAGAAGAAGAAGAGCGTTATGTAGAAGAATTGGCACAAAAGAAGTATGCTTCTGATGAATGGAATTTTAGAAGATAATGACTGCGTGGGAGTACCGGATTTAATCTGTACTCCTGCAGGTTTTATTCAACTGACGAAAGTAATTGATGTAAAAGTCAAATACTTTTTTTAATGTAAAAAAAATATTTCTCTTGACACCTGTCTATATGTGGGTGCTTGGTTTTTGGTTGAATACTACATGTTGAATTTGTCCAATTCGTGTGGTAAGTTATTGATAGTTGAAATTTTATTTTTTCCAAAATGAGGTAAATGATTGGTAAAATAGAGCACGATTGGTAAGGGAGTTGTCAGAATGACTGTTATAGTTAATCAAAAAGTAAATATGAATATTGAAAAGCTCAATCAAGATATTGAACGCTTTCCGCAAGTACACCCAATTACACCCGATATGAAAATTACTCATAAAGGTGTATCTCGACTCGTAATGTTAGACCGCTATGCGTTTAAAGATACGGAAAAACTTACGTTATCAAAAGGAGACTTTGTTGTTTTAACCGTAAAGGAAGATCCGAAGTTTCCAGCTCGAGGACTTGGCTATGTGGAAAGCATTAATTTTGACCAAAAGATGGCAGTCGTAAAGGTTGAAGATGAATTTCGCGGAGCTTTAGCGCCTGAAGAAGCAGAAAGTGGACTTATTACTCGTTCATTAGACGTAATTGAAAAACCACTGGAAATCTTCTACGAGCAAATTGCAAAACGTAACGCTACTGGGTTAGCTTCCGCTGAACAAACGGAAGAGAAGCGAAACGAATGGTTTGAAAAATTCTATCAAGAGCTTGTTCAAATGAACTTTGTACCAGCTGGACGCGTTCTGTACGGAGCGGGAGCTGAAACGGATGTTACATACTTTAACTGCTATGTAATGCCATATGTAAAAGATTCTCGCGAAGGAATTTCTGAACACCGTAAGCAAGTTATGGAAATCATGAGCCGAGGTGGAGGAGTTGGAACAAATGGTTCAACTCTGCGTCCACGCAACACGCTAGCGCGTGGTGTAAACGGTAAATCATCAGGTTCTGTCTCTTGGTTAGACGATATTGCGAAACTTACGCACCTTGTAGAGCAAGGCGGTTCTCGTCGCGGTGCTCAAATGATTATGTTAGCGGATTGGCATCCAGATATTGTTGAGTTTATTATCTCTAAAATGCAAAATCCACGCATTTTACGATTCTTAATTGAAAACACAAATGATGAAATGATTAAAAAACATGCCCAAGATAAGCTGAAATTTACGCCGCTTACGGAATCTGAAAAGGACATGTACCAAGGAATTATCAATTATAAGCAAATTCCAGGTCTTGGTGGATTCAGCGAGAAAATTATTGCAGATGCTGAAGAAAAGCTACAAACTGGTGGAACGTATAGCGTTCATAATTCTGAATTCTTAACAGGAGCAAACATTTCTGTTTGTTTAACAAAAGAGTTTATGGATGCAGTTGAAAACGATAGTGAATACGATCTTCGCTTCCCAGATGTAGAAAGCTATTCGAAAGAAGAAATGGCACACTACAACGAAAGCTGGCATGAGGTAGGAGATGTTCGCGAGTGGGAAAAACAAGGTAATAAGGTTCGTACGTATCGTAAAATTCGTGCAAAAGAGCTTTGGAACTTAGTTAACATTTGTGCAACGTACTCCGCAGAACCAGGTATCTTCTTCTTTGATAATGCGAACGACATGACAAATGCACAAGCATACGGTCAGCATGTTGTAGCGACAAATCCATGTGGAGAACAACCACTTGCACCGTTTTCAGTTTGTAATTTAGCCGCTGTAAATTTAGCGCAAATGGCAGATAAAGAGACAAAAACAGTGAACTTTGAAAAACTTCGTCAAACGGTTGAAACGGGTGTGCGCATGCAGGATAACGTTATTGATGCAACGCCTTACTTCTTAGAAGAAAACCAAAAGCAAGCTCTTGGTGAGCGTCGTGTAGGTCTTGGTGTAATGGGGCTTCATGATTTACTTATCTACTGTGAAACAGAGTACGGTTCTGAAAAAGGAAATGAACTTGTTGATCAAGTATTTGAAACAATTGCAACAACAGCATACCGTGCATCTGTAGAGCTTGGAAAAGAAAAAGGAAGCTTCCCATTCTTAATTGGTGATTCAGAAGAGGAAACAGCTCGTTTACGTGAAGCTTTCACTAACACAGGGTTTATGAAAAAAATGCCGGAAGATATTCGAGAAAGCATCAAAGAGCACGGTATTCGTAACTCACACTTACTAACTGTAGCACCGACTGGTAGCACAGGAACAATGGTTGGCGTATCAACAGGTCTTGAACCATACTTCTCATTCTCTTACTTCCGAAGCGGTCGCTTAGGGAAATTTATTGAAGTAAAAGCAGATATCGTTCAAGAATATTTAGACCAACATCCAGAAGCGGATCCAAATAACCTTCCTGAATGGTTTATTTCAGCAATGGAATTGGCTCCAGAAGCTCATGCTGATGTTCAGTGTGTTATTCAGCGTTGGATTGATAGTTCAATTAGTAAAACAGTAAACGCACCTCGTGGCTATACAGTTGAACAAGTTCAAAAAGTGTACGAGCGTTTATATAAAGGCGGAGCAAAAGGTGGTACAGTTTATGTAGACGGTAGCCGTGATGCTCAGGTATTAACGCTAAAAGCAGAAGAAAACACATTTGATGAAGAAGTAAAAGAAAGAAAAGCAGAAAAGCCACACGTTGTATTAGTAGATACAATCAACGAAGTAGGATCAACAGACGTAACGATTGGTTCTGAAGTTGGAAATACGTGTCCGGTTTGTCGCCAAGGAACAGTTGAAGAAATGGGTGGCTGCAACACATGTACAAATTGTGGTGCCCAGTTAAAGTGTGGTTTATAAGAAAGTCATAAAAAGGCTGACAATGTGTCAGCCTTTTTATATGTTGAAGTAAATGCATACTAGATTTTCTTGTATTTGCTTATACTATATAGTATGATTTTACATGAATGTCTTTTGTAGTATCGTTAGTTTTTAACTTTTTGAGCAATAGATTACTAAAGGTTTATAGAAGCGTGTTTCGGTAGTTTATACATAATAATTATTTTATTGGGGGAGATTTCATGCCTACGCCAAGTATGGAAGACTATATTGAACAAATATATATGCTGATTGAAGATAAAGGATATGCTAGGGTTTCGGATATCGCTGATGCTTTAACAGTTCATCCCTCATCAGTCACAAAAATGGTGCAGAAGCTTGATAAAGATGAATATTTAATCTATGAAAAATACCGTGGTCTTGTTTTAACTCCAAAAGGACAAAAGATTGGTAAACGCCTTGTTTATCGTCATGAGCTATTGGAGCAGCTGCTGCGTATTATCGGCGTAGATGAAGAGAATATTTATGAAGATGTTGAAGGTATTGAACACCATCTAAGCTGGAACTCAATTGACAGAATCGGTGATCTAGTACAATACTTTGAGGAAGATCCAGAGCGTGTGCAAGGCTTGCGAAGCGTCCAAAGGAAAAATGAAGAAGAGCAACAGTTATAATGCATATTGGAAAAGTCGTTCTAATTTAGATTAGAGCGGCTCTTTTTATTTTTAGCATAATTTAATGCGAGAGGTACTAAAGTGTAGATAGGAGGCAGACTGAAGGAGTTGAGAACTTCTGTATATTGATGGTGTTTTTTCAGGTGGTGGGCTTAAAGGTTTCGCGCTACTTGGAGCCTTGCAAGCTTTAGAAGAGCGAGATTTTATTTTCAGGCGCCTAGCGGGTACAAGTGCTGGTTCGATTGTATGCGCCCTTATTGTAGCGGGTTATACAAGTGAGGAAATGATGGAAATGATGGATGAAATGAACGTGAAGTCTTTACTAGATCAACGTGTTTCTTTTTTGCCGTCTGCTCTTACAAAATGGCTTCTTCTCTATTGGAACTTAGGCTTATATAAAGGTGAAAAGTTAGAAAAATGGATAGCTAGCAAGTTAAAAGCAAGAGGGATTGTTACATTTGGTGATTTGCCAGTCGGATCATTACGAATCATTGCTTCTGATTTAACAAATAGCCAGCTAGTAGTATTACCTGATGATTTGCCTAAATATGGAATAGATCCAAAGAAATTTCCCGTAGCAAAAGCGGTACGGATGAGCTGTAGTATTCCCTACTTCTTTGAACCAGTTAGGCTGCGGACAAATCCCGTAAGCCTTATTGTTGACGGTGGGGTATTAAGTAATTTTCCCATTTTTTTATTTGATGATGATCAAAAACGTAAACAGAGGCCTGTGTTGGGTATTAAACTTAGTCCTCGTGAAAAAGAAGAAGATAAAAAAAATATAAAAAATGCAATCGCGATGTTTTCAGCTTTATTTGATACAATGAAAGACGCACATGATGCAAGGCATATATCAAAACGTCACGAACGAAATATCATCTTTTTACCAGTTAGTGAAGTGTTGGCTACGGAATTTTCTTTATCAGAAGAACAGAAGCACCAGCTTTTTCACTATGGAAAGAATAAAGCAGAGCTGTTTTTAAAAAAATGGTGCTATTAAATAGAAAAAACTGCGTCTTTGTAAGGCGCAGTTTTTCATTAAAAGAAGGCACGATTTTTCTTTTTTCCTTTTTTGCCTTCAATGACTGTTAAATGTGTATTGCTTTTCTTTTTCTTTAACGGTTTGTTAACTTTAGCAGATGGACGTTTTTGGACGTTGCGATAAGCGTTCATATCCACTTTATTACCGCTTCGTTCTTTTTCTTTTTGACGTATTTTTGATTGTTTCACAGCTCGATGGTATCCTTTGTCTTGCCCTTTTGTTTGAGCAGGGCGGATAATAAATCGATAAACTAAGTAAAACAAAATGATAAATAAAAAGATATAGCCTGCTTGACGCAATAGGCTTGTTGGATTTGTTGCAAGAGTGTAAATAAATCCAATGATCCCTAAAGCAATTAATGAATTAACAAGTGGTTTAACGAATGGACGTCTCATTTTGTTCACCTCCTAAAATGATAAAAGAAAGCAAAACAGTCTTAACTTACTTGTTCGCCACCGGGTACAGAGCTCCCTTCGTTTTCAATGCGTAAAAGCTCTTGAAATGAAGAGATTGCAACTTCGACTTGGTCATCTTTAGGTTCCTTTGTAGTAAGGAGCTGTAACCATAATCCCGGGTAACCTAAGAAGCGTAAAACAGGTACATGGCGAACCTTATTGGTTAATTGTAGTACTTCAAAAGACAGCCCCAACACGACTGGAATTAATGCAAGTCGGTTTACAACTCTAAGCCAAAGCGGGTCCGTAGGGACGAGTAGGTAAACAAACATTCCAACAACAACTGTAAATAGAATGAAACTACTTCCGCAGCGATAGTGAAGGCGAGACTGAGCTTGAACTGATTCTACCGTAAGCTCCTGGTTGTTTTCATATGCATTAATGACTTTGTGTTCTGCTCCGTGGTATTGAAAGACGCGTTTAATAAGCGGAGTTTGTGAAATCGCGTAAATATAAGCGAGCAATAATAAAAGCTTAAAGAAGCTTTCAATAACTACTTGTGCTAAATCAGAAGCGAAAATAGGACGAGTCAAATTTGCCAAAAACACCGGAATTAGGGTGAAAAGCACTTTTCCAAATAGAAAAGAAAGTACACCAATTGTTGCAACACCCAATATTAAGGATAGTTTTGATTCTTTTTTTTCTTCTTTAATTACATCATCTTCGTTAGGATGCACATCGTAACGTTCAGATGAAAAATTTAAATGTTGTGTACCGTTTGCACTTGCTTCAATAATTGCTGCAATTCCTCTTAAAAACGGAATTTTTTTCAACGCTGTTAGTACACGATTTGATCTCCGAGGAGATTGAAAATACTCAATAGATTGATCTTTACGACGAATGGCAGTGACCATCACTTTCTTGCCACCAAACATGACACCTTCAATGACGGCTTGCCCACCGTATGCGGCTTTTTGTAATTTAGACATTTCAGACACCAACCTAACCCAGACTAATTGTCTCTTAATAATCTATATTCTACAGCAATTTCGAATAAACCTCTAGGTCGATGTATGTTATCTAGTTTAGACAAAATTTTTCTATATCACACATGAAATGATAAAATTTTCCTTCTTTTATCTTTAAGAAACGTTTCGCAGTATAATAGAACAACAAAAATCAGCTCATACTATCCAGTAGAGGTGATGAAGATGACAGCTAAACAAGATAATAAGCCGGCAAATCAACAAATACAATCAAAGGAAGGCTCATTCTTAGCTAAAGCGATAGTTATTGGTTTTGTAGGAGGAGTGTTTTGGAGCTTAATGGGATACGTTACGTATTTATTTAGCTTTAGTGAAATTCATCCTAATACAATTTTACAGCCGTGGGCTTTTGGTAGTTGGAAAGACCGTTGGCCAGGGCTTATTGTTAGCGTTTTGATTATTGGTATTATATCAATTGGTGTAGCGCTTCTTTACTATGTGTTCTTGAAAAAGTTCAAGTCAATATGGTTTGGTATTGTATATGGAGCAGTGCTTTGGGCGTTCGTCTTTCTGCTGCTTAACCCATTGTTTCCAAGCATGAAAACGATAGGAGAACTAACTTCTAATACCATTATTACAACTATTTGTTTATACATCTTATACGGGATATTTGTCGGGTATTCCATTTCCTTTGAGGCAGCAGAGCTAAACAGCAGTTCTGGACATAAATCAGAACTTGTGAATGAGTAGTGTGAATGTTTTGATTTATGATAAACTAAAAAGAGAAAACATAGGGTCTATTTTAATAATAGAACTAGCTGTGTAAGTAAGGGAGAGTGTCCATGAAAAAGTTTTTAGTAATTAATGGTCCAAACTTAAATAGGCTGGGCGTTCGAGAGCCTGCGGTGTATGGTAGAGAGAATTTAAAAACGTTAGAGCACAACCTACATCAGCTTGCTGAGCAACAGAGTGTGCATATTGAATGTGTTCAGTCTAATCATGAAGGAGTCATTATTGACTGGATTCATGAAGCAGACGAGAACTTTGATGGCATTGTCATTAACCCAGGGGCATTCACACACTATAGTTACGCAATTCGGGATGCGATTGCAAGTATTTCAGTTCCTGTGCTTGAAGTTCATATTTCAAACGTACATAAGCGAGAAGAATTTCGTCATGAATCCGTGACGGCACCTGTCACAGCAGGACAAATTGTAGGATTGGGCATTTATGGATATGAGTTAGCGATTCTTGCTCTGTTGCAAAAGAAAGGGGAATGAAGTATGAAAATAGAGAAATTACGTAAGCAGTTGCAAACGTTAAATGTTGATGGAATAGTTATTACAAGTGAATACAACCGTCGCTATATGACTAATTTTACTGGTTCAGCAGGTATAGCAGTAATCTCCAATGATAAAGCTGTATTTATCACAGATTTTCGCTATGTAAAGCAGGCTAGTGAACAAACAGAGGGGTTTGAAATTGTTCAACATAAAGGCCCAATCCTGGAAGAAGTAGGTCAAGTTATTACACAGCTTGGAATTAAAAGCGTTGGTTTTGAAGAAAATCATGTTTCATACGCTCAGTTTCAACAGTTTAAAAAGCATGTTAAAGCAGAGCTTGTTCCAGTTTCCAATGCGGTTGAAAACTTACGCTTGATAAAGAGTGACTCAGAGATTAAGATATTAAAGGAAGCTGCAAAAATTGCAGATGCAGCATATGAGCATATTTTGACCTTCGTTAAGCCTGGTGTAACAGAGCTTCAAGTGTCTAATGAGCTGGAGTTCTTTATGCGAAAGCAAGGTGCAATTTCGTCCTCGTTTGATACAATTGTGGCGTCAGGTCATCGTTCGGCATTACCGCACGGCGTTGCTTCTGAAAAAGTCATTGAAGCAGGAGAATTTGTTACGCTTGATTTTGGTGCGTATTATAAAGGCTATTGTTCTGACATTACGCGCACATTTGCGGTAGGGAAAGTCAGTGAAGAACTAAAGGGAATTTATGATACAGTATTAGAGGCGCAGTTAAGAGGCATGAAAGGAATTAAAGCGGGTATTACGGGTAAAGAAGCCGATGCCTTAACACGAGACTATATTGTAGAAAAAGGATACGGACAGTATTTTGGTCATTCTACCGGTCATGGTGTGGGATTAGAAGTTCATGAAGGCCCGTCGCTTTCTGTGAAGTCTCAGGATACGCTGCAGCCAGGAATGGTTGTAACCGTTGAACCAGGTATTTACATACCAAACCTTGGTGGCGTTCGTATTGAAGACGATACCGTGGTAACAGAAGAAGGAAATGAGTCATTAACATACTCACCGAAAGAACTTATTATTTTATAAGATGTAGGAGGATTTTTTCATGATTTCAGTAAACGATTTTCGCACAGGTCTAACAGTAGAAGTAGACGGAGGTATTTGGCGCGTAATGGATTTCCAACACGTAAAGCCAGGTAAAGGAGCAGCGTTTGTTCGCTCAAAACTTCGTAATTTACGTACTGGAGCTGTTCAAGAAAAAACATTCCGTGCAGGGGAAAAAGTAGCAAAAGCACAAATCGATAACCGTAAAATGCAGTATTTATATGCAAGTGGTGATCAGCACGTATTTATGGATAACCACTCATACGAGCAATTAGAACTTCCAGCAACAGCAATTGAATATGAGCTAAAGTTCTTAAAAGAAAATATGGAAGTAGCTATCATGATGTATCAAGGTGAAACGCTAGGTGTTGAGCTTCCAAATACAGTTGAATTAAAAGTTACTGAAACAGAACCAGGTATTAAAGGTGATACAGCATCAGGTGGCACGAAGCCAGCTACGGTTGAAACAGGCCTAATTGTACAAGTTCCATTCTTCGTAAATGAAGGCGATGTATTAATTATCAACACAACAGATAGCAGCTACGTATCACGTGCATAATAAAGCAAAAAAAGAAGAGATAATTATCTCTTCTTTTTTTTGTGCTTTTCTTTTTCGTAAGTGATAAGTTGTCCACCGATTGCATAGGTTGTACTAAATGATGTAATACGTGGGAGGAAGTTATGAAGCATTGGTTTGATCACATAAACGGAACTGTTTTGACAATGGCTTGCTTACGATTTGTTTCATCTTTTATTGAAT
The DNA here is from genome assembly GCA_024134725.1 of Bacillus sp. 1780r2a1. Classification (NCBI taxonomy): domain Bacteria; kingdom Bacillati; phylum Bacillota; class Bacilli; order Caryophanales; family Bacillaceae; genus Bacillus; species Bacillus sp. 1780r2a1. Next base: position 3,395,385 of record CP099863.1, on the reverse strand, counting down.
TCATTGCGGCTATTTTAATTTTTACGAATAATGATGTCAAAAAAGCATTAATGATTAATGGAATGCTGGCGCTCGTAGGGCCAATTGTGATGATCACGTCATTTAGCCTTGGGTTAGTGTCGGTTGCTGATCAGCTATCTTTTGGTAAGCTTGTGCTCATCGGTACAGGCGTCCTTTTAATTTTAATTGGAGTGTTTAAGTGAAGTTTCTGACATAACAACTAAAAGCTTGCCATACATTGAAATGAGTATAAAGGTGAGGGGATTTCAATGCTAGATGAAATTGTCGCTATTTTTCCAGAAGGTATTAAGCATAATGTCCAGCCGTATATACAGCGTTATATAGCAACTTTAGAGGAAGTACGCATTCGAATTGGAAGGCAAATTGAGTTAACGATTGACAGTGAACCTGTGTTTTTGCCCTATGTGGTAACGGCAGAAGACACGCTATTTATTTTAAATAAACTCAGTCATTTCTCTATTTATATGATTGAAGAAGAATTAAAAAAAGGGTATGTGACGATTGAAGGCGGTCATCGTGTAGGGCTTGCGGGTAAAGTTATTACTGAAAATGGACATGTTCGTGTAATTCGCGATGTGACTTCGTTTAACATTCGAGTAGCAAAAGAACAAATCGGCATAGCAGAACCGCTAATTCCTCTGCTCTATCAATCCAGATGGCTTAGTACTATTTTGATTGGTCCTCCACAAACAGGAAAAACAACAATGATAAGAGACTTAGCAAGAATGATGAGCACAGGAAATAGTCAACAGAAGATTGGAGCGGTTAAAGTGGGTATCGTAGATGAACGCTCGGAAATTGCAGGCTGTGTCAAAGGTGTTCCCCAACATACCTTTGGAACACGAATAGATGTTTTAGATAGTTGTCCGAAAGCCGAAGGAATGATGATGATGATTCGATCGATGAGTCCAAACGTATTAATTGTGGATGAGGTAGGAAGCGAAGAAGACTGTCAAGCCGTGCTAGAGGCCGTCAATGCAGGAGTACAAGTATTTATGACGGTGCACGGTTACGATCTGTTTGATTTAGATAAACGCCCTTCTTTAAAACAATTATTAGAACTTGAAGTATTCGATCGCTATATGGTATTAACCAATGAGAATGGACCAGGAACTGTGAAAGCCATTTATGATCAAGCAAGAAAACCACTTTCGTTGAAGTCCAATTATTCTTTGAAATAAAAAGGGTGACGAAGAAATGAAAATTTTAGGAGCTATTTTTATTTTACTGGCTTCTACGTTCACAGGCTTTGAAGTTGCCAAGCAGCTTAGTGAAAGGCCAAGACAACTTCGGCAACTAAAAACAGCGCTACGATCGTTAGAGTCAGAAATCATGTACAGTAACCGCCCTCTTCATGAAATATCAAACATGCTTTCAAAACAATTTCCTAATCCATTATCGCTTTTTTTTAAGGAGTTCGAACAGCGTTTAATACAAGGAATGACCACTGCGAAAGAAGCGTGGGAACATGCTCTTCAAGCACATAAAAAAGCGCTTGCCTTTAAAGAGGGAGAACTTGAAGTGTTAAAGCAGTTTGGTGAAACGTTAGGGCAACATGATCGGTATTCCCAGCAAAAACATATATTGTTAGCTATTAACCACTTGGACCGGGAAGAGCAGGATGCGCTTGAACAGCAAAGTCGGTATGAAAAAATGATAAAAAGCCTTGGCTTTTTATCAGGATTGCTACTCGTCATTTTATTGATGTAGTGATTGGAGGAATAAGGATGAACATTGATATGAATACAATTTTTCAAATAGCAGGGATTGGTATTGTTGTAGCGTTTCTCGTTACAGTGTTAGAGCAAATGGGCAAGAAAGATTATGCAAACTGGGTAACACTTATAGGGTTTATTTATATCTTGTTTATGGTTGCATCGATTGTTGAAGATTTATTTCAAAAAATTAAAGCCGTTTTTTTATTTCAAAGCTAAGGGGGTGATTAGCCATTGAAATGATACAGATTGTGGGCTTAGGCTTAGTTGCTACCTTTTTAGCACTCATTTTAAAAGAGCATAAATCGCCCATTGCTTTTTTACTTGTTGTCTTTGTAGGGTGTGTGATCTTTTTATTTTTAATCGATCAGATATACGAGATTATTAAAATGATTGAAAAGCTCTCTGTGAACGCACACGTTAACATGATTTATGTTGAAACAATCTTAAAGATTATAGGAATTGCTTATATTGCAGAATTTGGTGCTCAAATTACGAAGGACGCTGGGCAAGGTGCGATCGCTTCTAAAATTGAACTGGGTGGTAAAATTTTAATCTTATCAATGGCTATTCCCATCTTAACAGTAATTATTGAAACAATTATTTCCATGCTACCGTCTTAAATTATTAAACTCATGAGGTGACGAGATGAAGTGGTGTATGAGTAAACGAAAATTGCTCGCATTCCTTTTGCTCCTCTTCTTTTTCTTTCCAAATAATGTACAAGCCTCTCAGTCTGCGCCTCAAGAAGAAATAGTAGATGAACAAATTGACCAGCTCAATATCGACGAAGTGAAGCAGTTTTGGGATGATATCTTGACTCAATATGGTGGCTTTTTACCAGAAAGTCAAAAAGGTAGCTTAGTTGACTTCTTAAAAGGTGACAAAGAGTTTTCAATTCAGGAGTGGCTGAGCGGGTTGGTGAAATTTTTACTTCATGAAATTATTTCAAATGGAAAACTGCTAGGAACACTCATTATGTTAACCGTATTCAGCGTCTTTTTACAAACGTTACAGAGCGCATTCAATCAACAAGCTGTTAGTAAAGTTGCCTATGCGCTTGTGTATATGGTGTTAATCATCATTGCGCTAAATAGTTTTCAAGTAGCTATTTCATACGCAACAGGCGCAATCGAAACAATGTCTAAGTTCATTTTAGCTCTGGTTCCACTATTATTAGCGTTAATGGCTTCATCGGGCGGGGTAATATCGGCGGCATTCTTTCATCCAGTGATCTTATTTTTAATGAATATTAGCGGCATGCTCATCCAGTATATAGTCATGCCACTATTGTTTTTATCAGCGCTTTTAAGCATTGTAAGTACTATTTCAGATCAGTATAAGGTCACTCAGTTAGCTCAGCTGCTTCGAAACATCAGCATTGGTATTCTAGGAATCTTTTTAACAATTTTTTTAGGAGTCATTTCAGTACAAGGTGCTACTTCTGCTGTTGCGGATGGAATTACTATTCGGACCGCTAAGTTTGTTACCGGAAACTTTATTCCAGTTGTGGGAAGGGTATTTACAGACGCGGCAGATACCGTTATCACAGCCTCACTTCTTTTAAAGAATACGGTTGGAATAGCGGGAGTGGTTGTTTTACTCTTAATCGTTGCCTTTCCAGCTATTAAAGTACTAGCGCTTGCGTTAATTTATAAGCTAGCTGCAGCACTTTTACAGCCAATCGGAGGCGGTCCTGTTATTTCGTGTTTAAGCATTATTAGTAAGAGTGTTGTTTATATTTTTGCTGCATTGGCAATTGTCTCACTGATGTTTTTCCTATGTTTAACAGTCATCATTACAGCCAGCAACGTTACGATGATGGTGAGGTAGGAGGAGAAAAAATGCAAGCATTAACAAGCTGGATTACAAATATTATTCTATTCATTTTACTAGCAACAGTTATAAATTTATTGCTTCCTAATTCAGGGTTTCAAAAATATACGAAGCTAGTCATTGGCTTACTCCTAATGCTAATTATTGTTACGCCAGTCTTTCAAATTTTAAAAGTAGACGTAAATAAAATGTTTAATTCGATTCGATTATCAGCGGTTGGTGACGATGCAGGAGTAGAAAATTTAATAGAAAGTAAGAAAAAAGAAATACAAGCTTCACAACGTGCATATATTTTAGAACAAATGGCTGTCCAAATGGAGACAGAGGTAAAAGAGGAGCTGATGGAACAGTATGGTGTAGCAATTGATCGGATGCACATTGAAACGAAAAATGAAGAAGCAGATCCTGAAGCCGACAACATAAAAACGATTACAGTTGTGATGAGTGCACAAGAGCCTGAAGATGAACAGGCCGTGGCAGTTGTGAAAGAAATCTCCATTGACACCTCCACACCAATTGAAAAAGAACCTTCAAAAGAAGCGACGGATATTACTACGTATCTAGCAGCTAAATGGGGCATAGATGAAAAACAAATGATTGTAAACTTGGAGGAGGAGTGAACGTGACATGAATGATAAAAAAGAAGAATCATCGTTTTTTAAAAGACTTTTCTCCATGACCAAAAAATCAGGTGACAAAAAGCCTTCTAAGCTCGTTTATATGGGTATTTTATTAGCAGCAGGAATGGTCTTTATGCTCATGAACGGTTCAAAGGGTATGTTGCAATCAACAGTAGATGAAGCAAAACCAGCTTCTTCTACTGTACAGGACCAAGAGGATGTTCCAACGTTTGGTTCGAAAAAAAACACAGCGATTACTGATTATGAAAAGAAATATGAAGAACAGTTACAAGAAGTATTAGAACAGATTGATGGTGTAAGCAAGGTGGAAGTAATCGTGAACCTCGATGCAACAGAGGCGAAAGTTTATGAGAAAAATACGGTGACCCAAAAGCAATCGACGGATGAAACGGATCGTGAAGGTGGAAAGCGAAAGGTAGAAGACATTTCTACAGATGAAAAGTTAGTTATCGTTAGAAGTGGTGACCAGGAAAAGCCTGTTGTAGTGAAAACAGAAAAACCGAAAGTACGAGGCATTCTTGTCGTCGCGAAAGGGGCTGATAATATCGAGGTGAAAAAGTGGATTATTGAAGCAGTGACACGCTCCTTAGATGTTCCTAGTCATAGAGTTGCCGTATTACCTAAAAAAGGTTAAGGGGGAAATCCAAATGTTATTAAAAAAGCAAACAGTTTGGTTATTAACAATGTTAAGTTTAGTAGTGGTTTTATCAGTATACTATATGACAACCCCAGAAAGCCCTCAATCAAACGTAGCGGTTGTGGATCAACAAGAAGAAAATACGAAAAAAGAAGCTGGAAAAGAAGATGCTAAAGAGCCCGCAAAAGAAGATACAAAAAAAGAAAATGCTAAGTCTACTACAGAGAGCAAAACGACTGTATCAAATGTAGAAAGTGATGAATTGTTTACGGCGCTTCGATTAGAGCTAATTGATGAGAGAAGCAAGTTGAAAGAAGAGTTACAAGAAGTAGCTGCTTCCAAAAACGTATCGGCTACTGAAGTAAGTAAAGCAATGGATAAAATCGACCAACTGTCAGAGCTAGCAGAAAAAGAGGCTGTCATTGAAACATTAATTAAATCTAAAGGTTATGAAGATGCATTGGTAAGAGCTGATGGTAGCGAGGTTAATATTACTGTGAAAACTGAAAAGCATTCTAAAGCAAAAGCAAATGAAATTATTCAATTAGTGAAAAAAGAGCTTGGACAAAAAGAGGTGGCAGTTGAGTTTCAACCAACAAAATAAATCAATTCAAAAAGCGATGAAGCCTATTGTCATCGCTTTTTTTTACGTTTTATTCCATGGGGGTAGCTAAATTTTAACGTGGATTTATCCAAGTGGTTGGGTTATAATTATCATTATAGCCTTATATTAGTACTAGGTTATAATATTTTTCTACAATTGTAATTTCTCCATCGATACGATTATAATTGTAAATAGTAGTAAGTTCTAAAACCCATTTTGAGTAGATTATTCTTTTAAATGCGTACAAAGCAATTTGAATGAAGATTGCAATTTGTCGTATCATAGCAAAGTAGTAGAAAGATTTCTATTTCATGAAGTAGGAGTGTTTAATATGTTAAAAATTCAAGAAATCCGTGAATTAATTAAATTAGTTGATCAATCATCCATTGAAGAATTTGTATATGAGCATGAAGGATCAAAAGTAAAAATGAAAAAGAAAGATGCAATTGTTTCAAAGAACGCTTCGCCTGTACAAGTTGTTTCATCAACTCCTGAAGTAGTAGCACCACAACCTGTTGCTCAACCACAAGCGGCAGCCGTAAGCGAAACAAAACCAGCTGAGCCAGTAGAAGCAGCGCCAGCTAAAGATGAGAATCTACATAAAATTACGTCTCCAATGGTTGGAACGTTTTATGCATCATCTTCTCCAGATGAAGATGCATATGTTGCAGTTGGTGACAAAGTTCAAAAGGATTCCATTGTATGTATCGTTGAAGCAATGAAATTATTTAATGAAATTGAAGCAGAGGTTAAAGGTGAAATTGTAGAAATTTTAGCTGAGAATGGTCAGCTTGTAGAGTATGGTCAACCTCTTTTCTTAGTGAAGCCTGAATAAGGAGCGGTAAAACATGATTAAAAAGCTTTTAGTTGCAAATAGAGGAGAAATTGCAGTCCGTATTATTCGTGCCTGCAAAGAATTAGGCGTAGAGTCAGTTGCAGTTTATTCCCAAGCCGATCGCAACGCTCTTCATGTACAGCTTGCAGATGAAGCTTATTGCATTGGACCTACGGCATCAAAAGATAGTTATTTAAACTTTACAAATATCATGAGCGTTGCAACATCAACAGGTTGTGATGCAATTCATCCAGGATATGGATTCTTAGCGGAGAACTCTGATTTCGCAGAGCTTTGTCGAGAATGCAATATTACGTTTGTGGGACCTACTCCTGAAGCTATTACAAAAATGGGCACAAAAGATATTGCGCGAGAAACAATGCGTCAAGCAGGCGTGCCAATTGTTCCAGGTTCAACTGGTATTGTAGAGTCAGTTGAAGATGGCATGTCAATTGCTAAAGATATTGGATATCCTGTAATTATTAAAGCAACAGCCGGTGGTGGCGGAAAAGGAATTCGCGTTGCAAGAACAGAGCAAGAGCTTGTAAAAGGCATTACGATCACGCAACAGGAAGCTGCTACGGCATTTGGTAATCCAGGTGTTTATATCGAAAAGTACATTGAAGATTTCCGCCATGTTGAAATACAAGTATTAGCAGATACACATGGTAACGTGATTCATTTAGGAGAGCGTGACTGTAGTATTCAGCGTCGACTTCAAAAGTTAATTGAAGAAACGCCTTCGCCAGCACTAAATGAAGAAACACGTGCTAAAATGGGAGACGCAGCTGTAAAAGCAGCTGAGGCAGTTGGCTACACAGGTGCCGGTACAGTAGAGTTTATCTTTGATTATCGTGAAAATAAATTCTATTTCATGGAAATGAATACGCGTATTCAAGTAGAGCATCCTGTAACAGAAATGGTAACAGGTGTTGACTTGATTCAAGAGCAAATTAAAGTAGCAAATGGCGAATATCTTCCTTTGAAACAAGAGGAAGTAACATTTAATGGATGGGCGATCGAATGTCGTATTAACGCAGAGAACCCTGAGAAAAACTTCATGCCATCTGCTGGAACAATTGAAATGTATTTACCACCAGGCGGCTACGGAGTACGCGTTGATTCAGCTGCATACCCAGGCTATACAATCCCGCCATATTATGATTCTATGATTGCGAAGCTAATTGTTCATGCACCAACTCGCGAAGAGGCAATCGAGCGAATGAAGCGTGCTTTAAGTGAGTTTGTTATTGAAGGAGTTGCAACAACGATTCCGTTCCACTTGAAATTATTAAATCACGAACAATTTGTAGGTGGAGAATTCAATACAAAATTTCTTGAGCTACATGATGTAATGAATTCGTAGTATAGTATAAATAATAGGAGGTGCTGTACATGAATGAAAATCATGTATTAGAAATGGAAGAACATCCAAATTCCTTAGGTAAAGTTGAAATTGCTCCTGAAGTTATTGAAGTAATTGCAGGGATTGCGGCTTCAGAAGTAGAGGGCGTTACGGCTATGCGTGGCAATTTTGCAGCAGGTGTCGTTGAAAAGCTAGGGAAGAAAAACCATGGAAAAGGCGTTAAAGTCGATTTAACTGAAAATGGTATTAAAGTTGATGTATTCTGCATGATGAAGTTTGGTGTATCTATTCCAGTTGTGGCGCAAAAGGTGCAAGATAATATCCGCCAAGCGTTAAAGAATATGACAGCAATTGAAATAGATGAAGTAAATATTCATATTGTGGGCGTTCAATTTGATACGCAAAAGCAAGAAGTTGAAGAAGAGGAGTAACTCCTGATTTTAGTTATTTCTTTTCCAGACAAGCTATGGTAAAGTGAAAAAGACTGTCTCGTCACATAGACGGTCTTTTTCGTGTTTATGAATTGATCTAGAAGGTGTAACATGGCGGAAAAGCACTGAATAAAGAAGGACGCCATGTTACGCTTTCTAATGTTGGATGATTAACAGTCGCGCAAAAGTGAGATAGTAATGACGGGTGAAATTCCTTCTTTGATTTACAATAAATTGTGCTATTATCTAGGTATACTAGTGAAAGTAGATAAATAAAGGAGTCAAAATAATGAAAAGACATACAGCAAGACAAAAAGCATTACAGGCCTTATTTCAGCACGACCTTGGGCAAATTGAGCCGTTAGAAGCAATGGAGAATGTGTTGCAAGAAGGAAAAGGTGACGATTTCTTAGAAAAATTAGTATTAGGCGTAGCAAATAACCAAGAAGAAATCGATGGCATTCTACGTGATCACTTAGAAAAATGGACGTTAGATAGAGTTGCAACGGTAGACCGTACTATTTTACGTATGGCGGTATATGAAATGAAATACGAAGAAGAAATTCCTGGAAATGTTACGATGAATGAAGCAATTGAATTAGCGAAAGTATTTGGTGATGATCAATCTGGTCGCTTTATTAATGGTGTATTATCGAAGGTAGCTGTTACTCTATCTCGCTAACCGAGTACAATCTAATGAGGTACTTCTCTCCTTTATCTAAAAAGGAGAGGGGAAGAACCTTTTAGAAACAAGGAGGTTATATTATGAGTGAAGTTCGTTATTTAACTGTATCAGCATTAACACGCTATATTAAGCGGAAATTTGATGTTGATCCTCACTTACAAGATATTTGGATTAAAGGTGAAATATCTAACTTTAAAAAGCATAGTAGAGGTCATATGTATTTTACCTTAAAAGATGAAAATGCTCGAATTGCAGCGGTTATGTTTGCTGGTCATAACAGCAAATTAGCTTTTCAGCCTGAAGAAGGAATGAAAGTGTTAATTCGCAGCGAAATATCCGTATACGAACCAAGTGGAAACTATCAAATGTATGTAAAGGAAATGCAACCTGATGGTGTTGGTAATCTCTACTTAGCTTATGAGCAGTTAAAGAAAAAGCTTGAAAAAGAAGGCTTATTTCATGCTTCCCACAAACAAAACCTTCCAAAATACCCGAGTGCAATCGGTGTAATTACATCCCCGACAGGAGCCGCAGTCCGCGATATTATCACAACGCTGAAAAGGCGCTACCCAATCGCTAAAATTATTGTTATACCAGCTCTCGTTCAAGGTGTGAATGCTGCTCCTTCAATCGTAAAAGCAATCAACGAAGCAAACAAGCGAGACGAAGTTGATGTACTAATTGTTGGGCGAGGAGGAGGGTCGATTGAAGAGCTATGGGCGTTTAATGAAGAAGCGGTTGCACGTGCGATTTATCATTCAGCGCTACCTGTTATTTCAGCAGTTGGGCATGAGACCGACTTTACAATTGCAGATTTTGTAGCAGATCTAAGAGCCCCGACTCCAACAGGAGCTGCAGAACTCGCAGTACCAAGTATTGCTGAGATTTCGGAGCGTATTTCGCAACGAAATATTCGCTTACTTCGCGCGATGAATGAAAAAATTCAGCATAGTAAAAGACGATTGGAAAAGTCCCAAAAATCCTATGCGTTTCGCTATCCACAAAAACTAATCGAACAAAAAGAGCAACAACTTGACCGCGTTATCGATACATTATATCGTGAAAGCAAGAGATTTTTCGAAAGAAAGCAAAATCAATACGAACAACTTGCCATGAACTTGCAGCGCAATCATCCTCAGCAAAAAATCAAGCAAGCACGTGAACAGCACATGCAGCTAACAAAAGTGTTGCAAAGAGAAATGCAACAACTTATGAAACAGCAGCACCTTTTATTTGCAACCACAGCCTCTAAGCTACATGCACTAAGCCCGTTAAAAACAATGGAGCGGGGATATAGCTTGGTGTATGATGATGATCAGAAGTTAATAAAATCAACAAAGCAATTGGCAAAAGGTGATACTATTCAAGTTCGGTTAACTGATGGGCAACTACAGTGTGAAGTGTCAGATATAAAGGAGCGATAAAAGATGGCGAATAAAAAAGAGCAGACGTTTGAAGACGCAATGGATCAGCTGGAGAAAATTGTGAATAACTTAGAAGAAGGTGACATTCCGTTGGAAGAAGCGATTGAAAAATTTCAGCAAGGAATGTCTTTATCAAAATTCTGTCATGATCGTCTCCAGCAAATCGAAAAACAAATGGAGAACATTTTGCAAGAAGACGGAACGTTAGCACCTTTTACTGTTCAGGAGGAAGAATAAACGTGAGTGAACAGCAGCTACAGAATTATATTCAATTTACAAAAGAGAAAGTAGAGACATTTTTTCATGAGTATGTAACAAATCTGCAAGCTCCTTCATTATTAAAAGAGTCGATGTTGTATTCATTAATGGCAGGAGGAAAGCGTCTGAGACCAATGTTAGTTTTTGCGACGTTAAAAGCATTGGGGCATGATGAAGAAAAAGGAATCGCAGTTGCAAGCGCAGTTGAAATGATTCACACGTATTCACTCATTCACGATGACTTACCAAGCATGGATGACGATGATTTACGAAGAGGCAAGCCTACAAATCACAAGGTATATGGCGAAGCAACGGCAATTTTAGCTGGAGACGCGCTATTAACAAACAGTTTTCAGGTAATTATAAATGCCTCACAAATAAAAGATGAAGTAAAAGTAGAGCTTCTGAGCGAGCTTACAAAAGCAGCGGGAGCAGAAGGCATGATTAAAGGACAGGTTGCTGATATGCAAGGAGAACAGCAACATGAATATTTAACCCTTCAGGAGCTAGAAGATATTCATATACATAAAACAGGAAAGCTTTTAAGTTTTTGTGTGAAAGCAGGTGCAATTTTAGGTGAGGCAACTGAAGAGCAGTTGAAGCTTCTAGAAAAGTTCAGCTTTAACTTAGGAATTGCTTTTCAAATTCAAGATGACATTTTAGATATTGAAGGGTCCGAAGAAGCAATTGGCAAACCAGTGGGAAGCGATAAGGAAAACGAAAAGACGACGTATCCACTTCTACTGGGAATGGAAGAAGCCAAACAAAAGCTTCATCACCATATTCAATCGAGCTTAGATGCGCTTAAAACAGCGAATTTGGATACGGGGTTGCTTGAAGAAATTTGTCTATACGTAGCAAAACGTGATCGTTAAGCAACGGCCTTGTTTTTTATATAAATGAGATAAAATAAGATTGAGTCCCAATATTGCCTATGCTATAATAGCCTTACTACTATGTCAAAGACGTAGTGCATAGGTTTGCAAGACATATACAATATTTTGGTGGCCGTTATCACATTTGTGTTAGCGGCTATTTTTTCACTGTTTTCTTTTAAAGAGAGGTATGTTTACTTATAACCTGACAAAGGTATTATAAGTAGTAACTGTGTTAATAATTGACTATTAGTATAAAACCATACAAAATGTATTAAGGTAACTTTATAACAAGTACGAAAGTGAGTGATCCAGATTGGATCTTACAGCGATAAAAAGTCCTGATTTTTTAAAAAAGATGTCAATAACAGAATTAGAAGCATTGAGTGAAGACATTCGTCGCTTTTTAATTACAAAGCTCTCTGTAACAGGAGGCCATATTGGGCCAAACTTAGGAGTAGTTGAGCTGACGGTGGCCCTTCATAAAGTATTTAACAGTCCTAAAGATAAATTTCTATGGGATGTTGGACATCAGTCCTATGTTCATAAAATTTTAACGGGGCGAGCATGCGAATTCGATACTATTCGCCAGTATAAAGGCCTTTGCGGTTTTCCTAAGCGTGATGAAAGCGAACATGATGTGTGGGAAACGGGACACAGTTCTACTTCATTATCAGCTGCAATGGGAATGGCAGTTGCGCGTGATTTACAAAAAACAAAATCTCATGTTATCCCAATTATTGGTGACGGAGCCTTAACAGGCGGTATGGCCTTGGAAGCGCTAAACCATATTGGCCATGAAAAAACAGATATGACTGTTATTTTAAACGATAATGAGATGTCGATTGCTCCAAATGTAGGTGCCCTTCACAGCGTACTGGGGCGACTTCGTACAGCAGGGAAATACAATTGGGTAAAAGATGAGCTAGAAGTGCTTTTGAAAAAAGTTCCAGCCGTTGGTGGGAAACTAGCAGCCACAGCGGAGCGCGTTAAAGATGGTCTAAAGTATATGGTTGTATCCGGTATGTTTTTTGAAGACCTTGGATTTACATACCTCGGTCCGGTGGATGGTCATAATTACGAAGAGCTTTTAGAAACTCTTCAGTATGCCAAGAAGACAAAAGGGCCAGTTGTCGTTCATGTTATTACGAAAAAAGGTAAGGGGTACTTACCAGCAGAAAGTGATACTAGCGGTGCGTGGCATGGTACAGGCCCTTACAAAATTGAGTCTGGTGACTTTATTAAAGATAAAAATGTACCGGTAGGATGGAGCGCACTAGTGAGTAATACTGTTTTAAAAATGGCTCGTAAAGACGACCGTATTGTAGCGGTCACGCCTGCTATGCCAGTTGGCTCTAAGTTAGAAGCATTTCAACAAGAGTTTCCGCATCGTATGTTTGATGTTGGAATTGCAGAGCAACATGCAACAACGATGGCAGCTGGCTTAGCTACTCAAAATATGAAGCCGTTCTTAGCTATTTATTCAACGTTCTTGCAGCGTGCTTATGACCAAGTTGTACATGACATTTGTCGTCAAAAGCTAAATGTATTTATCGGAATTGACCGAGCAGGCTTAGTTGGAGCAGACGGAGAAACACATCAAGGTGTATTCGATATTGCATTTTTACGCCATTTACCAAACTTAGTGTTAATGATGCCGAAAGATGAAAATGAAGGTCAGCATATGGTTCATACAGCATTAACATATGAAGCAGGACCAATTGCTATGCGTTATCCTAGAGGGAATGGTCTAGGGGTACCATTAGATGAAGAGCTAAAGTCAATTGATATTGGGACATGGGAAGTACTAAAAGAAGGTACAGATGCAACTATCCTAACGTTTGGTACAACGATTCCAATGGCTATGGAAGCGGCGGAAGCGTTAAGTGAAAAAGGTATTCAAGTTGAGGTTATCAATGCACGTTTCATCAAGCCAATGGATGAAGCAATGCTGCACCAAGTTTTAAAATCAAATCGCCCTGTTTTAACAATTGAAGAAGCTGTATTACAAGGTGGATTTGGAAGTGCAGTATTAGAGTTTGCTTCAGAGCATGGATATTATTCCCCTATCGATCGTATGGGAATTCCAGATAAGTTTATTGAGCATGGAAGCGTAACAAAGTTATTAGAAGAAATTAACCTAACAACTGATGAAGTAATTAATCGAGTAAATAAACTCGTAAGACCAATACAAAAGAGGCTTGAAGTGAAGTGACGAAAAAAGAACGAGTAGACGTTCTACTAGTCGAAAGAGGCTTGGTAGAAACGAGAGAAAAAGCGAAGCGAACAGTTATGGCTGGCCTTGTATACGCGAATGAACAGCGTTTAGACAAGCCTGGGGAAAAGATTGATCGAGAAACACCTTTGACTGTAAAGGGAGCAGTAATGCCGTATGTAAGTAGAGGTGGCTTTAAGCTTGAAAAAGCACTGAAAGAGTTTGATGTACAAGTGAAAGATCGTATTATGATTGATATTGGCTCATCAACAGGTGGATTTACTGACTGTGCTTTGCAAAACGGAGCAAAAATGTCATATGCACTGGATGTCGGCTATAATCAACTTGCTTGGAAGCTGCGACAAGATGAGCGAGTGGTTGTGATGGAACGTACGAACTTTCGCTATGTTACGCCAGCTGACCTTACGGCCGGGTTACCTGAATTCGCATCAATCGATGTTTCATTTATTTCCTTAAAGTTAATTCTGCCCGTGCTAAAACAACTTCTTGTATCAGGAAGTGACGTGGTAGCCCTTGTGAAGCCGCAGTTTGAAGCAGGTCGCGAGCAAGTTGGAAAAAAAGGAATTGTACGAGATGCAAAGGTTCATCAAGAAGTTGTTGAGAATATGGTGAATTTTGCTTTGAAGGAAGGGTATGATGTGCGCAACGTATCGTACTCACCAATAACGGGTGGAGACGGAAACATTGAGTTTCTACTTCACCTACATTGGAAAGGACAAAGACAGCAAGGAGAGAATCTTGCTACTCTAACAGCTCAGGAAGTTGTTGAACAAGCGCATTCAGTACTTAAAGAGAAGAAGTCTTAACGCTCTTGTCTCTGTTCAAGCATGAAAAGCCAATGCTAGTAACTCTAGCATTGGCAATTTGATTATACACCTTTATACGCAAAGGTGTATAATCAAATTGAATGTCAGCATGATGTGGAAGAGAATCATAACATTCCGTCTATACTATAAGAAATAAGATAATACATATTAGTGTGAGGTGCCAGTATGAACAAAGGGCAAAGACATATTAAAATTCGTGACATTATTACAAACAATGATATTGAAACGCAAGACGAGTTAGTAGATATTTTGAAAAATCAAGGATTTAACGTAACGCAAGCAACCATCTCTCGCGACATTAAAGAGCTTCACTTAGTAAAAGTTCCGTTAATGGATGGTCGCTATAAATACAGCCTTCCTGCCGATCAGCGCTTTAACCCTTTACAAAAGCTAAAGCGGTCATTGATGGATGCTTTTGTAAAAATCGATTCAGCAGGGCATATGCTGGTAATGAAAACTTTGCCAGGTAATGCCAACGCTATTGGAGCATTGATTGATCATTTAGATTGGGAAGAAATTCTAGGTACAATTTGTGGTGATGATACGTGTTTGATTATTTGTCGAACGCCTGAAGATACTCAAAAGATTTCGGATCGATTCTTAGAAATGTTGTAAAGGTGTGTGAAACAGATTGTTAGCAGAACTATCAATCAAAAACTTTGCCATCATTGATGAGCTTTCAGTATCGTTTGAAAAAGGCTTAACAGTTTTAACAGGTGAAACAGGAGCTGGTAAGTCAATTATTATTGATGCTATTCATTTGCTTGTTGGAGGGCGTGGTTCATCTGAATTTGTAAGGCATGGAACAAATCGAGCGGAAATTGAAGGGTTATTTTTAATTGAAGACGAGCACCCTTGCTATGAAAAAGCCAAGCAAGTGGGAGTTGAAGTTGAAGATGGAATGGTGGTGCTAAGACGAGACATCACTATGAACGGTAAGAGTATTTGCCGTATCAATGGAAAGCTAGTCACGCTTGGCATTTTACGCGAAGTGGGTCAAACACTGATGGATATCCATGGACAGCATGAACACCAGGACTTGATGAACCAAGATCGACACCTAATTCTTCTTGATCAGTATGGGGGTCAAAAGGTTGAAGAAGCACTTTCAGAATATCGAGAAGTGTTTACTACATATACGACGCTAAAGAAACAATTAGAACAATTGACAGAAAATGAACAGCAAATGGCTCATCGCTTAGACTTGATTCAATTTCAGCTTGATGAAATCAAAGCAGCTGATCTTCAACCAAATGAAGATGAGCTGCTGATGGATGAGCGCCTTAAGATTTCTAACTTTGAGAAGATTTATACGTCCTTAACAGATGCGTATAATGCGCTTCATGGTGAGCAAAGAGGGTTAGATTGGCTGGGTGTAGCTATGAATCATGCCGAAGAAATTTCAAACTTAGAAGATACCTATGGTGAAATTTCAGAAGTTATATCATCAAGTTTTTATCAAATTGAAGATGCTTCTTATCGTATTCGTCAGCAGCTTGATTTATTAGAGTATGACCCAAAGCGCCTTAATTTTATTGAATCACGGCTAAATGAAATTAGTCATTTAAAGCGTAAGTATGGTCAAAGCGTTGATGAAATTCTGGAGTATGCAGCTCAAATTGAAGATGAAATTGATCGAATTGAAAATCGAGATACTCATGTTGAGAAAATTATACAAAAGCTGTCGAGCATAGCGGAAGATTTGCTTGTTGAAGCGAAAAATGTTTCTGAGGTTAGAAAGCAGCTAGCAGCGGAATTAACGGATAGTATTCATCAAGAGCTACAGGAGCTTTATATGGCTAAAACTATTTTTAATATCGTATTTGAAAAGCTACCATCAAATCAAGCTGATAGCGAACTTAGCGGTGATTCTGTTAAGTTTACTAAGGATGGTATCGATTCAGTGGAGTTTTACATTTCTACAAACCCAGGTGAGCCGTTAAAGCCTCTTGCTAAAGTAGCGTCTGGTGGAGAACTATCTCGTATTATGCTTGCACTAAAGAGTATTTTTTCTAAGCATCAAGGCGTTACGTCCATTATTTTTGATGAAGTAGATACAGGAGTGAGCGGCCGTGTCGCACAGTCCATTGGTGAGAAAATTCATGCCATTTCTGTAGATTCTCAGGTACTATGTATTTCTCATCTTCCACAGGTGGCTGCTATGGCAGATACACATTTGTTTATTTCAAAGCAAATTAAAGATGATCGTACTACAACATCTGTTCTACCTTTAAGTGAAGGGGAGAAAACAAAAGAAATTGCTCGCATGATTGCAGGAGCCGAAATAACTGATTTAACTCAGCAGCACGCCCAAGAACTGTTGGGTTTAGCAGCAAAAATTAAACAATAAGCATTTAAAAAGCGCTTCTGGTGGATTGTTATGTGCCAAAAGCGCTTTTTTTATGTAGTAAACTTTGGTTAAAAATCTTTCCTGCCGTTCTTTTTATTTTTCTTTGAACTTCGGTTATAAATGGGCTATAAGAAGGCAAAAGTAAAAGTGTAGCCATTTAGGCGAGGAAGCGAGGAGAGTGAAAAGATGAACAATCGAATTAGATATATAATTGGTGCAATTCTCCTTGTTTCGTTTATTTTTGTAGGCTTTATCCCTGTTGTGCAGCAATACCTTACTATCCCAAAACAAATGACATTGTTTAAAAGTGATGAAGTGAATTTTCCTACATCGTTAGCAGTTAGCACTCATAGTAATGATGTTATTGAAACGATGAAACAAGACGCTAAGCTTAGTATCGCTGGCAAAGAAGTAGGAAAAGAAGAAATGATGCTTCACCTTGCAGGAGTACCGGTCAAAAGAGTAGATGTTCAAGTATTATCTGACTTTAAAGTCATTCCTGGAGGCCAATCAATTGGTGTCAAGCTGAACTCTAAAGGTGTTTTAGTTGTTGGTTATCATCAAGTTGATACGAAAGATGGAAAGAAATCTCCTGGTGAAATTGCAGGTATCCAAGTAGGCGACATGATTACAAAGATCAATGGCAAAACGATTGAAAAGATGAGTGATATTACCCCATTTATTCAGCAAGCAGGAAAAACTGGAGAGCCTTTAAAATTGCAAGTAATGAGAGAAAAAGAACAATTTCAAACAAAGTTATATCCTTTAAAAGACAAAGAAGATTACGCGTATCGAATTGGTCTATATATTAGAGATTCGGCAGCAGGTATTGGTACGATGACTTTCTATGATCCAAAATCAAAGAAATATGGAGCGTTAGGTCACGTCATTTCCGATATGGATACCAAAAAACCAATTGTTGTAGAAGATGGGCAAATTGTACGCTCTACCGTCACATCAATTGAAAAAGGTGAAAACGGCGTTCCAGGCGAGAAGCTAGCACGCTTCTCAGAAGATAAAGAAATTATCGGCAACATCAAAACAAATAGCCCATTTGGTATCTTTGGAAAGCTATCTGAAACGATGGAAAACGGTATTTTAGATAAGCCAATGCCGATTTCACTATCTCATCAAGTAAAAGAAGGACCCGCTAAGATTCTAACGGTAGTTGAAAATGATAAAGTGGAAGAGTTCGATGTGGAAGTTGTTAGTAGTATTCCACAAAAATTCCCTGCTACTAAAGGGATGGTCATTAAAATTACAGACAAAGAGTTATTAGACAAAACAGGTGGTATTGTGCAAGGAATGAGCGGCAGCCCAATTATTCAAGATGGCAAAGTAATCGGAGCTGTTACGCATGTATTTGTTAATGATCCAACTTCAGGATATGGTGTTCATATTGAGTGGATGTTAAATGAAGCTGGTATTAATATTTATAAAAAAGAATCAAAAAGAGCGAGCTAACGATAAATAGTTCGCTCTTTTTGTGATGAAAAGACTGTCGTAATACCGTTAGAAAAACGTCGAAAAAACCAGAAAACACAAGGAATTTATGGAATAATGATAAAAAAGACTTTTTTATAAAAAAATAAAGGAAATAATGTTGCATTGTCGAATTTGTCCTTTAGAATAAAGAGTAGAGACATGCGGGACTGGCGTATAAGTTAAGGGAATGAGGAGGAAGATACTTTGAAAAAAATTAAAGTATGTTTAGTCGATGATAATAGAGAATTAATTGGACTGCTTGAGGATTACATTTCTGAACAAGATGATATGGAAGTAATCGGGGTTGCGTATAACGGGCAGGAATGTTTGTCTATTTTAAAAGATAAAGATCCAGACGTGCTTGTACTAGATATCATCATGCCTCATTTAGATGGGCTTGCAGTATTGAGTCAATTAAAGGAAATGAAAAAAGAAAACTATCCTAACGTAATTATGCTAACCGCTTTTGGTCAAGAAGACGTGACGAAAAAGGCAGTCGATTTAGGCGCTGCTTATTTTATTTTAAAGCCATTTGATATGGAAAACTTAGTAAACCATATTCGCCAGGTAAGCGGTCAAGCTTCATCTTTCACAAACCGTTCATCCTCATCAGCAATGCGCTTACAGCGTGATAATAAGCCTGCGAACTTAGATGCAAGCATCACAAGCATTATTCATGAAATTGGCGTGCCTGCTCACATTAAAGGCTATTTATATTTACGTGAAGCGATTTCCATGGTTTATAAAGATATTGAATTACTGGGTTCAATTACAAAAGTCCTTTATCCGGATATTGCTAAAAAATATAATACTACAGCAAGTCGTGTGGAACGTGCGATTCGTCATGCAATTGAAGTAGCATGGAGCAGAGGTAATATCGATTCAATTTCCTCTTTATTCGGCTATACGGTTAGCATGACAAAAGCAAAGCCTACAAATTCAGAGTTTATCGCCATGGTTGCGGATAAATTACGTCTTGAACACAAAGCTTCTTGAGAGGGTAAGAAGTAAACGAAGGCTTACTAACTGTTAAATATGAACGAGATAGTACAATAAAAACATCATTCTCTACGAGGACGCTAATCCGATAAAGAATGATGTTTTTTATTGTACTAGTTTTTCAAAACCTAGTGATGATGTTTACGCATTAAGTCTAATAACGTTAATGCGTGTCTGTATAATTAGATTTAACAATAGTTAATTTACTAAAATAAATATAGATGATACCATATATACTTGTAAAAGTGTTGAATTGTAGAGAAGTGGAACGAGCTGTTACACATACTTGTTATTTTTTTCACATATTGAATACGTAATATAACATTCACTCCTACCTTTAATTTATCTATTAAAAAAGAAGGTGACATTCAAAATTGAGGATTCATATAAGATATAAGCGTATTATTTTTGCCTTCTGCATGGCTTTAAGTATTTCTTGTTTTGTTTCATTTATGTTGGTATCCATTAACTTTGGTTACAATGATACATTTATGCAAACGTGGTTAAAAATCTGGTCTGAAGCTTTTGTATGTGCTTTTTTTGGCTCTTATTTCTTTCCAATCGGAATTAATAAACTAATGAGTAAAATTCAGTTTGTAGAAAAATCTCTAAATGGTAGTGGTAAAGAAATATAAAAAAACTCGGCTTTTTAAGCCGAGTTTTTTTATTGAAAAAGAGATAAGATAAAAGTCCAAATACAAACAAATAAAAGTAAAGTGAGGCTGTAGCGCAGCGTCATTTTGGTTAACTCAGCTTCTTTTCCTGTTTGGCCAACTGCTGCTGTTGCAATAGCAATTGACTGTGGAGATACGAGCTTTGCCATGACTCCTCCAGCTGTGTTGCTAGCAACTAGCATAGAAGGATTTGTTCCAATTAAAGACGCGGCCGTTGTTTGAATTGGAGCAAAAAGCGTATTGTTATTCACAACAGAACCTGTCATAAACACACCAATCCAGCCAAGAACAGGGGAGAAGAAAGGAAAAATTTGACCTGCTTCAGCTACCGCATTCCCAAGTGCCATTGTTAATCCACCGTATGTCATTAGTTTGGCGATACTAATGACAGCACAGATCATCCCAATGGGAATGATAAATTCTTTTATTGTCTTTCCTAGAAGTGCTAGGCTCCGAGATAGACTAATTTTTTTCGTTGTTAAAACAGTGGTTACAGCAGCCAAAAGGATGGCCGTTCCAGTTGCTCCAATAAAGTCAATTGAAAGTGCAATTGGTGTTCCAGGAGCATTAAACGTGAAAACAAAAGATGATAACAGGTTTCCTGGTTGGAAAAGAGATTTGAAAACTGGAAGACTCCAAAGCAGTACAAATCCTGTTAACAAATAAAAAGGTGACCATGAAAGAATGATGTCTTTTAATGCGTACTTGTTTACAGTAGAGACTTGTCCATTTAGTAAGAAAATACGCTTTGGCTGCCATTTACGTAAGAAAAGAGCAAGGGCTCCCATTGCTAGAAGCGCAGGAATAATATCAGCAAGCTCTGGCCCAATCCAGATAGTCATAGCGGCTTGTGCACTAGTATAAACAAAAGACGTGACCAAAATAGCAGGGAGCGTTTCTTTAACTCCTCGCCATCCATCAAGTAATAAGATGAGCAAGAAAGGAATCGTAAAGTTAACCAAAGGGAGCGTTAAAGCTGTTTGAACAGATACATCCATAGCACTTACATTCTCTAACTGAAAAGTATCAACGATTGCTATTGGAATACCAATGGCACCAAACGCACCAGATGCTCCGTTTGCTATTAGGCAAAGCATAGCTGCTTGAAGTGGCTTAAAGCCGAGTGAAACGAGCAGCACGGCGCAAATTGCAATTGGTACACCAAAGCCCGCAGCTCCTTCTAAAAAGGCATTAAAGCAAAAGCCGATGAGCAACAGTTGAAGTCGCTGATCACTGGAGATGTTGATAATACTACCTCTTAGAACATCAAATTTCCCGGTTTCGACGGCAATTTTGTAAAGCCAAACCGCCATAATAATAATATAGCCGATAGGCCAAATACCTTGAATGAAACCTTGAATTACGCTCCCAACTGCATTGGTAGGTGAAAGGTCAAAAAAGTAAACAACAAGAAACAGTGTAATAGCTAGGTTTAATAGTGCTGCATAAATCCCTTTCATTTTAAAAAGAGTTAAGCATATTAAAAATGAGATAATAGGAATAGCTGCAATAAGTGCTGAAAGTGTAAGATTCTCAAATGGATTATACGTATCAACAAGCATTTAAACGGCTCCTTTAGGAAGCGAGAAAGCGAACTTACTCGCTTTCTGCTTAGTTTGTTAAAGTGAAAAGTGATTTCTGAATTTCTTTTAACGTTTGAATAGATTCTGAGAACTTTTTCTGTTCCATCTCATCTAACGGAAGTTCTAAGACTTTTTTGACACCTCCGCGATGAATGATACTTGGAACACCCACATAAATATCGTGCTGATCGTATTCACCATCTAAATAGGCTCCTACTGGAAGAACAACTTGCTCATTTTTTAAGATAGCTCTCGTAATCCTGGCTAGCCCCATTGCAATACCGTAATAAGTAGCGCCTTTTGATTTGATAATGTCATAAGCTGCATTTCGTACTTGAACAGCAATTTCTTCTTTTCGTTGTGGTGATAGCTGATTTGCAATTGGTGTTCCACAAATATTTGCTCCGCTCCAAACGGCAAGCTGAGAATCACCATGTTCTCCAATGATATAACCATGAACGCTTGTTGGAGCTGCACCAAGCTCTTCACTGAGGAGGTGGCGGAAACGAGCTGAATCAAGGATGGTGCCTGAACCAATTACGCGTTCCTTTGGAAGACCTGAAAATTTCCATGTGGCATAGGTAAGAATATCAACTGGGTTTGTCGCTACTAAAAAAATGCCATTAAATCTAGATTCCATAACTCCATTTACAATATGTTCGAAGATTTGGACATTTTTATGAACAAGGTCAAGTCTCGTTTCTCCTGGCTTTTGAGCAGCTCCTGCACAAATTACGACAATAGCAGCGTCTTTACAATCATCATACGTTCCAAAAGAAATGTGCATAGAGCTTGGAGCATATACGATACCGTGAGCTAAATCCATTACATCACCGCGTGCTTTTTCTGCGTTTAAATCAACTAATACTAACTCATCGCAAATACCTTGATTCATTAATGAATACGCATAGCTTGCTCCAACTGCACCTGTACCTACTAACACAACTTTATTTCCTAACGTCATTTCCATAAGAGTGCCTCCTCAAGAGAATAGTATGTGAAATATTTCACATATTCGGATAAATAAAAAACAAATCAACTTTATTTTTTAGGCTCATTTCAACAAAAAAGATATTGTGAAATGTTTCACAAGTAGATAATAACACTTGATTTTTCATTTGGCAACAACAAAATATCATTTTTTATTAAAAGTTAATTAAATAAAAAAGGCCTTAAAAAAGGCCTTTTTTATCTTCTGTAGTTTCATAATAGCTAGTGCTATTTTTGATATTAGTTATTTTCGTCTTCTTTATCCAGCTGAGCAAGCTTTTGCAATAGGATATGCTGTGGCATGTGCATCAGTTGTTCTAAAGGGACGTTCAGTTTTTCAGCCAGTTTAACAGCCGTATCAGGTGAGATTTGTAGTGGTCTCATACATATCAACTCCTATTCTCTTGTAAAATATATGTGTAAGCATTATGATAAATTGCAACTACCTTGTTAATCATAAGTCATAATGAAGGGATTGAGCAAGTATGCGTATTATGGGTCACAGAGGAGCAGCAGGGACGTTTCCTGAAAATACAATGATTTCGTTTGAAGAAGCAATCAGAGTAGGAGCAGATGGAATTGAACTTGATGTTCATATGTCCAAAGACGGTGAGCTCATGGTTATTCATGATGAAAAAGTTGATCGAACAACAAATGGTAAAGGATATATAAGAGACTTTAACTATAAAGAATTAAGAAGTCTTGATGCGAGCTATAAATTTAAAAAGAAATACGGAGCTTGTCAAATACCTACGTTAAATGAAGTACTAGCTTGGGCTTCTAACCAGCAGTTTTCTGTTAATATTGAATTGAAAAATAACCTGTTTGAGTATGCTTATTTAGAAATGAAGGTACTTGATCTCATCTACTATTATAAAATGAAAGAGCGTATCATTATATCTTCATTTAATCATAATAGCTTAGCAAGAGTCACATCTTTTGATTCAACAATTGAAACAGCTATTTTATATTCATATCCAATGTTTGAACCCTGGATTTATGCTCAACACCTTGGTGCTAGAGCACTTCATCCAAATTATCGCACAGTTAATCAAGTAAACGTAGCCGCTTCCAAAGACTATCGTATCCCTGTGCGGCCATATACAGTGAATGATGTAAAGCTAGCGAAACAGCTATACGGATATGGTTGTGAATCCATCATCACTGATTATCCTGAGAAAATGATTAAAGAATTTGCTGCTAATCGTATGTAATAAAAAAGCATCTCTATTTTTTTGATAGAGATGCTTTCTCTTTTTGCTGAAAGCGAGGTTGAACCTTTTGACGCTTTCGATCTCGATGAAGAATAAAACCTGCTACAAATCCTAAACCAATTACAAACAATAGTAACCCTATGGTAAATTGAAGCATTAAGGATGAAAAAGGAGGCTGTAAAATTCCAAACACCATATCTCTCATTAATTTAATGCCATACCCTGCTAAAACTCCGGGAATTAATAAAATGAGCAACGCAATAATCCTCATCATAGTTAGGAAATCCTTTCCTGATCTGTCTTACTTAAATGATAAAACAGCAAAAAAAATTGTCAAGACTGTTTAAAGTTTTATATGATAAAGTAGTGCAAGAAGTTGCAGAGTATTTTTCCATTTTAAATGAAAAAGGTGAAAAAATATGCAAACTGTGTTGATTATTGGTGCTAACACGGGTGGATTAGCCGTACTAAAAATGATTGAAGAAGCCGAGGGAATAAAGGTAGTTGGAGTAGTAGACGTTAATTCTAAAGCCCCAGCGATGAAGTATGCAGAGCAATTAGGAATAAAAGTTTCCACAACCTGGGGGTCTTTTCTCCATAAAGGTGTAGACGTCATTGTAGATGCGACTGGGAATGAATATGTGTTTCAGGAACTACATAAGCAAAAACAAAGTAATACGTTACTAATACCAGGTTCAGTTGCTAAAATGATGGCTAGCTTAATGGACCAAAAAGAAGAGTTAATTGAACGCTTAACGCATGAATCAGATAAGTATAATCTAATCTTTAACTCTACACATGATGCAATGATTGTTGTAGATAAAGAGGCGAAAGTAACCCTCTTTAATAAAAGTGCTGAAAGAATCACGGGCTTAAAAAGTGAAAATGTCATTGGAAAGCATATCCATGAATCCATTCCAGCAAGCGAGTTACCAACAACTTTACTGACAAAACGAACGGATTATAATCGAGAGTTTACTATTACCAATAGTCATAAAGTAATTACGTCACGTATTCCTATGGTTAATGAAAAAGGAGAATTATTTGGAGCCTTTTCTGTTTTTAAAGATATTACAGAAGTGGTAAATTTAGCTGAAGAAGTGACGAATTTAAAGGATATTCAAACTATGCTTGAAGCAATTATTCAGTCATCAGAAGAAGCCATTTCAGTTGTGGATGAAGAAGGTGTTGGGTTATTAATAAACCCTGCTTATACAAAGATTACGGGGCTTCAACGCTCAGATATTATTGGAAAGCCGGCGACCACAGATATCTCTGAAGGAGAAAGCATGCACATGCAAGTGTTAAAAACAAGAAGAGCTGTGCGTGGTGTTAGCATGAAGGTAGGGCCGAACAAAAAAGATGTTGTTGTAAACGTTGCTCCAGTTATTGTTGATGGTAAGTTAAAAGGGAGCGTAGGTGTTATCCACGATATCTCAGAGATACAGCAGCTTACTACGGAATTAAACAGAGCGCGCCAAATTATTCGTACGCTAGAAGCGAAGTATTCGTTTGCAGACATTATTGGTGAATCTGAAGAGTTTTTGTTAGCTATCGAACAAGCAAAACTAGCAGCTAAAACTCCTGCAACAGTATTATTACGCGGAGAGTCCGGAACTGGAAAAGAGCTGTTTGCCCACGCTATTCATAATGCAAGTGAACGAAAGTATAACAAATTTGTGCGCGTAAACTGCGCTGCGCTATCAGAATCTCTTTTAGAAAGCGAACTCTTTGGATATGAAGAAGGAGCATTTTCAGGTGCTAAGCGTGGAGGCAAGCGCGGGTTGTTTGAAGAAGCAAATAACGGAAGTATTTTCTTAGATGAAATCGGTGAATTATCAGCACATATGCAAGCAAAACTATTACGAGTACTGCAAGAAAAGGAATTAGTACGAGTAGGAGGAACTAGCTCAATTCCTGTAAACGTACGAGTAATTGCAGCAACGAATGTGAATTTGGAACAAGGGATTGCAGAAGGAACAATTAGACAAGATCTTTACTATCGATTAAATAAAATTCCAATCCAAATTCCGCCTCTTCGTCTGCGAAAAGAAGATATCGAGGCCTTGGCGCTACACTTGATTACAAAAATTAATCAAGACTATGGTAGAAGCGTAGAAGGTCTATCAGAAGATGCGTTGAAACTACTTCTACACTATGATTGGCCTGGGAACGTCAGAGAGCTTGAGAATATTTTGGGAAGAGCTGTTATTTATATGCAGTATAGTGAAGTGCTCATTACTGCAAAGCATCTTCCAACCTTAAATAATGTAAGTGAGCAGTCTGAATCAATACCTGTTGATTTTACTATACAAAATGGTGAAACTCTTTCAACGTTAGTGGAACAATATGAAAGAGATGTTATACTGCACGTTTTAAAAGAACATGATTATAATAAAACAAAAACTGCGAAACGTCTAAATATATCCATCCGTGCTCTTTACTACAAACTTGAAAAATATGGAATTGCAAATATAGGCATGCAATAATATGCATAGTATGCAAATTATTGCGCATGGACTTATAAACTTATTAACTGATTTTGTATCCCTGAAAAATAATAAAGTCTACTGTTTTTAGCATTAATCAAGGCAATTCGTTAGAAAACGAGGGATTTTTCGGTGTTATCAGTATTTGGCATGGTTCTTGCAAATATAAAAAGTGGTGAAGCTATTCGCTTCGTTTTTACCAAACTCTAACATGAAAGGTCGAGCACTTCATGATACTTAAACAGTTAATGCGTAAAAGTATAACGAATAAACAGGTTACAATCGCCGTTGCTGCTGCTGAGGACGCAGAAACCCTTGAAGCGGTTAATCAGGCCTGTGAGCACCAATTAGCTCGTTTTATTTTATATGGAAACGAAGCTAAAATTAAATCAAATTTAGAGCAAAAAATCAAAAGACGCTTGGAAGCAGGCGAAGTTACGATTGTGCATACAAATTCACCTCAACAATCTGCCCAAGAAGCAGTGCGTGCTGTAGCAATGAATGAAGCGCATATCGTTATGAAAGGTCACCTCTCAACTTCAACCATTCTTAAAGCTGTTTTACATAAAGAGAACGGTTTGCGAACTGGAAACGTCTTGTCACACGTAGCTGCCTTTGAAATTCCAGGGTATGACAGACCTATTATTGTCACAGATGCAGCAATGAATATTGCACCAAATATTCAAGAGAAAGTTCAAATTATTGAAAATGCCGTGGGTGTTGCACAAGCAATGGGGATAACCAAACCGAAAGTAGCACCAATTGCGGCTGTTGAAGTAGTCAATCCAGCAATGGAAGCGACTACTGATGCTGCATTACTAACACAGATGAACAAGCGTGGTCAAATAAAAGGTTGTGTTGTCGATGGACCTCTTGCTTTGGATAATGCCATCAGTCACGTAGCTGCTGAGCAAAAAGGAATTCAAAGCGAAGTTGCTGGAGCAGCTGATATTTTAATGGTACCTACAATTGAATCGGGAAACATTTTATATAAATCACTTATTTATTTTGCGAAAGCAAAGGTTGGAGCTGTTATTGCTGGAGCAAAAGCGCCAATCGTACTTACGTCACGAGCAGACTCTGCTGAAAGTAAACTTTACTCGTTAGCGTTAGCAATCAACGTAGCGACACATAATTAATAGGAGGAAACAACAATGAAAATTTTTAGCTATATGGAACAATACGATTATGAACAATTAGTTTTTTGCCAAGATGAGCAATCGGGGTTAAAAGCAATTATTGCCATTCATGATACAACAATTGGGCCTGCTTTAGGTGGAACGAGAATGTGGACGTATGAGTCTGAGGAAGCGGCAATTGAAGACGCGCTGCGCCTTGCAAAAGGGATGACATATAAAAACGCAGCAGCAGGGCTTAACCTGGGAGGCGGTAAAACAGTTATTATCGGTGATCCTAAAAGAGATAAAAACGAAGAAATGTTCCGCGCGTTTGGACGTTATATTCAAGGGCTAAACGGACGCTATATTACAGCTGAAGATGTGGGAACAACTGTTGAAGATATGGACCTTGTATATCAAGAAACAGACTACGTGACAGGAGTTTCACCTGCGTTTGGTTCATCAGGAAATCCTTCGCCAGTTACGGCTTATGGAGTTTATCGCGGGATTAAAGCAGCTGCAAAAGAAGCATTCGGTACGGATATTTTAGAAGGAAAAGTAATAGCAGTTCAAGGAATCGGAAACGTTGCATATAACCTGTGTCGTCATCTTCATGAAGAAGGAGCAAAGCTCATTGTGACAGACATCAACAAGGAGTCTGTGCAGCGTGCAGTTGAAGAATTCGGTGCAAAAGCAGTAGACCCGCAGGATATTTATGGAGTAGAATGTGATATCTATGCACCTTGTGCACTAGGTGCAACAATCAATGATGAAACAATTCCACAATTAAAGGCAAAGGTAATTGCAGGAGCAGCAAACAATCAGTTAAAAGAAGCCCGTCATGGTGATATGATTCATGAAATGGGAATCATTTATGCACCGGACTATGTAATCAACGCTGGAGGAGTAATTAACGTAGCGGACGAATTGATTGGTTATAATCGTGAACGCGCATTGAAAAAGGTTGAAACGATTTATGATAATATTGAAAAAGTAATTGAAATTTCAAAGCGAGATGGAATTCCGACATATGTAGCGGCAGATCGCCTAGCAGAAGAGCGAATTGAGAAACTAAGACGCTCTCGCAGTCAGTTTTTGCAAAATGAACATCACCTTTTAAGTAGACGTTCTCGCTAATAATTAACAGCTAGGGACCTGTAGAGATACGTTCCCTAGCTTCATTTAGGCAAACAGCATTTTACCCCACTCTTAACGGATAGTAAATCCTTCTTTTAAGATGATGAGGTTACAAAGAAAAGAAGTGGGAAATCAGCTGTCTGTAAAGGTTCGGTAAGTTGAACTAAACGTCAATGGAGATAAAGAACGTTTCCGCTGATGGAAGTTAAACTTGATACAGCTAGGAGGCTCTATGTTAATTATGCAAGATTATCGAATACTCACCATTAATCCAGGATCGACATCAACGAAAATCGGTGTATTCCACAATGATCAAATGATTTTTGATCGCACGATTCGCTATGAAGCAAAAGAACTGAGTGTATTTGAAACCATTTATGATCAATATGAGTTTCGGAAAAAATCTATTCTAGAAGCGCTTGATGAAGAGGGAATTAATTTATCAAAACTTAATGCAGTCTGCGGACGTGGTGGGTTGTTACGTCCAATTGAAGGCGGTACGTATGAAGTAAATAAGCTAATGCTTACAGACTTAAAAGAAGGATATGCAGGTCACCATGCATCAAACCTTGGTGGAATCTTGGCATATGAAATCGGTTCTGGTTTGAATATTCCAGCATTCATTGTAGACCCTGTGGTTGTTGATGAATTATTGGACGTGGCTAGGATATCAGGTAGCCCATATATGGCGCGTAAAAGCATTTTTCATGCATTAAATCAAAAAGCAGTAGCCCGTAAAGTTGCTGCCAAACTTGATAAAAAATACGAAGAATTAAATTTAATTGTGACACATATGGGTGGAGGTATCACTGTAGGTGTTCATAATTATGGAAGAGTCGTTGATGTGAATAACGGTTTACATGGTGACGGTCCTTTTAGTCCAGAGAGAGCGGGAAGTGTTCCAGTGGGAGAACTTGTCCGCTTATGTTTTTCCGGTGAGTATTATCGCGAAGATATTATGAAGATGCTTGTTGGTAAAGGTGGATTAGTTGGATATTTAGGGACGTCTGATGTTCAAAAAGTTGAAAAACTTATTGAACATGGAAATGAAAAAGCAAAATTGGTGTATGAAGCAATGGCTTACCAAATTGCAAAAGAAATTGGTGCAGCAAGTGCTGTGTTAGCAGGTAAGGTCGATGCGATTATTTTAACAGGTGGAATTGCTTATTCAAAAATGTTCGTGAGTTTAATTATTGAACGCGTAAAGTGGATTGCAGATGTTACGGTGTTTCCTGGGGAAAATGAGCTTCAAGCACTGGCTGAGGGTGCACTGCGCGTCTTAAAACAGGAAGAAAAAGCAAAGCAATATCCTGGTGAGCACATTCACTCTTCTACACTTTAAAAGGAAAGGCGTGACAATATATGGCAAGAGAATATGATGTAGTAGTTCTAGGAGGAGGCACGGGCGGATACGTAGCGGCAATTCGTGCTTCTCAGCTCGGCTTAAGCGTTGCAATTGTAGAAAAAGAAAAGCTGGGTGGTACATGCCTTCATGCAGGGTGTATTCCAAGCAAAGCTTTGTTACGAAGTGCAGAAGTATATCAAACAACAAAAAAAGCAGCCTCTTTTGGCGTTTTAGCATCTGATGTAAAACTTGATTATGAGCGTGTACAAGAGCGAAAAGATTCGGTTGTCACACAGCTGTATAATGGTGTCAAAGGACTGATGAAAAAAGGCAAAATCGATGTGTATGAAGGCTTTGGTCGCATATTAGGACCATCCATCTTTTCACCGATGCCAGGAACCATTTCAGTTGAACTAAAGAGCGGTGAAGAAAATGAAATGCTTATACCAAATAACGTAATCATTTCAACGGGCTCGCGCCCAAGAACGTTACCAGGACTAACGATTGATGGAGAGTTTATCATTACATCGGATGAAGCGTTACAAATGAAAAATCTTCCTCAATCTATTATGATTGTTGGTGGCGGTGTGATTGGTGTTGAATGGGCTTCAATGCTTGCTGACTTTGGAGTTAAGGTAACAATTATTGAATACAGTGATCGGATTCTGCCGACCGAAGATTACGATGTATCAACTGAAATGAAAAAGCAGCTACAGCGAAAAGGAATTGAGGTAGTTACTTCTGCTAAAGTATTAGCGGATACTGTTGAAGTAGCTAGCAGTGTAAAAGTGAAAGCTGAAGTGAATGGTGAAACAAGTACATACGAAGCTGAAAAGATGCTTGTATCTGTTGGACGACAAGCCAACGTTGAAGGTATTGGATTAGAAAACACAGATATTGTTGTTGAGAATGGTTTTATTAAGACAAATGAATTTTATCAAACAAAAGAGTCGCATATCTATGCAATTGGTGATGTCATTGGTGGTCTTCAACTTGCGCACGTTGCTTCTCATGAGGGAATTGTAGCCATCGAACATATAGGAGACAAAAAGCCGCTGCCAATTCAATATGAAACTATTTCAAAGTGCGTATATAGTAGCCCAGAAGTGGCAAGCGTGGGTTTAACAGAGCAAGAAGCAAAAGAAAAAGGTCATGCCGTGAAAGTTGGTAAAATGCCGTTTAAAGCAATTGGTAAAGCACTTGTATATGGTGAAGCAGAAGGATTTGTAAAAATCATTAAAGACGAAGAAACAAATGACTTGCTTGGAGTGCACATGATTGGTCCACACGTAACAGACATGATTTCAGAAGCGGGTCTTGCAAAAGTGTTAGATGCAACGCCATGGGAAGTTGCTCATACTATTCATCCACACCCAAGCTTATCTGAAGCAATCGGTGAAGCAGCACTAGCTGTTGATGGAAAGGCCATTCATTTTTAATTATTAAGGAGGTTTTAACTGATGACTGAAAATCGTCATGAAGCGCTAGGTTTAACAAATGAACAAGTAGTTGAAATGTATCGTACAATGCTTCTTGCTCGTAAAATTGATGAGCGTATGTGGTTACTAAATCGTGCTGGGAAGGTACCCTTTGTTATTTCGTGTCAAGGACAAGAGGCAGCGCAGGTCGGTGCAGCGTTTGCGTTAGATCGTGAGAAAGACTACGCATTACCTTATTACCGAGATATGGGAGTAGTTCTTGCGTTCGGAATGACAGCACGTGATTTAATGCTATCAGGATTTGCAAAAGCAGAAGATCCAAACTCAGGCGGTCGTCAAATGCCAGGTCACTTCGGGTATAAAGAGAAGCGCATTGTAACGGGGTCTTCTCCGGTAACAACGCAGGTTCCTCATGCTGTTGGCATTGCTTTGGCAGGTAAAATGGAGAAAAAAGAGTTGGTGACATTTGTAACATTCGGTGAAGGCTCATCAAACCAAGGTGATTTTCACGAAGGTGCTAATTTTGCAGGGGTTCATAAATTACCTGTTATTTTCATGTGTGAAAATAACAAATATGCCATTTCAGTGCCAGTAGAAAAGCAGCTTGGGTGTGAAAAGGTATCAGACCGTGCAATAGGCTATGGAATGCCTGGATACACAGTGGATGGAAACGATCCTTTAGAAGTATATAAAGTTGTAAAAGAAGCAAGAGAAAGAGCAGTAAAAGGTGAAGGACCAACACTTATTGAAACGGTTTCTAGCCGTTTAACTGCTCACTCAAGTGATGATGATGATCGTGCGTATCGTGAAGCAGACGAAATTTCAGAAGCGAAGAAAAATGATCCAATTATTCGCTTTGGTGCGTATTTAAAAGAAACTGGGACTCTAACAGATGCGAAAGAAACTGAAATGCTTGAAGAAATCATGAAAATTGTGAATGAAGCAACAGACTACGCAGAACATGCTGCATATGCAGATCCAGAATCAGCTTTAAAATACGTATACGGTGAGTGAGGAGGAAACAAAAATGCCAGTAATGTCATATATCGATGCCGTAACAATGGCTATGCGTGAAGAGATGGAAAGAGATTCACGTGTATTTGTATTAGGAGAAGATGTGGGAAGAAAAGGCGGCGTATTCAAGGCAACTAACGGCTTATATGAGCAGTTTGGAGAAGAACGAGTAATTGATACGCCGCTGGCAGAATCAGCGATTGCTGGAGTTGGAATTGGAGCAGCAATGTACGGAATGCGTCCAATTGCTGAAATGCAGTTTGCTGATTTTATCATGCCTGCTGTTAACCAAATCGTTTCAGAGGCTGCAAAAATTCGCTATCGCTCGAACAATGATTGGAACTGTCCAATTACAATTCGTGCACCTTATGGTGGAGGCGTGCACGGTGCTCTTTATCATTCACAATCAGTTGAAGCGTTGTTTGCCAATCAGCCAGGGTTAAAAATTGTGATGCCATCTACGCCTTATGATGTAAAGGGATTATTAAAAGCAGCAATCCGTGATGATGATCCGGTGTTATTCTTTGAACATAAGCGTGCGTATCGCTTAATTAAAGGTGAAGTGCCAGAAGACGATTATGTACTCCCAATCGGGAAAGCAGATGTGAAACGCGAAGGCGATGATATTACTGTTATTACATATGGTCTTTGTGTCCACTTTGCACTTCAAGCAGCTGAAAAACTTGCCGCTGATGGAATTTCAGCTCATGTATTAGATTTACGTACAGTGTATCCATTAGATAAAGAAGCAATTATTGAAGCTGCATCTAAAACAGGTAAGGTGCTTCTTGTAACAGAAGATAACAAAGAAGGAAGCATCATGAGTGAAGTAGCGGCTATTATTGCAGAACATTGTTTATTTGATTTGGATGCACCCGTTCAACGTTTGGCCGGTCCAGATATTCCAGCTATGCCATATGCTCCAACGATGGAGAAGTATTTTATGGTAAATCCAGATAAAGTAGAAAAAGCAATGAGAGAATTAGCTGAATTTTAAAGGAGTTGTTTCCAGTGGCAATTGAAAAAATCAAGATGCCTCAGCTTGGAGAAAGCGTAACCGAAGGCACGATTAGCAAATGGCTAGTAGCTGTGGGAGATCAAGTTAATAAATATGATCCATTAGCAGAAGTGATGACGGATAAAGTGAATGCAGAAGTTCCATCTTCATTTACGGGTGTAATTAAAGAAATTATTGCAGCTGAAGATGAGACGCTACCAGTTGGAGAAACGCTGTGTTTGATTGAAGTAGAAGGAGCATCTTCAGCAGAGGCAGCTCAAAACCCTTCAAAAGAAACGAGCGAACAAGTTTCACAATTAAATACAGCTGACCATTCCAATAAAAAGCGCTACTCACCAGCCGTTCTTCGTTTATCTCAAGAACATGGAATTAATCTTGAAACACTTATAGGATCAGGTGCAGGTGGTCGAATTACAAGGAAAGACGTACTGGCTGCAATTGAAAAAGGTCCACAGATGGATTCAGCTGGTCATCAAGAGACGCCAAAAACAGTATCGGTTCCATCAGCAACGCCTTCACCAAAAGCAGAGGTCAAAAAGCCAGAGCCTGTTCCAACGGCTTCTGGGGATAAAGCAATTCCTGTATCTGGTGTGCGTAAAGCAATTGCTAGCAACATGTTACGAAGCAAGCACGAAATTCCTCATGCCTGGACAATGGTTGAGGTGGACGTAACAAGCCTCGTATCATATCGTGATTCTATCAAAACAGAATTTAAACAAAAAGAAGGATTTAACTTAACGTACTTTGCTTTCTTCGTCAAAGCGATTGCACAGGCTTTAACGGAATTCCCAGAAATCAATTCGATGTGGGCAGGGGATGAAATTATTCAAAAGAAAGATATTAATATTTCAATTGCTGTTGCAACAGACGATGCGCTATTCGTACCTGTCATAAAAAATGCGGATGAAAAAACAATTAAAGGAATTGCACGTGAAATTAATGAATTGGCACAAAAAGTACGAGCAGGTTCATTACAAGCAGCAGACATGCAGGGTGGAACGTTTACCGTAAATAACACAGGATCATTTGGTTCCGTTCAATCTATGGGAATCATTAACTATCCACAAGCAGCGATTCTACAGGTAGAATCCATTGTGAAACGTCCAGTTGTTATCGATAATATGATTGCCATTCGAGACATGGTTAATCTATGTTTATCTCTTGACCATCGTGTACTTGATGGACTTGTCTGTGGTCAATTCCTAAAACGCATTAAGGAAATTTTAGAATCGATGTCTAAGGAACATACATCGATTTACTAAAAATAAAAGCACAATGATTCGCTCATTGTGCTTTTATTTGTTTAATATTTAATTCGAAAAAGTTCTGCTCGTTATGACGATTTGACATAGTGGATTTTGAGAAGGTATATATATTTCGCTTATAGAATGTAATAAAATAAAAGAAAGTATGTTAGTAGCAAAAGGCTTTGGTATCAAAGTGCAAAGGGGAAATGACGATGAATAAACCATCTTTTCATGAATTTACCTATACTCCTCAACAAGAATGGATAGAAGAAGTAAAAAAAGCGCTAAAAGATGATCCTCATTTATATGAAAAAGGAACATTTGAGAACATATCTTTGAAAACGCTTTATCGGAAAAAGGATGTGCAGAATTTATTGCATTTAAAAGATGAAGACCTTTACTTATTTGTCAGAGGTATAGACTCACATTCCGCATCAAATAAATGGAATATTGCACAGCGAATAAATGTAGCCGTTCCAAAGAAAGCAAATCAAATGATAAAGGAAGCGTTAGATAACGGACAAACGTCATTGGCTATTGAGTTAAACCCTATCTCAACTAACGGACAGAATCCTTTAACAGTTCCTTTTACTAAATTGAAAAATGGCGTTTTGCTCTCTAACTATACAGATCTATGTGCGCTTTTTAAAGATATTCAGTTGCCTGAAGTACCTCTTTTTATTCCTTCTGGATATACAGTAATACCGTTGATTGAATCTATCAATACGTACTGTCAACAGGAAGGAATCACGTTATCTCAAATGGTTGGAGTGATTGGAATGGATCCGCTCGGTTCGTTAGCTGAACACGCTAAGTCACCAATTCCGATTACTGATTTGTATCATGACATGGCAAAAGCGATTTCGTTTGTACAAGAAAAGAAAAGCTTGCTAAAGACAGTACTTATTGATACAAAACCTTATCATATGAGCGGAGCAACAGCCGTTCAAGAGTTAGCATATGCACTTTCAACAGCCGTACAATACACGGATGAATGTTTAAAGCGCAATATTCCCTTACATCATGTATTACCTCATCTGGCATTTTCATTCTCAACAAGCTCACAGCTTTTTATGGAAGTTTCAAAACTGCGTGCATTTCGCTTTCTATGGCTTCAGGCCGTTCGAGCGTTTTCCAAGACTATAGACGTACCGCTTCCTTTCATCCATGTCAACACATCCATCCATACGCTTTCAGCACAAGATTTACATACGAATATTTTACGAGGAACCCTGCAAGCATTTGCTGGAATTATTGGAGGAGCAAATAGCCTACATGTTTATCCATATGATGCTATAACAAAGCAATCAACAGAGTTATCCAATCGACTCGCACGAAATACTCAGCTAATGCTTCAAGAAGAATCACAATTAGGAAGAGTCATAGATCCAGCAGGAGGTTCATGGTACATTGAATCCTACACGCATGAACTTGCAGAAAAAGCTTGGAAGCTATTTCAAAAAATTGAGTCCAAAGGCGGTATGGAAGCATGTCTAAAGTCAGGGTGGATTCAATGTGAGCTCCAACATATAAGTGAAAAGAAAAGAGAACAGCTACATAGTAGAAATGAAAGAATGGTAGGAGTGACGCATTATGTATCTTCAAGTGAAAGTATTTATGAAGAAGACAACGCTGCAAAAAAAGACTACCATGAATATCAATTGCAGTTAAGAAACGAATTAGCAGAGCCCTTCCTGTTAGTGGATGCATATGAGCAACAATCCTGTCCTGAATCAATTCTTCCTTTAAACCAGTGGAGAAAAAGCGAAGCGTTTGAGCAGGTGCGTAAAAAAACCAAAGGAATGACTATTGGTTGCATTGAACTATCACAAAGTAAATTGGTCAAGCAACAAAAAGAGTTTGCTTATGGTTTCTTCCAGTCTGGTGGATTTCAATGTGAAATTTTTTCGCCTTTATATCATGACTTGGATACCATTGAATGGTTGAAAAAACATCCTTGTCATGCATACGTAGTATGTGGTGAACCTGAACAAGTAAAAGATATGCTTGCTTTCCTTAACAAGTATAAGCAAGAAAAACTTTATGTATATGTTGTAGCGAAATCAGAGGTAGCCGGAGCGACAAAGGTTATTAATGAAAATGTAAGTGCAATTAACTGCTTTACCCAATTAGTACGCTGGATTGAGGTGAATCAACATGTATAAAAAACCACAATTTGAAAACATTGATTTTGGCTCTGATACACAAACAAAGGGAGTAAAGAGTAAGCAGCATACTGTAACATCTTTTCAAACAAATGAACAAATTCCTGTGAAATCTTTATATACAGAAAAAGATTATACAGGCATTGAATTTCTGGACTTTACACCAGGAAAGCCGCCTTACCTAAGAGGACCTTACGCGACGATGTATGTGAAAAAACCATGGACGATTCGTCAGTACGCAGGGTTTTCAACAGCAGAAGAAAGCAATGCTTTTTATCGTAGGAATTTAGCTGCAGGACAAAAAGGGCTGTCTGTTGCTTTTGATTTAGCAACACACCGAGGGTACGACTCTGATCATCCTCGTGTTGTGGGCGACGTAGGCAAAGCAGGGGTGGCAATCGATTCTATCTTAGACATGAAAAAGCTTTTTGACGGTATTCCGCTGGATAAAATGTCAGTTTCAATGACTATGAATGGTGCTGTACTACCAATCATGGCTTTTTATATCGTAACTGCTGAAGAACAAGGTGTGCAAAGGGAACAACTAGCCGGTACCATTCAAAATGATATTTTAAAAGAATACATGGTGCGGAATACGTATATTTACCCTCCAGATATGTCGATGAGAATTATTGCAGATATTTTCAAGTATACGTCTGAACATATGCCTAAATTTAATAGCATCAGTATTTCGGGTTATCATATGCAAGAAGCAGGAGCACCAGCTGACCTGGAGCTAGCCTACACCCTAGCAGATGGATTAGAATATGTTCGAACGGGGATAAAATCTGGTATTTCAGTAGACGCTTTTGCCCCGCGGCTATCATTCTTTTGGGCGATTGGAATGAATTACTTTATGGAAGTAGCAAAAATGAGAGCTGGTCGATTGCTATGGGCTAAGTTAATGAAGCAGTTTAACCCCAAAAATCCCAAATCACTAGCTTTGCGCACCCACTCACAAACGTCTGGTTGGAGTTTAACGGAGCAAGACCCATTCAATAACGTAGTACGTACATGCGTAGAAGCACTTGCAGCTATTTCAGGACACACACAATCATTGCATACGAATGCATTAGATGAGGCAATTGCGTTACCAACAGATTTTTCTGCAAGAATAGCACGTAATACACAGCTATATTTGCAAGATGAAACGTCTATTTGTTCTGTTATCGACCCACTGGGAGGAGCTTATTATATTGAATCGCTAACAAATGAGCTTGTTCATAAAGCATGGGCTCATTTAGAAGAAATTGAAGCACTTGGTGGCATGGCTAAGGCAATTGAAACTGGAATTCCAAAAATGAAAATTGAAGAAGCTGCTGCGAGAAGGCAAGCCAGAATCGATTCCAAAGCTGAAATTATTGTTGGAGTGAATGCATTCAAAGCGAACGAAGACGAGGAACTAGAGATTTTAGATATTGATAATCAAGCGGTGCTAACAGCGCAGGTAGAAAGGTTAAAAGAGCTGAAGAATCAGCGCGATGACAAGCAGGTGGAAAAAACCTTACGTGATTTAACACATGCTGCTGAAACAGGCCAAGGAAATTTACTAGAGCTAGCGGTTGAAGCTGCGAGAACAAGAGCAACGCTAGGAGAAATATCATTTGCTCTTGAAAAAATATCTGGTAGGCATCAAGCAGTTACACGCTCAATAAAAGGTGTTTATCAAGCAGAATTTGAAGGAGCAGAGCTTATTGATAAAGTTCGCCGGTTAACGGATGATTTCTTAGAAGAAGAAGGAAGAAGGCCAAGGATTCTAGTTGCTAAAATGGGTCAAGACGGTCACGATCGTGGAGCAAAAGTCATTTCTACAGCATTTGCCGATCTAGGTTTTGATGTTGATATTGGTCCGCTTTTTCAAACGCCTGAAGAAACTGCAGTGCAGGCAATTGAAAATGATGTTCATGTAGTAGGGTTTAGCTCGCTTGCTGCAGGACATAAAACGCTACTTCCACAGCTTGTTGAACAGCTGCACTTACATGGTAGAGAAGATATTTTAGTCATTGTAGGAGGCGTTATCCCTAAACAAGATTATCCATTCTTAGAAGCAAGCGGAGCAGCAGCTATCTTTGGTCCAGGTACGATCATTCCAAAAGCAGCTATCCATGTGTTAGAAAAGATTAAAGAAAAGCTAGCGGTAGATGAGTGATTATATGGCCAAATTAAAAACGGTGTCTCAGTATAAAGATGGAATTTTAAAAGAAAATCGAGCTGCTTTAGCACAAGCCATTACCTTAATTGAAAGCCAGGCTGCTAAGCATAAACACTTGGCTCAACAGTTAATGAAAGAAATTTATTCGCATACAGGAAAATCAATTCGAATTGGATTTACAGGTGTACCAGGAGCCGGAAAAAGTACGTTAATTAATGCATTTGGGACGTATCTATGTGATCATGGGTACCGAGTAGCAGTACTGGCGATTGATCCCAGCAGTACGGTGTCCGGTGGAAGTATCTTAGGTGATAAAACGCGCATGGAACAGCTCGCTAAGCATCCAAGAGCTTTTGTTCGACCGTCTCCTTCACAAGGAACATTAGGAGGAGTTCATCGTAAGACAAGAGAAGCTATCCTTTTATGTGAAGCAGCAGGTTATGACGTTATTTTTGTCGAAACAATGGGCGTGGGGCAAGGTGAAGGAATCGTTAAGCAAATGGTTGATGTTTTTATTCTTCTTGTGTTAACAGGGGCAGGAGACGAACTTCAAGGAATTAAAAAAGGAATTCTAGAATTAGCTGACTTAATTTGTGTCAATAAAGCGGATGGAGATAATCGACAAAAAGCAGTACTTACGAAAAAAGAGTATGAATCCGTTATTTCATTTCTATATGCTCATTCACCTAATTGGCAACCAAAAGTGTTAACAACCTCTATTTATGAAGCAGGTGACTTTATAAACTTGTGGAATCACATTGCTGATTATAAGGGTTGGATGATACAAAATGGCCAGTTTGAAAAAAAGCGGGGATTACAGCTATCTGCATGGTTGCAGTCAAGAATTTCTGATTATCTGTACGAATCTTTTTATGGTAAGCAAGAGCTGCGACAGGCTTTAAAAAGCGTTGAGCAACATATGCAAAAAGGACACCTAACGATGGAAGAAGCATTTGAGAAAATAATTCATCAGTATGAACAAGTGAATCAACCGATAAAATAACAATAATTTTTTTACAAACATAAGCGAAAGAAATCGCGTTTTAAGTCATGGTTTGCTATGATAAAAGTAGCTAACTAAAGGAGGTAAAAAGATGAACATCGATTTTAATTTATTTATGAATGATGTTGTTCGCCAAGCGCGTCAAGAGATTGAAGCTGCAGGCTATACACAATTAACGACAGCTGAAGACGTAGAGGATGCGCTTCAAAAGTCAGGTACAACATTAGTAATGGTGAACTCAGTTTGTGGATGTGCAGGTGGAATTGCTAGACCAGCAGCTGCTCATTCCGTTCATTACGATAAGCGCCCAACGAATCTCGTTACTGTATTCGCTGGTCAAGATAAAGAAGCAACGGCTCGCGCTAGAGAATATTTTGAAGGTTATCCACCATCTTCCCCATCTTTTGCGTTATTAAAAGATGGTAAAATTATGACAATGGTAGAGCGTCATGAAATTGAAGGACATGAGCCAATGTCTGTTGTAACAAAACTTCAAGAAGCGT
Organism: Bacillus sp. 1780r2a1; assembly: GCA_024134725.1. Classification (NCBI taxonomy): domain Bacteria; kingdom Bacillati; phylum Bacillota; class Bacilli; order Caryophanales; family Bacillaceae; genus Bacillus; species Bacillus sp. 1780r2a1. The sequence goes on along the minus strand of CP099863.1, from coordinate 3,355,069 downwards.
TTGAAAAATATTGTGAAGAAGTATAAATGAAAAAGCCGCGTAAGCGGCTTTTTTTGTTTGGTGAAAATGTTTATAATATTAATTTTTTATACATAATTCACATAGTTATGGAAAATGGTGGATAAGTATTTTCATATAGCTAAATCTATATTTAAAAAAAGTATTGCATAAATATAAATACGTGTTAAAATACAGTTACATGAATATATATTTATTTTTTGTAATGACTTGTAATAAGGAAAAACTTATTTCATAATATTATTAATTTTAAAAATATTAGAATTTGGAGGGTATGTGATATGAAAATGAAGAAATGGCTATCAGTAACAGTTATAGGGTTGTTAACAGCCGGAGCATTAGCTGCTTGTGGTGCTGGTGAAGGTGCTTCAAATGGAAGCGGAGGCAGTGATGATGCAAAAGTATTAAAAATGGGAACTTCAGCTGATTATCCACCGTTTGAGTATATTGATACAGCAAAAGGCGACAATGAGCCGATTGGTTTTGATATCGACTTAGCAAAAGCAATTGGTAAAGAACTAGGTTATGAAGTGCAAGTTGTCGACATGGAGTTCGGTAGCTTAATACCATCTTTACAGTCTAAAAAAGTGGACTTTGTTTTAGCAGGAATGACGCCAACGGAAGAGCGTAAAAAGAACGTGGATTTTTCAGATGTATACTATGAGGCGAAAAATGTACTTGTATCTAAAAAGGACGAGCCAATTAATAGCATTGAAGAGTTGAACGGAAAAAAAGTAGGTGTTCAAACAGCATCTATTCAAGAAGATGAAGCAAAAACACTATCAGAAGAAGTAGACATTAAAATTGAAAGTCGCGATCGTATTCCACAATTGATTCAAGAAATGAAGTCAAATCGTATTGATGTAGCAATCATTGAGGATACAGTAGCAAAAGGCTATGTTGCAAAAGATGATACGTTACAACTTGTAGAAACAGGCCGAGAAGACTCTAATAAAGGATCTGCAATTGCGTTTTCAAAAGATAGCAAACTGACAGACGAATTTAACAAAGAGTTAAAAGAAATGAAAGACAATGGAGAGCTAGAAGAGCTAATTGTTAAATGGTTTGATAGCAAAGAATAAGAGACAATGAACGGAGAGGAAGGAAAACAGGCATGAATTTGGACTTTTCACAAATCGTGCCTTCAATCCCTTATATTTTAAAAGGGATAGGAGTGACGATTCAAATAGTTTTAGCTTCAGCCATTGTGGGTTTTGTACTAGGAACAATCTTATCCCTATTTAAGATTAGTCGTTCAAAACCGCTCATTTGGTTAGCTGACCTTTATACATCAATCTTTCGTGGTACGCCGCTCGTACTGCAGTTATTGCTTATTTATTTTGGGTTACCACAGATTTTAGGTTTTGATATTGCGCCGTTTCCTGCTGCAGTTGCTGCATTTGGATTAAACTCAGCTGCGTATATTTCAGAAATTATTCGTGCTGGTATTTTAGCAGTCGATAAAGGGCAACGTGAAGCTGCTCTTGCTCTAGGAATTCCATATCGTAAAATGATGGGCCAGGTTATTATGCCACAAGCCTTAAAAAATATTTTACCAGCTTTAATGAATGAGTTTATTACGCTCACGAAAGAATCAGCACTTGTAACGGTTATCGGTGCTCTTGATATTATGAGACGTGCATATATCGTTGGAGGAGAAAAGTTTGCATATTTTGAACCTCTATTATTTGCAGGATTAATTTATTACATCATGGTAATGGGCTTAACGCTCCTTGGTAAAGTGATCGAGAGGAGAATGAGAAAAGGTGATTAAAATTGAAAACTTACACAAGTCCTTTGGCCACAATGAAGTTCTAAAAGGCATTTCTACAATTATTAAAGAAAAAGAAGTAGTCGCTGTCATTGGCCCATCAGGTTCAGGGAAGTCAACGTTTTTACGTTGTATGAATTTACTTGAGCAGCCAACTAGTGGAGCTATTACAATAGCTGATCAAGAAATTACCAATGCGAAAACAAACATTATGAACGTACGACAAAATGTCGGAATGGTGTTTCAGCATTTTCATCTGTTTCCTCATATGACGGTGCTTGAAAACTTAACGTATGCGCCTATTACAGTTAAAGGCATTTCAAAAGAAGAAGCGAAAAATAAAGGAATGCAACTGCTAACCAAAGTCGGACTAGCTGAAAAAGCAAACGAGTATCCAAATCGACTTTCAGGAGGTCAAAAGCAGCGTGTTGCTATTGCTCGTGCTCTTGCGATGGAGCCAGAAATAATGCTTTTTGATGAACCAACATCTGCTTTAGATCCAGAGATGGTAAAGGAAGTATTAGATGTAATGAAATCATTAACTGAAACGGGTATGACAATGGTTATTGTTACGCACGAAATGGGATTTGCGCGCGAAGTAGCAGATCGTGTTTTATTTTTAGATGGTGGTCGCCTAGTGGAAGACTCACCTCCCACTGAGTTTTTTACTGCACCTAAAAGTAAGCGTGCGAAAGATTTTCTCGAAAAAATCTTATAATAATCAGAAAGCGTAGAACGAAAGTTGTTCTACGCTTTTTTTAATTTATAAAAAGCTCCAAGCATTGCGTAATTGAATGAAACATGTTAATAAATAATAGTATTATGAATAACTTATAAAAAAGGAACTGCTTAGGAGTTTTGACGACATGAAATATAAAATTGGTTATCGAACCTTTAAAACAGCCGTAGGTACTGCACTAGCAATTAGCATTGCACAGCTCATTGGCCTTGAGTTTTTCCCATCAGCGGGGATTATTACAATCTTATGTATACAAAATTCACAGAAAAAATCGTTGCAAAGTGCGTTTGATCGCTTTGTAGCTTGTTCGATTTCAATTTTATTTTCATTTATTTTCTTTGAAGGAATTGCTTACCACCCAGCGGTTATTGGGCTAATGCTGCTATTTTTCATTCCGTTAACCGTTATTTTAAAGGTGAACGGAGGAATTGTAACAAGTTCGGTTATCTTATTGCACATTTATTCTCTTGAAAATATGACGTGGCAAATTGTTTTAAACGAATTGGGGCTAATTGTGGTTGGGATTGGCGTAGCGCTTCTTGTTAACTTATACATGCCAAGTTTAGACAAAGAGCTTCGTCAGTATCAGCAGGACATTGAAGAGAATTTTCATATTATGCTTAAAGAAATGGCGATTTATTTAAGAATAAACGAAAGTACTTGGTCCGGTAAAGAAATTGCTGATACAGCAGTGCTTTTAGAAAAAGCTAAAAGTTTAGCCTTTCGAGATGTTGAAAACCATTTTGTACGTTCAGAAAATTATTATTATCGATATTTTAAAATTCGTGAAAAACAATTAGAAATTCTAGAACGTACTCTTCCTCTTCTCACATCAATCGATCTTGTGGTTGAACAAAGATATATGATTGCTGATTTTATTGAAGAATTAAGTTTTTCTATTCACCCTGGTAATACAGCCAAGCTTTTTTTATTAAAGCTAGAGCAACTCAAAGAATCTTTTCAAAGCATGGATCTACCTAAGTCTCGTGAAGAATTTGAAGCGCGAGCGGATCTGTTACATTTTGTAAAGGAAATAGAGCAATATTTAATTATTAAACAAAGCTTAAAAATTACGTAAACAATATGCATGTTGTAGCAAACCCTTACGAACAATAAGAAAAAGCGTAAGGGGTTGAATTGTATGCACGTCGTATTTCTTATTTTAGTACTTGTATCACCAATTTGGCCGCTGGGAGAAAATCCTTTACCAGCTGACCCTTTTATTATTGTAAACAAACAGACAAATGAATTAGCATATATTGAACATGGTAAGATAGAGAGTGTTATTAAAGTGGGTTCAGGAAGAACAAAAGATTTAACACCAGAAGGGGAATTCACAATCACAGTCAAAGCAGCAAATCCTTATTATCGCAAAGATAAGATAGAAGGTGGGGACCCTACTAATCCACTTGGATTGAGGTGGATTGGATTTGATGCAAAAGACACGGATGGACGAATTTATGGCATTCACGGTACAAACCAGCCAAACTCTATCGGTAAGTATGTTTCGAATGGGTGCATTAGGCTTCGAAATGAGCGAGTTGTGGAGTTATATGAAAAGGTTCCTCTTGGAACAAAAGTATGGATTGTGACCAGTGGAAAACCCTTTGAAGACCTAGCGAAAGAAAAAGGAATAGAGGTGCAATAAAAGGTAGGTGAGAAATCACCTACCTTTTTTATAGCCACATTGTAATGCCAGCAAGAACAGTTGTGATTACCATTGTTCCTAGCATTAAATAGACCACAATTTTTTGCCATTTTTTATTCGACATAAAAGAGTAGCTCCTCTCACAACCTTTTTTTCTATTTTACATGTAGCAACGAAATGGGACAAGCAACTTCTTTATTCGCTTTTGTTTTAAGAAGGAGAATGACGATTCATTCAAGAATATGTCTAAATGAAAACGCTTTTTTGTGGGGGTGGGAAATATGAACAAAATTGATCATATTGGCATTGCTGTTCACTCGATTGATAAAATTAAACCATTTTATGAGAGGCAGCTTGGCTTAGTATGCTTAGGGACAGAAAAAGTAGAAAATCAAGGTGTAAAGGTAGCTTTTTTTCAATGCGGTGATTCGAAAATTGAGCTTCTTGAACCTTTAAATGATAGCAGTCCAGTTGCTAAATTTATTCAAAAGCGTGGAGAAGGTATACATCACATTGCTTTTGGCGTTAAGAGCATTGAAGAACGGATTCAAGAACTGAAAGAACGTGGAATTAAAATGATTGATGATGAGCCAAGATTAGGAGCTGGTGGTGCGGCCATTGCTTTTTTACATCCGTCTTCCACGGCAGGGGTTTTGTATGAGCTTTGTGAAAAGAAACCAACAAAGGAGGAATAGCAGATGGTTGATATTTATGAAAAGCTAAATGAGCTATACGATAAGCGCCGCAAAATTGAACAAGGGGGGGGAGATGAAAAAATTGAAAAACAGCATTTTAAAGGAAAGCTAACGGCTAGAGAGCGAATTGATTTATTGGTTGACAACGGAACGTTTGTTGAAGTTCAGCCTTTTATAGAACACCGCTGTCTGGACTTTAATATGAACACACAGACGGGTCCTGGAGACGGTGTTGTCACGGGGTACGGTAAAGTAAATGGTCGAGGTATCTATTTGTTTTCTCAGGATTTTACGGTATTTGGCGGTGCGCTTGGAGAAATGCATGCAAAAAAAATCGCCAATGTAATGGACCTAGCAGCGAAAACTGGTGTGCCTTTTATCGGATTAAATGACTCCGGTGGAGCGAGAATCCAAGAAGGCGTGATGTCGTTAGACGGATACGGTCAAATCTTTTATCGAAACGCTATTTATTCTGGAGTCATTCCTCAAATTTCAGTGATTATGGGACCATGTGCAGGTGGGGCAGTATACTCACCAGCCATCACTGACTTTGTATTTATGGTGGAAAAGACGAGCCAAATGTTTATTACAGGACCGAAAGTAATTGAAACAGTAACGGGTGAAACCATCACAGCAGAGAACTTAGGTGGAGCTGCTGTTCATAATGAAATTAGTGGAAATGCTCATTTTAGTGCAGGTTCAGAAGAAGAAGTGCTTGAGCAAGTTCGCCTCTTACTAAGTTATTTACCTTTATCTAATACTGAAAAGCCACCGAGTGTCCCTTATGATGATCAAAGCAATGACCGCCCGGAATTACTGGATGTTGTTCCTTTTGATGCTGTTAGACCATATGATGTTCGCCATGTTATTCAACATGTCGTAGACGAAGGCACATTCCTAGAAGTGCAAAAAGATTTTGCTAAAAATATTGTGGTTGGCTTAGCTCGCTTGAATGGAAGCGTGGTGGGGCTTGTTTGTAATCAACCAAAATTTATGGCCGGCAGCTTAGATATTAACTCCTCAGATAAAGCCGCACGTTTTATAAGGTTTTGTGACTCTTTTCATATTCCACTTATTACGTTTGAAGATGTAACAGGATTCTTTCCAGGTATTAAGCAAGAACATGGCGGTATCATTCGTCACGGTGCTAAAATTTTATATGCCTATTCTGAGGCAACTGTTCCGAAAATTACGGTGATTTTGCGAAAAGCTTACGGTGGAGCTTATGTTGCGCTAAATAGTAAATCGATTGGTGCAGATATGGTATATGCTTGGCCAAATGCTGAAATTGCCGTTATGGGTCCTCAAGGAGCTGCCAATATTATCTTTGCGCATGAAATTCATAATAGTGATGCTCCTGAAGAGGTTCGAGCTGAAAAAATTGAGCAGTATCGCGATAAATTTGCTAATCCGTACGTTGCAGCAAGAGCGGGTATGGTAGATGATGTAATTGATCCAAGAGATACGAGAATAAAACTAATACAAGCACTTGAAATGTTGCACAATAAAAAGGAAGAGCGTCCACAGCGAAAACATGGTAACATACCATTGTAGGTTAATTTTGGAGGGATTACATATTATGGTTAATGAGCAACGTTTAGTTGATCTATTTTTAGAACTTATACAAGTTGATTCAGAAACAAAGTATGAAGCCGAGATTGCAAAAGTATTAACGAAAAAATTCACGGCGTTAGGAGTAAGAGTTGTTGAAGATGATACAACAGCTGAAACTGGACATGGTGCAGGTAATTTAATTTGTACCCTTCCTGGAACAAAAGAAGGAGTAGATACCATCTATTTTACTTCTCATATGGATACAGTTGTTCCTGGAAAAGGCATTAAGCCATCCATTGAAGACGGTTATATTAAAAGCGATGGAACAACGATTCTAGGAGCTGATGATAAAGCTGGGTTGGCAGCAATGTTAGAAGCTATTCAAGTGTTAAAAGAGCAAAATGTTGAGCACGGTACCATTGAGTTTATCATTACGGTTGGAGAAGAATCCGGATTAGTGGGTGCAAAAGCATTAGATCCAAAACTTGTAACGGCTAAATTTGGCTATGCGCTTGATAGCGATGGAAAAGTGGGCGATATTATTGTTGCTGCTCCAACTCAAGCAAAAGTTAAAGCAGATATTTACGGAAAAACAGCTCACGCTGGTGTAGCGCCTGAGCGCGGGGTTTCAGCGATCACCATTGCTTCAAAAGCGATTTCACGTATGCCGTTAGGGCGCATCGATGAAGAAACAACGGCAAACATTGGTCGTTTTGAAGGTGGAACACAAACGAATATTGTGTGCGACTACGTATCGATTTTAGCAGAAGCTCGTTCACTGGTTCCTGAAAAAATGGAAGCGCAAGTTGCCAAAATGAAGGAAGCTTTTGAATCTGCAGCAAGTGACATGGGAGGAAGAGCTGAAGTAGATATTAAAGTAATGTATCCTGGATTTAAATTCAGCGATGGAGACCATGTTGTTGAAGTAGCTAAAAAAGCCGTTGCCAATATCGATCGCTCTTCACGTCTGTTACAAAGCGGCGGTGGCAGCGATGCAAACGTCATTGCAGGTTTTGATGTGCCGACTGTAAACTTAGCGGTGGGTTATGAAGACATTCATACAACGAGCGAAAAGATTCCAGTTGAAGAACTTGTAAAAACATCAGAGCTGGTTGTATCGATTATCAAAGAAGTAGCAAATGGATAATAATCTTATTGTAAAAAGCTTGAGCCTTGCAGCTCAAGCTTTTTACATATCGGCTAATTTAAAGTTTGAATTTTTTGACACTTTGTATAATGTAAACAGCAGGTTTCTTCAGTAAAATGGATTATAAGCTTAAAACCTTAACGAAAAGGAGTGAAATCAGTCGAGGGGAAAGTCAATAAAAAAATATGTAAGCGCTTTCAAAAATGTTTTATATAAAGCAATTTAGAAGGGGGATGGATTTATGAAGTCTTCAGTTCAGCCGATGCTTCAAACAATTGTACAGAACTTTAGTGAAGTTGAAAAAGGCTTGTCAAATCAAGAAGCTATTGAAGAAGCTAATCGATGTTTATACTGTTACGATGCTCTTTGCATTCAAGCTTGTCCAACGGGCATTGATATACCAACGTTTATTAAAAAAATTGCGTCTGGAAACTTAAAGGGGTCTGCTCAAACGATTATGACATCCAATCCTGTTGGAGCGAGCTGTGCGAGGGTTTGTCCAACAGAAGAGCTTTGTGAAGGAGCATGTGTATTAAATCATTCGACTAAGTCTATTATGATTGGCGATCTTCAGCGGTATGCTACTGATTGGGCTATTCAAAATGAACAGGTGTTATTTACAAAAGGAAAGCCAAATGGAAAGCGAGTTGCCATTGTAGGTGGAGGACCAGCTGGGCTTTCAGCTGCCAGGGAGCTAGCTCGCTTTGGATATGCCGTAACAATTTTTGAAGCAGAAAAAGAAGCAGGTGGGTTAAATACTTATGGAATTGTATCATTTCGACTTCCTCAAGCTATTTCCTTTTGGGAGGTACAACAAGTAAAAGCTCTAGACGTTGAAGTTAAGACAAACGTGCGCGTTGGTGAAGACGTGATGCCGAGTGAACTTTTAAAGAACTATGATGCAGTCGTTCTTGCTATTGGAATGAGTAAGGTTCCAAATTTAGGTATTGAGGGAGAACAGCTAAACGGGGTTTATGATGCAATTGAATTTGTGAAGAAAACCAAATCGGAAGCTTTGACTACAGAGTTTGTAGGAAAAAAAGTAGCGGTTGTTGGTGCAGGAAATACAGCGATTGATGGAGCAACATGTTCCGTACGATTAGGGGCAGAAAACGTGCAGATTCTATACCGTAGAACAAGTGCTGAAATGACAGCTTATGATTTTGAATATGAATTTGCCAAGCAAGACGGTGTAGAGTTTCGCTGGTTAACAGCACCTGTGAGAATTGTTGGAAATGACAAAAACGAAGTGACAGGTATTGAATGTATTAAAATGGAACTAAAAGAATCGGAAGGCCATGGACGAAAAAAGCCTGTACCAATAGAAGGGTCGGAGTTCTTAATTGAAGTCGATGCTGTTATTAAAGCCATTGGACAAGAACGTTACTTATCTTTAATTAATCAATTTGAATTAAAGCAAGATGGTGGCGTGGTAATTATTAATCAAGATACGTTTCAAACCTCCAATCCTAAAGTTTTTGCCTGTGGTGACGTTGTATTTGGAAAAGGACAAGGTGAAGCCATGGTTGTAACTGCTGCACAGCAAGGGAAGAAAACGGCATATGGCATTCATGCTCAGTTAAAGAAAGAAGCAATTGAAACAGCTTAAACAAACGAGAGGGGGAAACAAGTATGGCAGATCTACGGATAAATTTAGCAGGTATTAAATCACCAAATCCATTTTGGCTAGCATCAGCGCCGCCTACAAACTCAGGGTATCAAGTACAGCGTGCCTTTGAAGCAGGGTGGGGTGGAGCAGTTTGGAAAACGCTTGGAGATCCAATTTTAAATGTATCATCACGGTTTGCAGCAGTGAGTTTCAATGGCCAGCGCGTAGCGGGTTTTAATAATATTGAGCTTATTACAGACCGTCCGCTTGAGGTCAATTTAAAAGAGATTTATGAGACTAAAAAGAAATTTCCTGACCATGCTATCATCGCTTCTTTAATGGTTGAACCGAAACAGGAGAAATGGCATGAAATTGTAAAGCGTGTAGAAGATGTGGGTGTTGACGGCTTAGAGCTAAATTTTGGCTGTCCTCACGGTATGGCCGAGCGAGGAATGGGAGCAGCTTCAGGGCAGGTGCCAGAACTTGTTGAAAAGCAAACGTACTGGGCTAAAGAAGTAGCGAAAACGCCTGTTATTGTTAAGTTGACTCCAAATATTACGGATATCACGGTTACAGCAGAAGCAGCTGTAAGAGGTGGAGCGGACGCAGTGAGCATGATCAACACTATTAATAGCTTAGCCGGAGTGGATATTAATTCATGGAACACAATTCCTCACGTGGCTGGTAAAGGTGCACATGGAGGCTACTGTGGTCCAGCTGTGAAGCCTATCGCATTAAATATGGTGGCTGAATGTGCAAGAAGTCCTCATATTAACGTACCGATTTCAGGTATGGGAGGCGTATCGAATTGGCAGGAAGCAGTGGAGTTTATGCTTATGGGGGCGACTGGGGTTCAAGTGTGCACAGCCGCTATGCATCATGGCTTTAGAATTGTAGAGGACATGCTTGATGGGCTAAATAACTACCTTGATGAGCGAGGAATTGCAAAAATGAGCGATCTTGTTGGGAAAGCTGTTCCGAAATACTCTGATTGGGGAAATCTTGATTTAAACTATAAAGTTGTGGCTCGAATAGATCCCAATACATGTATTAACTGTAACAAGTGCCATATTTCATGTGAAGACACGTCTCATCAATGTATTGATATGTTAAAAGACCCTTCAGGAAAACCATATTTGCAAGTAAGAGAAGAAGATTGTGTGGGCTGTAATCTCTGCTCGATTGTCTGTCCTGTTGATGGCGCAATTTCCATGGTGGAGGTAGCAAGTGAGCAGCCACCTATGACATGGAATGAAAGACAAGCGGCACTTGCGATGACATCTGCACAAAAATTAGACGTATAACAAACAATAGGGGGATTAAGCCATGAGAAAATTAGTGAAAGATGGAGTGATTGTTACAGCAGCAGATACGTACAGGGGAGATATTTTAATTGAGGATGGGAAAATCACAGCAATTGGAACAGGGTTAGATGAATCTAACTGTGAGGTTGTTGATGCCAACGGAGCCTACATTTTTCCTGGAGGGATTGATCCACATACTCATTTAGACATGCCGTTTGGAGGGACTGTCACCAAAGATGATTTTGAAACAGGGACCATCGCAGCAGCGTTCGGAGGGACTACAACAATCATTGATTTTTGCTTAACAGATAAAGGGAAACCATTGCAAAATGCCATTAATACTTGGCATGCAAAATCAGAAGGAAAAGCAGCTATTGACTATAGCTTTCATCTAATGATTGGAGAGATGAATGATGCCGTATTAGAACAGCTTCCTACTATTATTGAAGATGAAGGAATTACGTCGTTCAAAGTATTTATGGCATATAAAGACGTCTTTCAAGCGGACGATGCGACCCTTTACCAAACGCTCATTCAGGCAAAAGAGCTTGGTGCGTTAGTTATGGTACATGCTGAAAACGGAGACGTAATTGACTATTTGACAAAGAAAGCATTAGAAGCAGGAAATACAGATCCAATTTACCATGCGCGCACTAGGCCCCCAGAGATTGAAGGTGAAGCAACAGGTAGAGCAGCATGTTTTACAGGTCTTGCAGATTCGCAACTATATGTAGTGCATGTATCTTGTGCTGAAGCGGTGAATCAAATTGCTCAGGCTCGGAACCGAGGTGTAAATATTTGGGGTGAAACATGCCCACAATATTTAGTTTTAGATGAATCGGCCTTAGAGAAGCCAAATTTTGAAGGAGCCAAATACGTTTGGTCACCACCTCTTCGCGAAAAGTGGAATCAAGAAGTGTTGTGGAATGCATTAAAAAATGGAGATCTACAAACGATTGGATCTGATCAATGTTCATTTGATTTTAATGGACAAAAAGATTTAGGTAAGAACGATTTCACAAAAATTCCAAATGGCGGTCCTATTATTGAAGATCGTATGAGCATCTTATTCTCAGAAGGCGTGCAGAAAGGGAGAATAACGCTCAATCAGTTTGTGGATGTCACCTCTACTCGTACGGCGAAGTTATTTGGCCTATATCCGAAAAAAGGAACAATTGCTGTAGGAAGTGACGCTGATTTGTTAATTTTTGATCCAACAGTTAAACGCAAAATCTCGGCTGAAACCCATCATATGGCTGTTGACTATAGCGCATTTGAAGGAATGGAAGTTACGGGTGAGCCGGTTTCAGTATTGTGTAGAGGAGAGTTTGTGATTAAAGAAAAGCAATTTGTTGGTAAAAGTGGTTATGGTGAGTACATTAAGCGGTCAAAATTTAATGAGCGTAATGAAGCTCAGCAAGCTCCGGTGAAATTGTAACTATACTACTGTGCTGTGCTATGGCATAGCGCAACCCCTAGAGAAAGAGAGAGAAAACAGCCTTCATGATGAATGTAACGCGTTTACTAAATAGTATGAGGGGTGCAAGAAATGAAAAAATCAAAAAGCTATTTAAAATCACCGGATTTATTACCTATTGCGCATCAAAATCGTAAGATTGGAACGCTTGGCTTTTCGTTAATGTGGGTTAGTATGGCAGTTGTATTAGCTGCATTTGCAATCGGAGGATCTGGTGTGCAAAGCTTATCTCTCGGTTGGGTTGTCGTAGCAACTGTAATTGGATCTATTGCAATTGGTTTGTTTGTAACAATTATTGCTGATATTGGAATCGAACATGGTTTATCATTTCCAGTTTATATGAGAGCTCCGTTTGGAACAATTGGTACTCATATTCCCTCTGTTATGCGTGGGCTTGCAGCTTCTTGTTGGTTTGGGATTAATACGTATTTTGGTGCTACGGCAATGAATGGAATTTTAAATGCTCTAGCAGGGTTTAATAACTGGCTCGTTTGTTTTTTTCTCTTTGCGTTATTACAGCTTATCAATACAGCACTTGGAATTAAAGCAGTAGAACGGTTTACAGACCTAGCAGCGCCAGTTATTATCATCATTTCAGCCTGGATGTATACAACTCTGTCAGACCAAGCCCTTTCTCAAGGTAGAGAGGTTTGGGCTTGGATTGAAAGTCCGGTTACAGGAGGAGCAGCTGTTACAGCATTTATCGTAGTCATTATGAGCAACATGGGGTTTTGGGCAACGCTTGCGGCAGATATTCCATCTATTTCAAGGTTTATTAAAGCACCGACACATGAGCGGAGTTGGATAAAGCGTAATAAAGGGGCTCTTGTAGGAAGCGTAGTAGCGTTGCCGCTAACTCAAACGTTTATGGTTATCATTGGCGGTGTGTCATATATTGCTGTGAAGAACTACGATCCAGTAGTGGCACTTCAAGAAGCTGCATCTGGACTTGCGCTTGGCGTATTACTTTTGATGGTTGTGTTTGCCCAGTGGTCAACAAATATCTCAGCAAATCTGATTCCAGCTGCCACGATTTTTTCAAATGTTGGTGGACCGAAAGTACCCTTTTGGGTTGGGGTAGTTATCGCTGGAATTGTAGGCACAATTGTACAACCTTGGAGCTTGTTCAGCATCATTGTTCCAGCATTGTTAATTGTAGGTGGGATTTTGTCAGCGATTGTTGGCATTTTGTTTGCAGATTACTACTTATTGCGAAAGCGTAGAGTAAATGTAACAGAGCTGTATGAAGAAAATGGACAGTACCGCTACTTTTACGGCTTTAATATAGCTGGGTTACTAGCATGGACTATAGGTGGAACAAGTGCTTACTTTTTATCAACTTATTCGTTTGTCGTTGGATTTATAGTAGGCGCTGTCTGTTATTATGTTTTAGCTAAATATTGGTGGTTTAAGCATTATAAACAAGATGAGATTGAGACACCAAGTGATGAAAAGTATCTAGGTATTACAGTTGGTCGAGATTGGGTTATCTCAATTGATGAAGAAGTAATTCAACCTGTCGCATCCAACCAAACTATTTCAACAGATTGAGGTGAAGTTATGTCAGACTACCAGCATTTTGTTGCAGAACGTGAAAAGATTGATTTTCTTATTGAAAAAGGTTTTATTATTAAAAGCGTGACGGAAAATCTAAGCGGTGCGTTTCTAGAATTTGAACGCATAAAGCAAGGAAAGGTTGAAAAAGAAAAGCTCCATATCCTAACGGCAGATGCTAGAAAGTATTTTTCAGGAATATTAATTCAGCAACTATAAAATAAGCCTACTTCATATTTCAAATATGAGGTAGGCTTATTTTTTAAAAAAAAATTAGGGTGAAAAGTGAAACTAAATCATAAAATCTTTCGTTACTATTCATGTCAAGTATTACGTATTACAAACAGTTATTACATTTCATTTACAACAATGGAAAAAGGGTTTAGTTAGGGTGTGATTTGTAGTAAATAGTATAGTATGAAAGTTTTTTGAAAATGAAAATGTAAACGTTAAATAATTTAATAAATGATAAGGGTGTGACACAGAGATGATGAATGAGAAAGATTTAGACGTGATGACAGTTGAGGAAAGAAAAGTAATAGATAAGCTTAAGATGGAAATGCTTAATGCAGTGTCACTTCATGACCTACGTTTTTATAAACAAGAGATTCAAAGAATAAAAGAGCAAGCTAAAAAAAGACATGGTTTCTTTAAAACGCTGCAAGTAGCTGCTGAAAAGCTGTAAATCGCTGAATGATTTATAGCTTTTTTTTTGCAAAATTCTATGTAAGCAAAGGCGTGTATGATTATATTCTAAAAAAATATAAAGAGATAAAATGATTTATTTTTCAGAAAACTTAAGCTAATATAAAGAGATAGACTGATTAAGGGTGGTGTGGGTTTGAAATCTTATTTGACCATTAATGAGGTTTTAAAAAGAAAACATTTTAACAGCTGTGAAGTAATTGCAGGTAAAGTCGGTCTCACAAATCGAGTGAAATGGGTTCACGTGATGGAAGTGACTCGGGTGAATGAGCTTCTAAAAGGGAATGAATTAATTCTTTCAACCGGTGTAGGATGGAAGGAAGATAATGAATTGTGCCTGTCGTTTTTAAAGCAGTTAATCGAATGTCAGGCTTCAGGATTATGTATTGAACTGGGTACGTACACCTCTCAGATTCCTCAAAACGTCATTGAATTTGCAAATCAACATGAATTTCCTATTATTTTATTTCATGAAGAAGTGCCGTTTGTTGAAATAACCCAAGATTTGCATGCGTTACTAGTAAACCAGCATTATTTAATGATTTCAGATTTAGAAAATTACTCTCAGCAGCTGAATCAAATGCTGCTTTCTGTCAACGATCCAAAAGATATATTACAGCATCTTTGCGAATCAACCGGACTTTTAGCCGGGCTTCGTATACATAATGAAGTAATACTTTTTCCAGCCTGTCTAGACTTACCCCAACAACAATTATTACAACATCATATTACTGAACAAAATCAGAATCAAAGCAGCTTTTTTACTCATTCCATTCAATTGTTAGGTGAAAGCTATGCAGAGCTCCATATTCTTTCAACTAATGATTTTTTTACAGAGCTTGAAATGTTAACGGTTGATCGCACAGCTACAGCTCTAGCACAGCACTTTTTACGAGACTTATATGTTGAAGAAAAAAAGCGAGTTCAAGAAACAGAGTGGATGGTTCAATGGGTTAACGGTGAAATTTCTTCCTCGCAAATTACACATTATTTACAAGAAGTATTAAATGATTTTCCAATCCAAGGCGGAACAATCGTATGCTGTCAATGTGTACAAGACGTCAAGGTAGATCATACGTATTTAAAGCTAACGATTCGAGCAATTTTTGAACAAGAAGGCTTTCATCTTCTCATTTTAGAAAAGAAGAGAGAGTTAGTGTTGGTGGTTTTAAATAAACGTCAGGTGACGACGTGGAGAGAAAGGTTAGAAAAAAGCTTGAACCGTTGGATAAACCACGGTGATTTACAAGAAGTCAACAAATCACTAGGAGTGCAGCTGATCGGGGTAGGGCAGTTTAATCGACGATTAGACTACATTCATAAAGGTTATGAAACTGCTAAAAAAACGGTTTCGATTCAAATGACTTTGCACAACGAAATGAAAAATCATATTTGTTTTTATGAAGACCTTCACATGTATCGCATTATTTCGTTAGTCAATGAACAGCAGGAATTACAAGAAGTGGTGATGGAGTATTTACAGCCAGTTCTCGAATACGACCGTAAATTTAATGCTAAGTTATTTGAAACTTTGAAAGTATATTTAGCATGTAACGGATCAAAGCAAGAAACAGCAAAGCGCTTATATATTGTGCGTCAGACTCTGTATCATCGTATTGAAAAATTGGAAAAGCTATTAGGTTCTGATTTTATGGTTCATGAAAAACGAATGGCCATTGAATTTATGATTATGACCTATGACTATTTGTTTGCACTAAACGCATCTACTACTGCTATTAATAAATTAGGAAAAGCATCTTTTACATGATTCTCTTTCATTTTACTAGGTTTGTTTTGTATTTCATTACCCAATGTGTGAAACCATACAGAACTTCTATTTCACATTCTGTCTAATGAATCCGAAGCAAGAATTAATGATAATAAAAGTAAGATTGTATGTTAAAAGGGGGCTAATGGGATGTCAGTCGTGAATGAAGATACAAAGCAGTTAAGAAACTATGTGGGTGGAAAGTGGGTTGCTTCAGCAAGCAATCAGTTTCAAGATGTAATTGATCCTTCAACAGGAAAGACGCTTGCAAAAGTACCTCTCTCAACGAAGCAAGATGTTGACCACGCTGTTAAAAATGCGAAAGAAGCGTTTAAAACATGGAGGCATGTACCAGCTCCGAAACGAGCAAGGCTGATGTTTGCCTTTCAACACTTGCTTATCGAGCATCATGAAGAGCTTGCAAGACTCGTAGTAAAAGAGAATGGAAAGGCTTATAAAGAAGCTTATGGAGAGGTCCAACGTGGTATCGAATGTGTAGAATTTGCTGCGGGAGCACCAACGCTACTTATGGGTGAATCACTTAACAATATTGCGGAAGAAATTGATTCAGAAATGTACCGTTATCCAGTTGGAGTTGTGGGAGGAATTACGCCATTTAACTTTCCAATGATGGTTCCGCTTTGGATGTTCCCGTTAGCTATCGTCTGTGGAAACACGTTTGTATTAAAACCATCAGAACGTACTCCTTTATTAGCTACGCGAATAGCTGAGTTGTTTACAGAAGCCGGAGCTCCATCCGGCATACTAAATCTTGTGCATGGTGCACATGATGTGGTAAATGGTCTCATTGAACATGAGGATATTAAAGCAGTTTCTTTTGTTGGCTCCCAGCCAGTTGCTAAATATGTGTATGAACAAGCTGCGGCTCAAGGCAAGCGAGTTCAGGCTTTATCAGGTGCCAAAAACCATCATATCGTTATGCCAGATTGTGATATAGATAAAGCTGTAAACCATATTATAAGTTCTGCTTTTGGTAGCGCTGGGCAGCGCTGTATGGCATGCAGTGCTGTTGTGGTGGTAGACGGTGTTAAAGAACAGTTCGTTGCGAAGTTAAAGCAAAAAGCAGATGAATTAGTTATGGGCAGTGGGTTACAGGATGAAGTGCTTTTAACGCCTGTTATTCGTAAAGAACATCGAGATAAAGTACTTGGCTATATCGAAGCTGGAGTGGAAGAAGGTGCTCATTTAGTTAGAGATGGTCGTAAAGAAATGGAAGATCATTCGGAAGGTAATTTTCTTGGCGCAACGATTTTTGATCACGTAACACCTGCTATGACCATTGCAAAAGAAGAGCTATTTGCACCAGTATTAAGTCTGCTTCGAGCGGAAAGTTTAGATGAAGCGTTAGAATATATTGAAAAATCTCGATTTGGAAATGGTGCAACAATTTATACAAAGGATGCAAAAGCAATCCGCCAATTTAGAGAAGAAGCAGATGCTGGTATGCTAGGTGTCAACGTAGGAGTGCCTGCTACTATGGCTTTCTTCCCATTCTCAGGTTGGAAAGACTCTTTTTATGGAGATCTACATGTAAATGGAAAAGACGGATTAAACTTTTATACGCGTAAAAAGATGATAACATCACGCTTTGATTTTTAACATATTTATTAGGTGAAAACAG
This sequence comes from Bacillus sp. 1780r2a1, assembly GCA_024134725.1. Lineage (NCBI taxonomy): Bacteria > Bacillati > Bacillota > Bacilli > Caryophanales > Bacillaceae > Bacillus > Bacillus sp. 1780r2a1. The sequence continues at coordinate 3,337,438 of CP099863.1, read as the reverse complement.
AGACTTCGGCTTTGGTCGGGGTCTCTTCATCCATATAATTATTGGAATCAGAAGGAGTGAACGCAATGGTTCAAGCTAGCAGTGGGGAAAAGAATAAAAGCTTAAAAAATAAGGATGAGCAATATTTATGGCACGGCATGAAACCTTATTCTCCTGAAGCTACTATGGTAGTAGAAAAAGCAAAGGGCGCTTGGGTAACAGATGAGGATGGAAATCGCTTTTTAGACGCTATGGCAGGGCTTTGGTGCGTAAATATTGGGTATGGAAGAGAAGAGCTAGCACAGGCAGCATATGAACAGCTCAAAGAACTAGCCTATTTTCCTTTAACGCAAAGTCACCCTCCTGCAATTCAATTAGCTGAAAAGCTCAATGAATTGCTAGGAGAAGAATATGTGATCTTTTTCTCTAATAGCGGATCAGAAGCGAATGAGACCTCATTTAAAATTGCGAGGCAATATCATCAGCAACAAGGGGAACAGGGGCGGTATAAAATTATTTCACGGTACCGTGGATATCATGGAAACTCAATGGGGGCATTATCAGCTACGGGTCAAGCTCAGCGTAAATACAAGTACGAACCTTTAGCAACTGGTTTTCTTCATGTCCCACCTCCTGATAGCTACCGAGGTGTCGATGAAATAGATGCACCAAAAGAGCAGCTTCAGTCGGTGAAGGTGATTGATGAAACAATGACGTGGGAGCTTAGTGAAACAATCGCTGCAGTTATAATGGAGCCAATTATTACAGGCGGAGGCATTTTAATTCCACCAGATAACTATATGCAAGGGGTAAAAGATGTTTGTGAAAAGCACGGAGCGTTATTGATTGTAGATGAAGTTATATGTGGGTTTGGACGCACAGGCGAAGCGTTTGGATTTATGAACTATGGCGTGAAGCCTGATATTATTACGATGGCAAAAGGTATTACAAGTGCTTATTTACCTTTGTCGGCAACAGCGGTCAAGAGAGAAATTTATGAAGCATTTAAAGGTAGCGATCAGTATGAATATTTTCGACATGTAAACACATTTGGAGGAAGTCCAGCTGCCTGTGCACTTGCACTCAAAAACCTAGAGATTATGGAAAGTGAAGGTTTATATAATCGTTCCAAAACGATGGGAACCTATTTATTGAATGAGTTAAAAGAAGAATTGAAAGAACACCCTTATGTAGGAGACATTCGTGGAAAAGGACTGCTGGTAGGGATTGAGCTTGTGTCTGATAAAACATCCAAAGTGCCCCTGGATATACAGTTGGTGAATCAAGTAATTGCAAAGTGTAAAGAAAAAGGAGTTATTATTGGGAAAAACGGTGCAACAGTAGCTGGCTATAATAATGTGCTCACTCTTTCACCGCCTCTCATGATTCCAAAGGATGATTTAAACCTTCTTATTTCTGTATTAACAGAGGCACTTCAAACAATTAAGTAGCATAGGTAAGGAAAAAGCCTGTATAATGTGCATACAGGCTTTTTGTTCGGATTCACGTTTGGGTTAAGTAGAAAGGAAGAAGCACATGGAACTATTATTTTTAGGAACGGGTGCCGGAGTACCAGCTAAACAACGAAATGTTTCGTCGATTGCTTTGCAGCTTCTGCAAGAGCGAAGTGCCGTATGGCTTTTTGATTGCGGAGAAGCAACGCAGCATCAAATTTTACATACCTCCATTCGCCCTCGTCGCATCGAGAAAATTTTTATTACGCACTTGCATGGTGACCACATTTATGGCCTTCCAGGTTTATTAGGTAGCAGATCGTTTCAAGGAGGAGAAGAACCTCTTACCGTATACGGTCCCCCTGGTATTGAGCAATTTATTAAAGTTACGTTAGAAGTTAGCCAAACCCACTTGAAGTATGGTCTTAAAGTTATTGAAGTGAATGAAGGGGTCATTTTTGAAGACAGTACGTTTAAAGTAGAATGTGCAAAGCTTGAGCATGGCGTGACGTCATATGGATATCGAATCGTTGAAAAAGACTTACCGGGTGCACTACAGGTAGAGCGTTTGAAGGAAGCTGGAGTACAACCAGGACCTCATTATAAGCAGTTAAAAGAAGGCAAAAGGATTTGTCTAGAAGATGGACGAGAAATTAACGGAGCGGAATTCATTGGAGAATCCAGACCGGGAAAAATCGTAACCATTTTGGGCGATACGCGAATGTGTAAAAATAGCACCAAGCTTGCAGAGAATGCGAACGTTTTAGTTCATGAAGCAACATTTGCTGAGGGAGATGAAAAACTAGCTTATGATTATTATCACTCCACAGCCAAGCAAGCGGCACAAGTAGCTCGGCAAGCGAACGTGCAGAAGCTAATCCTTACTCACATAAGTGCGAGATATCAAGGTCAAGCTGTTGAAAGCTTAGTAGAAGGCGCGCTGAAGGAATTTAAGTACACTGTGGTTGCTTCAGACTTAGCAAGTTTTCCTGTTGAATAAAAGTAAAGTGAGGGCCATAAGGACCCTCACTTTTTTACCATCCTCGTTCATATTGAACAGGTGCTTCAATATTTGTATTTAATTCTGTGGCAGCAGTACGTGGCCAATAAGGGTCGCGCAGTAGTTCTCTTGCGACGAAGATAAGGTCAGCACGTTTGCTTTGGAGAATTTCTTCAGCTTGTAGACCGCTTGTAATTAAGCCCACAGCACCAGTATCAATAGCTGCTTCTTGCTTAATTTGTTCTGCAAATGGCACTTGGTAGCCAGGATATACGTTAATTTTGGCATGTACAAGTGCTCCTGAACTTACATCAATTAGATCAACACCTTGTTCTTTCATCCATGTAGCGAATGTTACATGGTCATTGACAGTTAATCCACCTTCAGTATAGTCAGTTGCAGAGACGCGAACAAATAGAGGTCCATCCCATACTTCTTGTACACTATCAATGATTTCTTTTAAGAAACGATAGCGGTTTTCAGCAGAGCCACCGTACTCATCCGTACGCTTATTGCTTAATGGAGACAGGAATTGGTGAACTAAATATCCATGCGCTCCATGAATTTCAATAATATCAAAACCTGCTTGCTTCGAGCGCTGTGCACCTTCTTTAAAAGCTGCAATTGTACGCTCAATATCTTCTTTTGTCATTTCAGCAGGTGTTTTACTTTCATCATCAAATGCAATAGCAGAAGGAGCGTAGATTGTTCCATCTACCGTTGCTTTACGGCCTGCGTGTGCAAGCTGGATTGCTGTTTTACTACCGTTCGCTTTTACTTGGTTAACAAGTCTTTGTAATCCCTCAACATGCTCGTCATTCCAAATTCCTAAATCACGTGAAGAAATACGACCCTCAGGTGTTACAGCAGTCGCTTCAATCATAATTAATCCAACTTGTCCAACTGCTCGTGAGGTATAGTGAGCTAGGTGCCAATCTGTTACGATGCCGTCTTCTTTTTCGCATGAATACATGCACATCGGTGACATAACAATACGGTTTTTTAGCTTTACATTTTTTACTTCATAGGGTGTAAATAATTTAGCAGTCACTTCATATCCCTCCATTATTTCGAGTTCCTAACAAAATGCATTATAGCACTGAGCTTTAGTAGATTTCACTTTATATGCTTTGCTGTTTCATGGTCATTTAGTAAAAAAACCTCAGCACTATGCTGAGGTTTTAACGTGACGTACGACTGCTCATCATTTTTTCATCAATGGCTTCGCCTAATTCTTTTGAGCGAAGTGTAGCTTTGTCAATACATTGGATAAGGGCTTCTTGAAATTCGTAATCAGTCAGCTGTTCTAGTCCTGCTTCTGTCGTTCCCCCTGGACTTGTAACTTCTTTTCGTAGCGTCGTAGGACTCTTTGGAGACGTTCGAAGCATTTGAGCTGCACCAATTAATGTTTGTGTAATTAAGTCTTTCGCTACGTCTGATTCAAGCCCTTGATGTAGCGCAGCTTTTTGCATCGCTTCTACCAAATAATAAACGTATGCGGGTCCGCTGCCTGATAAGCCTGTAACGGCATGCAGCTGTTCTTCATGAACAACTGTAACCGTTCCAACTGTATGGAAGAGAGTTTCTGCTAGTTTTATATGCTCGTCGTTAGCGTGCTCTCCTTTGGAAATAGCTGTTGCAGACAAACCAATTGAAGCAGAAGTATTTGGCATAGCTCGAACAACAGGCACATCGTGTTGAAATAACGATAGGATGCTCGTTGTTGACACTCCTGCAAGGACAGAAATAATAAGGTGGCTTCTATGGATATAAGGTTTAATACTTTCAATGCTTTCTACAACGTCTTTTGGTTTGACTGCCAATATAATTACATCGCTTTTTTGAACGATTAAAGGAATATTTCGGGTAATATTAATCTTATATTGATTACGTAATTCATGAAGTCGTGCGTCGTTGCTGTAATTTGTAACGTGAATTTGTCCAGGTTTAAATTTATTTGTGCTAATTAGCCCTGAAATCATGGCTTCAGCCATTGATCCAGCACCGATAAAAGCAATATTTAATGGTTGTTTCATCAAGGGATGAACCTCCTTTTTATATACTTATTAATGAATAAAAATACTTTTTGTTCTGTATGAAGTCGTTGGATTTAATACATATAAGCTTTCTTCTATTAGTTGATTTTATAAGCATATTGTTGTAATTATGCACTGAGAAAATGATGGATGTCAATCTAATTTTCAGAAAAGAAAGCATATTGTATGAATGTATATTGGAATCGTGTACACTTAAAGAAAACGTCATTGCTTAGAAGGGGACAACGTTATGAAGGAACAAATTCACAAGTTCATATTGCCAACACCTTTTGCAGTTGGAGATGTAAATGTATATGTACTAAAAGGGGAATCCATTACTTTAATTGATGCAGGGGTGAAGACCGAAGAAGCTTGGAATTCTTTTACGAAACAGCTAAATGAAATTGGCTTACATGTAGAAGATATCGATCAAGTATTACTGACACACCATCATCCGGATCATGTAGGTATGCTTGATTATTTTTCACCAGATACACCTGTAATTGGACATTGGAGAAACGAGCCGTGGATTTCAAAAGATTCCGCTTTTTTTGATCGGTATGACGAATTTTTCACCGGGTTCTTCACACAGCTTGGCGTAGATGAACGGTTTCGAAAATATCTAAAAGGCTTACGTCATTCAATGAAGTATTCTTGTGACAGGTCACTAACAACTCAAATTCAAGAAGGTAGTCTAATAAAAGGTTTGGAAGATTGGAGTATTATTGAAGTGCCAGGGCATGCTCAAAGTCATATTGCTGTATATCACGAGCAAAGCGAAACTTTAATTGGGGGAGATGTGTTGCTTAAGCATATTTCATCTAATCCACTTATTGAGCCTCCGTATCATGAAGGTGAGGAACGAAAGAAATCAATGCTTCAATATAATTCATCTCTTCGTCGTCTTTCTGAATTGCCTATTTCATGTATCTACACAGGCCATGGAGACGAAGTGAATGAAGTAAGTAAGCTTGTGTCAGAACGACTAGCTAAGCAAAGAGAACGAGCTGAAAAAGTATATCAGCTTTTAAAGAACAAGCCGATGTCTGCATTCGATGTTTGTAAATTCTTGTTTCCATCCGTGTATGAAAAAGAATTAGGGTTGACGATGTCTGAAACGGTAGGGCAACTAGACTATCTTGAAAGCCTCCGCCAAATTAGTTGTCAATATGAAGGGAATCATTTTGTTTATCATACTCATTGAGCTTGTTTTTTTAAGTATAGAAAGATAAGATTAAAAACACTGAGTTTGTACAATTGAGGTGTAAAAATGAATAATCTTAAAGGAAAGTATATTTTAATTACGGGTGCATCTGGCGGATTAGGAGAAATGATTAGCTATGAAGTAGCTAAAAAAGGAGCTAACCCAATCCTTGTTGCTAGAAATGAAGCCCGCCTTCAAGAAGTATCAGAACAGATTAGTGAGAAGCATGGAGTTACTTGCCGTACATATCGATTAGATGTTGCCAATCTAAGTGATGTTGAAGTTGTCATAGGTAAAATTATGGAAGATGTTCCTAAAATTGATGTGCTGATTAACAACGCTGGCTTTGGTGTGTTTGAGGAAGTGACGGAAGCTTCGATGGATACAATTTCGTCCATGTTTCAAGTAAATGTACTAGGGCTAATCGCGTGTACGAAAGCTGTTTTACCAGCTATGTTAGAAAGAAATGAAGGTCACATTATTAATATCGCGTCTCAAGCAGGTAAGCTTGCTACGCCTAAATCTAGCGGATACGCTGCTTCAAAGCATGCTGTATTAGGATTTACAAATGGACTACGTCTCGAAATTGCTAAAACTAATGTACGCGTCACTGCAGTTAATCCAGGTCCAATTCAAACCAACTTTTTTACAATTGCCGATCAAACAGGTTCCTATGAAAAGAGCATGAAAAATATGATGCTTGACCCAGTGGATGTTGCAAAAAAAGTCGTTGAATCGATTGGCACCAATAAGCGAGAGATTAACTTGCCAAGATGGATGGGCATTGGCTCTACAATTTATCAGGTTGCGCCTCGGTTGGTTGAAACACTAGCAGGAAATGCGTTTTATAAAAAATAAGCTCAATGCCCTCAATGGGCATGAGCTTATTTTTTGTAGGCTGGGTCATAAAGCATTTTACCAGGACGTGTGTATGCCGTGTGACCTCCATCAACCGCAATGCAGTCTCCCGTTCATCATCAATAGCCATTGTTCGAGTGAGAGGTGTAACAGCCTCTTGTTCAGCATTACATCCGAATCAATCTAAATCTGTAGCTAGCCCAGATACAGAGGAGTTATTACTCATTGAAGCAGTTACAGATTACTCGTCTAATACGGCTTTAGCACGCACACAAGACTCAAATTTACCTTTATGATTTCCGTCACAAAAGGGCATCTTTTGTGACATGCCACATCGACATAGTGAAAACGTGGGTTTCGTTTCATACTTATTACCCTCAGCATCGATCAATTCAACATCACCAGTCACTCGAAATGATCCGTTATCCATTACCTTGATTTGAACTTTTGACAAGTTAATTCCTCCTTATGTATGATAAGCGCTCTTCCATAGTCTATATTAATGAGCGTAATAGTTTATGGAGTGAGCATTGTATATTATACTTCATTATATAAACATGTTCGCATCGTTTATACATTTATTTAAAAGGAGCGATAGAATGAATATTACATTTACTAATCGTGCTCTTGAAAAAGTGGCTGAAAAATATGACCAAAACTCATCTCTGTTTTTAAAATTGAAATATGATACGGACGGCTGTGGCTGTGTTGTAAGCGGCGTTACATCACTTTGGATTGTTGCTGATAAAGAATTTGATGATGTTGTTGTTTCAACAAATGGTGGTGACATTCTTGTTGAGAAAACAAAGCAAGTGTTTATGGATGATAATATGACGATTGATTACAGTGATGCTGCTGGAACATTCATGCTAAAAAGTCCATCCCAAATTTTAAATCCAAGAATGTCAATTATTGACCAGTCAGCAAAAGCGCGGTAGATTCTACCGTGCTTTTTTACTTTCTTATTGCTTAGCTAATTGATAGAGGCGATATTGTTTGCTTGAAATTGGATGTGAAAGGTAAGGTTCAATATACGAAACAGCAGCCAGAAGCTTTTCACTGTTCACGTTTGTTTGAACACCCATCTCATCTAACATAAAAACTAAGTCTTCTGTTGCAATGTTTCCTGTTGCACCTTTAGCAAATGGGCATCCGCCAATTCCGCCAGCTGAAGAGTCAAAGCGCATGACGCCAGCTTGAAGGCAAGCATAAATATTAGCCATGGCTATTCCTCTTGTATCGTGAAAGTGTGCATTTAGCAAAACCGTAGGAAATGCGCGTTTCAATGATGAAAAGAGAGTAAAAACGTCTTTGGGGTTAGCCATTCCAATTGTATCGGCGATGCTTAGCTCGTTTACGCCAGCTTCTACAAAGCGTGCGCACAGTTCAATGGTTTTGTCTGGATTAATTTTCCCTTCATACGGACAATAAAAGGAAGTTGATATGCATGTGCGAATGTAGGCGTTACGTTCTTTAAGCTTCTCAATAAGAGGTAGCTGCTGGTGAAGAGCTTCAGTGGTAGTTTTATTAATATTATGCTGGTTAAACGAGTTGCTGACGCCGATAAATAAAGCAACAGATTGACAATTTTCTTCAAGCGCTTTAGTTAGGCCTTGCTCATTTGGAACGAGAACAATATGACGGTCATTAGTAGAATGCTGCAATGGAAATGCTTGCATAATTCGATTTGCATCTTTCATTTGAGGTACCCATTTTGGCGACACAAAAGAAGTTAATTCAATCTCCGATAGGCCAGCTTCTTTTAGTAAAGAAATAAACTGAATTTTTACAGGAGTTGGTACAAACGCTTTTTCATTTTGGAGCCCATCTCGCGGTCCCACTTCAATGATGGTTGCTTTAGAAGGTAATGACATAATTCTCCTCCTTTTTTTGATAACGCTTTCAATTACTTATTTTAAAGGATGGAAGTTTAAATTCAATAAAAATTATAAATTTTTACAAAATAATCGAAATTACAACAGGAAAATTAAGTTGGTTGTCGAATAAGCATATATGTGACAGTAATCAAACAGTAAGGAGAGGTTAACGACATGAGTCAAACAGAAGTGGTCATTGTAAGCGCTGTTAGAACGGCAATCGGCAGCTTTGGGGGAGGCTTACAAAATGTTTCTGCGCCAACTTTAGGTGGAGTAGTCATTAAAGAAGCACTAAATAAAGCAGGAATCGCAGCAAATGATGTAGATGAAGTAATTATGGGGAACGTCTTGCAAGCTGGATTAGGTCAAAACCCGGCTAGACAAGCAGCTCTTGCAGCTGGATTACCAGAAACAGTTTCTTCATTAACAATCAACAAAGTGTGTGGATCAGGACTAAAGGCAGTTCATCTTGCAACTCAAGCGATCCTTGCTGGTGATGCTGAAGTTATCGTAGCGGGTGGAATGGAAAATATGAGCCAAGCGCCATATTTGTTAAAGAATGCTCGCAATGGATTTAAAATGGGAGATCAAAAAGTCGTTGATAGCATGATTCAAGATGGATTATGGTGTGCTTTTAATGATTATCATATGGGAATTACAGCAGAAAATTTATGTGATAAATATAGCATTACGCGTGAAGAACAGGACTCTTTTGCAGCTGCTAGCCAGCAAAAAGCAGAGGCTGCTATTGAATCAGGACGATTCCAAGATGAGATTGTGCCTGTAGAAGTACCAGGACGCAAAGGTCAAGTAACCATTTTTGATCGCGATGAGTTTCCACGTGCTGGTACAACAGCAGAAAGCTTAGGCAAGTTACGTCCTGCATTTAAAAAGGATGGTTCTGTAACTGCTGGAAATGCTTCTGGTATTAATGATGGTGCTGCAGCTGTTGTTGTAATGAGCCGTCAAAAAGCAGATGAGCTAGGTTTAACACCTTTAGTAACAATTAAATCTAATGCAAGTGCTGGTGTTGACCCAAGTATTATGGGAATCGGCCCAGTAAGCGCTGTAAAAAAAGCATTGGAAAAAGCAGCAGTATCTTTAGAGGATGTTGAGCTAGTAGAAGCAAACGAAGCGTTTGCAGCACAGTCAATTGCTGTTGATCGTGAGCTTAAATTTAACCAAGAAACATTAAACGTTAACGGTGGAGCAATTGCACTAGGACATCCAATAGGAGCTAGTGGAACTCGCGTGTTGGTTTCTCTTATTCATGAAATGCAAAAACGTGAAGCGAAGCTAGGCCTTGCAACGCTATGTATTGGTGGCGGACAAGGTGTTGCTACATTAGTAGAACGTCCATAATAAAACAAAAAGCCATGAAGCTATTTTAGCCATTCATGGCTTTTTTTTATGATATATATTCTTAAACGAAGTGAACGTTCTTAAATAGTGGGCATATAGTATAGAAAATACCTATAACTTTTTCGAACGAAAAAATAATTACTTATAATTGCTAGTTATATATTTAAAAAAAGTTCTAAATATTCTATAATAAAAAAGTAAGCGTTTTCAAAAAATCAAAGGGGTGGGTTATGTATGAAACCGGTACATACATCATTTATTGAAGCAGTTAAGCCAGTAAAAGATGGTTCGACAATTATGGTTGGAGGATTTGGTCTTTGTGGCATTCCGGAAAATCTCATTTTAGCGTTAGTCGAAAAAGGGGTGAAAGACTTAACGGTTATCTCCAATAACTGTGGAGTTGATGAGTGGGGACTAGGGTTATTATTAAAAAACAAGCAAATTAAAAAGATGATAGGTTCCTATGTTGGTGAAAATAAAGAATTTGAGCGTCAAGTTCTATCAGGAGAGATTGAAGTAGAGCTCTTACCACAAGGGACGCTTGCAGAAAAGATTCGTGCTGGAGGAGCAGGGATTCCAGCTTTTTATACACCAGCAGGAGTTGGCACGCCAATTGCGATGGGAAAAGAAACGAGAATATTTGATGGCAAAGAATATTTATTAGAAGAAGCATTAGTGGCAGATGTCAGCTTGGTAAGAGCTTGGAAAGCTGATTACATGGGAAATCTTATATACAATAAAACAGCTCGCAACTTTAGTCCAATGATTGCAGCTGCAGGTAAAGTGACAATCGCTGAAGTAGAAGAACTTCACGAAACCGGTACATTAAATCCAAATATGATTCATACACCGAGTGTTTATGTTCAGTCTTTAATTGTTGGTGAACAGCAAAAACGTATTGAACGCTTAACGGTTCAAAAATAACGAGAGGAGCGGTTATGATGATTGAAAATGGTGTAAATGTAAGAGAGCGAATTGCAAAGCGAGCAGAAAAAGAAATTCAGGATGGATTTTATGTAAACTTAGGTATTGGTATTCCAACACTTGTTGCCAATTATATTTCAGACAATAAAACGGTGGTACTGCAGTCAGAAAATGGATTATTAGGTATTGGACCGTATCCAAAAGAAGAAGACGTAGACCCAGATTTAATTAATGCCGGTAAAGAAACCGTAACAGCCATTGATGGAGCAGCATATTTCGATAGCGCTGAGTCGTTTGGAATGATTCGTGGTGGTCATATTAACATTGCGATTTTAGGCGGTATGGAAGTTTCTGAAACTGGTGATTTAGCAAACTGGATGATCCCAGGAAAGATGATTAAAGGCATGGGTGGGGCCATGGATCTTGTCCACGGAGCTCAGCGCATTATTGTTATTATGGAACATGTGACTAGAAAAGGCGAGCCTAAGATTTTAAAAGAATGCACGCTTCCTTTAACAGGTCAAGGCGTTGTGAACCGCATTATTACGGATCGTGCTGTGATTGATGTAACCGATAGCGGACTAAAGCTTATAGAAGTAGCATCAGGCTATACGGTCGATGATATTATTCAATCAACCGCTCCAGATTTAGCAGTAGACGAAAATGTAAAGCTAGATGCATTTTAATTAATTGTTGTAGGTATTTGCTTATGGTAAAATGTCTATCATAATTTAATTGCAGTGGGTGAATAATGATGGCAAAACAAAAGCAAAAGAACAGCCAAAAGAAGAAAGATGATCAAATTAGCTTAAAAGATCAACTGAATAGCGATTTAGTAAAGCAGCTTCAGGCAAAAAAACATGCGCTTGCGAAGCGTGAAGAGCAGAGAATTGAGGAAGAGCAAAAAGAGAAAGAGCGCGCTCGAAAAGAAAGAGAAAAAAATAAATCATTTGAAGAATTATTTAATGAAAGTAATTTGAAATGGAATGAATTTAAATAAAAGCTCTTGCCTTATTGGCAAGAGCTTTTATTTAACGGTGCGCTTCGTACTTATTTGCTTGAGTTAATGATTGAAGCTTTTCATAGTGCAGTTCACTTAATGGAAGCTTTTCAACAGCTTGTACATTTTCACGAAGCTGAGCTGGACTACTTGCTCCAGCTACTACTGACGCAACAGCAGGATGATAAAGGCAGTAACTTAACGCTGCGTGATTTAAGTCTGGTTCCACTGTCTGTAGAGCAGGTATAAGCTGTTCTAAATCTTTTTTCGTATAAGTTAAATAACCTGAGTTATTTAAAGAAAGCTTTTGGTAAGCTTGATTGGTTAGTAATCCTTTTGCAACGGGACCTCTTGCTACCACGCTGATAGTATGTTCGTTTAAAAGGGGAAGCACGCTTTCTTCAGGTCGACGGTCTAATAGGCTATACTGCATCATTACGCTCACAATTGAAGATTTTTTTACGAATTCGCGAATAACGTTTGGGCGTATAGACGAAATTCCGTATTCACGAATGAGTCCTTCTTTTTTTAGCTCTTCGAACGTTTCAATTGTTTCGTCAATGTTGTCTTCAATTGTGCCTCCATGCAGCTGATATAAATCAATATAATCAGTTTTTAGTCGGTGTAAACTCTCTTTTACAGCATCTTTTATGTATGCTTTTGATGGATCCCAGCGCCAACCATCCTCAACATCATTCCAGCGGTTTCCTACTTTTGTAGCCAAAATAATATCTTGTCGTTTATGTTGTAACGCTTGACCAACAATCTCTTCATTAATACCAAAATCATATAAATCAGCCGTGTCAAAATAATTGATACCAAGATCAACGGCTTCATCTATAATGCGCTCAGCATTTTTCATATCTGTTCCTAGAGACATACATCCCAAGCTAACTTCACTAACCAATAGATTGGAAGAACCTAGCTGCCTTTTTTTCATCCTATCCACTCCTTTAAATCCGTTTTATCTATTATATTGTAGCCTGGATATTTTTATAAACTCAACTAATTCACTCAACGATACATAAAAAAAAGCAGCGCTTAGCTAGCACTGCTTAACTGTTTATTACCTTTTTTGATTCATTTGAAATAGAAGAGACCCATTCGTGAACGTATTGAAAATGTGCACCATATTCTTTTAGCTTTTGACGGATTTCCCATGCTTTGCCTACTAGAATTACTTGCTTACCTTCTACATAAACTTTCATTTCTTCTACCTCCTAAAAGTCATATGATAGAATATATGTAAAGGATTTAAATTTAGAACGAGGTGGATAAAATGGATCATTTAATTGAAAAAACGCTTGCGAAAAAAGAGATTTTTAAAGGAAGAGTGATTGATTTACAGGTAGAAGAGGTAGAGCTCCCGAACGGGAAAACGAGCACAAGAGAAGTTGTTAAGCATCCTGGAGCAGTTGCTGTTATTGCATTAACGGCTGACCATAAGCTAGTAATGGTCAAGCAATATCGTAAAGCGATGGATCGAGTTTTAGTGGAGATTCCAGCAGGTAAACTTGAAAAAGGAGAAGAACCTATCGCCACAGCAAAACGTGAGCTAGAAGAGGAAACGGGTTATACATGTAAAGAACTGAAACATATTATTTCTTTCTATACGTCCCCTGGCTTTGCCGATGAACTTGTACATCTCTATACAGCTGAGAAGTTAGAAGTTATGGAAACAAAAGCAAGCCTAGATGAGGATGAATTTGTTGAAGTGGTGGAAGTAAGCATCGAAGAAGCGCTTCACATGATTCAAGTAAATGAAATTTACGATGCCAAAACAGCGTATGCCGTTCAATATTTACAGCTTCGAAGTGCCTTAGGGGAGTAACTAATATTCGTTTCTACTATAAAAAGTAGAGTAATCTCTGTCATAGTTGCGCTGAATCTATCATATACTCTATCAAGTGATTGATAGGGGGAAGACGATGAGAAAAATGTGGGTGAAGCGTGCTTATACACAGCACTTACGTGATAATAGTTCAATTTATTTATTTGTAACAGTGTTGTTTTTAATGGGGATTATCTTTGGAGCTATCGTAGTCAATAGCTTAACTGTCGATCAAAAAGAAGATCTTTATTTTTATCTAAACCGTTTCTTTGGCCTAGTGAAAACTGGAGAAGTCGCCACAAGTACTGAAATGTTTCAACAAAGCTTTTTTCATAACGTAAAATATCTAGGACTTATTTGGATTTTAGGTATAGCCATCATCGGCCTACCAGTCGTGTTAATCTTACTTTTTATTAAAGGAATGGTTATTGGGTTTACGGTTGGATTTTTAGTGAATCGTATGGGGCTTTCCGGCTTTGCGCTATCTTTTGTTTCGGTAATGCCACAAAACATTTTCTTAATACCTGCATTTTTAATCTTAACAACAGCTTCCGTAGCATTTTCTCTAAAGCTTATTCGTCAACAGTTCTTTAAGGGAGCAAAGGAACAGGTGGCTGCTTCTTTCTTTCGTTACAGTGGTATCCTAGTAGGAGTATTTGTTCTAATTGCGTGTGCATCCTTAATTGAAGGCTATGTTTCTCCTACATTAATGAAAACGATGATGAGCTTAGTAAATAAATAATAGTTATTCTTATTTTAAAAACATTCTTTTATTTACGTTATAATAATTTTATTTTGACACCCCTTCCACATTTGATATAATAAATGAGTGAATGGCGAGGGAGGGAATGTTATGGAAAATCGAGTTGAGCGAATAAAGCAACAGTTGCACTCAGCAAGCTACAAATTGACACCTCAACGTGAGGCGACTGTAAGAGTACTCCTTGAACACGAAGAGGATCATTTGAGTGCCGAAGATGTGTATCTCCTCGTCAAGGAAAAGTCTCCGGAAATTGGTTTAGCAACTGTTTATCGAACTTTAGAATTACTAACAGAATTAAAAATTGTTGATAAGATAAACTTTGGTGATGGCGTGTCTCGCTACGACCTTCGTCAAGAAGGGGCTGCACACTTTCATCATCACTTAGTTTGTATCGAATGTGGATCAGTGGACGAAATTCAAGAGGACTTGCTTGAAGATGTAGAAGAGATTGTTGAAAAGCAGTGGCGTTTTAAAATTAAAGATCACCGCTTGACGTTTCATGGCATTTGTCATCGTTGTCAAGACGAAGATGAAAACAAAGACGAGTGAAATAAGCCTTTTCCTTTTGGGAGAAGGTTTTTGTTTTTTTTGAAAACAACTAAGCTCAGTGCTGTATTTATAAGCGCTGAGCTTAGTCGTAGAAAGTTAATAGAATGGAAGGTTTTGAAAAAGTGAAACCGTTAATGGTACGGCTAGTAGAGTACCCGCAGGTAGTAGCGTAATAAGCTTGTAGTTATTTATTTCTTTAGATGGTTTCATTGTTTCTCGAGATACTTCATACCATATTGCGGTTGATACTAAAGCAATTAAAAATAACATAGTAGTGGTCATTGTTTTACCTCCTTCAAATGTATTTTAACATATTTGTAATTTATTTACATTAATTAATCCTGAATTAGGTAGGGTAAAGTAGGTATAAAACATGTCCAGATTGGCATATCTTTTAATAGTGTTGAAAATTGGAGGATATGTCTAATGAAATCATGGGTTGAGCTAGTATATAATAGTTGTAAAGTATTTATTTTATTTACAGGCTGCACGCTACTATTCTATTTCGGCATGGTATGGGTGTCAGGAGAATACCAAGACTATAAGCGCTATGATGAGCCGAGCGGATCAGCAGTGAAAGTAATGCAAATGAATGTATATGAAGATCAAACGTGGATTGAAAGATTATTTATGTTTTATCAAAACGGGGAGTAGAGGCAATTGAAGGATCAAGTTCAAGATTTTATTCACTATTTAATAGTAGAAAGAGGTTTAGCTAAAAATACAATCGATTCGTATGAGCGGGATTTAAAGAAATATAGTCAGTATTTAGAACATGTCGAGCAGTTGAATCACCTGAATGCTGTAACGAGAGCACATATTGTGAGTTTTCTTAAGCATTTAACAGATCAGCAAAAATCATCAAAAACAATTGCCAGGCATATCGCATCGATTCGTTCGTTTCACCAATTTTTACTTCGAGAGAAAGTGACTGAACAAGATCCATCCGTTCATATTGAAACGCCGCAGCTTGAACGAAAACTACCGAAAGTATTAAATGCAGAGGAAGTAGAAGCACTCCTGTCAGTCTTTGATACGTCTACGCCGTTTGGATTGCGAGATAAAGCGATGCTGGAGCTTCTCTACGCAACGGGCATGCGTGTGTCAGAGCTTGTGAACTTAAACATAGAAGATGCACATTTAACAATGGGCTTTGTTCGTTGTTTTGGAAAAGGTAGCAAAGAGCGAATTGTGCCACTTGGACGAATGGCAACGGAAGCAATTGAAGCGTACCTAGCACAGGCTCGTCCTGTTTTAACGAAAAAGCAGCAGGGAGAACATGCTTTGTTTGTGAATCATCACGGCAAACGACTAACAAGGCAAGGGTTCTGGAAGATTTTAAAAGGATTAGCGAAAGATGCGCGTATTGAAAAAGAATTAACGCCTCATACCTTGCGACATTCTTTTGCTACACATTTGCTTGAAAATGGAGCGGATCTTCGAGCAGTTCAAGAAATGTTGGGGCATGCAGATATTTCGACGACTCAAATTTATACGCACGTAACAAAAACAAGGTTGAAAGATGTCTATAATCAGTTTCATCCGCGTGCTTAAAGGTAGAGGGTTAACGGCATTGTTTCTAGCAATGTCGTTCTTTGATTGAAAACACTTTCATTTTCTGTGTACAAATTAGAAAAAACCTTTTATACTATAGAGGTCAGACTTCTGACCAATAAAGATTATGGTTAAACTTTTCTTTAAAGGGAATTTTATAATATATTGGAAACTATACGATTACAGTATGGTTTATTATAGCTTCATGAGTGAAGTGAAATTTACAACAAAGATGGAGGAATGAAGATGTCATCATCTACATACAAGCGCGTATTCCTAGTTGTTATGGACTCTGTAGGAATTGGCGAATCACCAGACGCAGAAAAATACAATGACTTGGGAGCAGATACACTTGGGCATATTGCAGAGCATCGCAACGGCTTAAAGATGCCGAACATGAGCAAGCTCGGTTTAAGTAACATCCGTCCAATTAAAGGAATTGAACCAGCAGAACAGCCGTTAGCGGTTTACACAAAGATGCAAGAAGCTTCAGCAGGGAAAGATACGATGACGGGGCATTGGGAGATCATGGGACTTAATATTGATACACCATTTAACGTATTTCCTGATGGATTCCCAGATGAGCTTATTAAAAAGCTAGAGGAGAAAACAGGACGTAAAATTATTGGTAACAAGCCTGCGTCAGGAACAGAAATTTTAGATGAGCTTGGCGAAGAACATGTTAAAACAGGTGCGTTAATTGTATATACTTCAGCAGATTCTGTGCTACAGATTGCAGCTCATGAAGAAGTAGTGCCGCTTGAAGAACTATATGAGATTTGTGAGTATGCTCGCAAGATTACACTAGACGATCCATATATGATTGGGCGTATTATCGCTCGTCCATTCCTTGGAGAGGCAGGCAATTTTACACGTACAGCAAATCGACATGACTACGCACTAAAGCCGTTTGGTCGCACAGTCATGAATGAATTAAAAGATAGCAATCTTGATGTCATTGCCATTGGGAAAATTTCTGATATCTATGATGGGGAAGGCGTGACAAAGTCACTTCGTACAAAGTCCAACATGGATGGAATGGATAAGCTAATTGAGACATTAAAAATGGACTTTAACGGGTTAAGTTTCTTAAACTTAGTTGATTTTGATGCGTTGTTTGGTCATCGTCGTGACCCAGAAGGATATGGAAAAGCTCTTGAAGAATTCGATGATCGTTTAGCAGAGGTATTTCCATTATTAAACGATGATGATTTATTAATTATTACAGCTGATCATGGAAATGACCCGGTTCATCATGGTACAGATCATACACGTGAATATGTTCCAATGCTAGCTTATAGCCCGAGTATGAAAACTGGTAAAGAGATTGACGTGCGCTCAACGTTTGCTGATATTGGCGCGACTGTAGCTGAGAACTTCGGTGTGAAGATGCCACAGTTTGGAAAAAGTTTTTTACGTGAATTAAATTAAGAGAGCGGGGAAAAAAGATGAAGCGAGACGTAATTCATACAGCAGCAACATACATTCAAGGTAAAACGACAATTCAACCAACAATTGGATTAATTTTAGGATCAGGTTTAGGCGTATTAGCGGATGAAATTCAGGACGCTGTAAAGATTCCGTACAATGATATTCCAGAGTTTCCGGTATCTACAGTTGAAGGACATGCAGGTCAACTTGTAATTGGTACTATTCATGATGTACCGGTTATTGCAATGCAAGGACGCTTTCACTTTTATGAAGGGTACTCTTTAGAAAAAGTAACATTTCCGGTCCGTGTTATGAAAGAGCTTGGAATTGAAACAATTATTGTGACGAACGCAGCGGGAGGCATTAACGAATCTTACAATCCTGGAGATTTAATGCTTATCTCAGATCATATTAACAATTTTGGAACGAACCCTTTAATTGGCCCAAATGATAGTGAACTAGGCGTTCGTTTTCCGGATATGTCAACTGCTTATTGTCCAAAGCTACGTGCATTAGCAAAAGACGTAGCTAGTGAGTTAAATATTACTGTTCAAGAGGGTGTATATGTAGGAAATACTGGTCCTACTTACGAAACGCCAGCTGAAGTTCGTATGCTACGCGTTGTAGGAGGAGACGCAGTAGGAATGTCAACTGTGCCTGAAGTAATTGTTGCTCGTCATGCGAGTTTACGCGTCCTAGGAATTTCATGTATTTCAAATATGGCTGCAGGAATTTTAGATCAGCCTCTTCATCATGATGAAGTAATTGAAACAACAGAAAAAGTAAAAAAACAATTTCTAGCACTAGTAAAGGAAATTGTAAAACAAATTCCACAACACTCATAAGAAGAGAGGAGCTGTTACACACCGTGTAACAGCTGCTTTTCACCTAATAATGAATCCGTTTTCAAATACTATTTTAAAGGGGAGTTACGAATATGAGGATGGTAGATTTAATTGAAAAAAAGCGTGATTGCAAAGAACTTACAACAGAAGAGATTCAATTCATTGTAAAAGGTTTTACAGATGGAGATATTCCAGACTACCAAATGAGCGCTCTTTCTATGGCTATTTTCTTCAATGGTATGACAGAGCAAGAGCGTGCAGATTTAACAATGTCAATGGTGAACTCAGGTGATGTCATTGATTTATCAGCAATTGAAGGTATTAAAGTTGATAAACATAGCACAGGAGGAGTGGGAGATACAACAACTCTAGTGCTTGCGCCTTTAGTGGCAGCTGTAGGTGTACCGGTAGCGAAAATGTCAGGACGTGGTTTAGGACATACAGGTGGGACAATTGATAAACTAGAAGCTATTTCAGGCTTTGACGTAGAAATTAGTAAGCAAGAATTTATTGATTTAGTTAATAAAAATAAGGTTGCTGTTGTAGGGCAAACTGGAAACTTAACGCCTGCTGACAAGAAGCTATACGCGCTTCGCGATGTAACGGCGACCGTTAACAGCATTCCTCTTATTGCAAGTTCAATTATGAGTAAGAAAATTGCTGCAGGGGCAGATGCAATCGTATTGGATGTCAAAACAGGTGCCGGTGCTTTTATGAAGAGCTTGGATGAAGCAAAAGAATTGGCTCAAGCGATGGTGAACATTGGTAATAACGTGGGGCGTAATACAATGGCTGTGATTTCAGATATGAGCCAACCACTTGGCTATGCAATTGGAAATGCGCTTGAAGTAAAAGAAGCAATTGATACTCTACAGGGAAAAGGGCCAAAGGATTTAGAAGAGCTATGCTTAACGCTAGGAAGTTACATGGTACTATTAGCTGAAAAAGCAGAATCATTAACAGAAGCACGTCAAAAGCTAGAAGAGGTAATCAATAATGGCAAAGCACTTGAAGCATTCAAAGTCTTTTTAGAATCACAAGGTGGAGATGGCTCTCTTGTAGATGACCCGACAAAATTACCACAAGCGAAGCATATCGTGGAAGTTGAAGCAAAAACAGATGGTTATGTATCTGAAATTATTGCTGATTCTATTGGGACAGCGGCGATGTGGTTAGGTGCTGGTCGAGCAACAAAAGAATCGGAAATTGACCTTGCGGTAGGGTTGGTTCTTCAAAAGAAAATCGGAGACTACGTGAAGGCTGGAGAATCACTTGTAACCATTCATAGTAATACAGAAGATGTTGTCAAAGTAAAAGAAAGAATTTATGAAAGCATTAAGCTAAGTGAAGAAGCGGTGGAAGCACCACCACTTGTATACGATACAATTCCTAAATAAATCATTAAAAAAGCATTGAGGTTAACCTCAATGCTTTTTTATTTGGCAGCGTAGTATAAAGTCTTACAACGGTGGAAAAAATAGGTTTGTATAAAGAATGGAGGTTTGTGTAGATGAAGCGTAATATTATGAAACTACTCGTTGTCATCTTTTTATTCTCACTTATGACACAGCCTGTTTTAGCTAGTGAAAAAAAATCTACAGAGCTAGCGGCACAAGCTAAATCGGCAATTTTAATTGAACGAGATACGGGAAAAATTTTATACGAAAAAAATAGTAATCAACCACTCCCACCTGCAAGTATGACTAAAATTATGACAATGATTTTAATTATGGAAGCGCTTGATGAAGGTAAAATTACGTTCAAAGACAAAGTTAGAGCAAGTGAATATGCAGCTTCTATGGGAGGTTCACAAATCTTCTTAGAGCCTGGTGAAGAGATGACGGTCAATGAGTTATTAAAAGGGATTGCAATTGGATCTGGAAATGATGCTTCAATGGCAATGGCTGAGCATTTAGCCGGTTCAGAGGATAAGTTCGTTGAAATGATGAACAAAAAAGCCAAAGAAATTGGCTTAAAACATACAAAGTTTCAAAATCCAACGGGACTGCCTGTGGATGACCATTATAGTACTGCCCATGATATGGCTATGATGGGAAAAGAGCTGCTGAAATATGAAGACATTATTAATTATACAAGTAAATATGAAGACTATTTAAGAGAAGACACAGATAAGAAATTTTGGCTCGTAAACACAAATCGTCTGGTGAAATTCTATCCGGGTGTGGACGGTTTAAAAACAGGGTTCACAGGACAAGCCAAATACTGCTTAACAGCTACTGCTAAAAAGGGAAATATGCGCGTCATTGCAGTTGTATTTGGAGCAAATACACCTAAAGAGCGAAATAATGAAGTAACAAAAATGCTAGATTATGCATTTAGTCAGTATACAACCACTCCTTTATATAAAAAAGACGCACCAATTAAGAAGGTAGAAGTTAATAAAGGAGAGCAAAAATATGTAAATGCTGTAACGTCAGAGCCATTATCTGCTCTTACGAAAAAAGGAACAACAGCTAAGGACATGAAGACAGAAGTGAAGCTTGATAAAAATTTGAATGCTCCTGTAAAAAAGGGTGATGAGATTGGTACCATTACCATCAAGAAAGATGGCAAAGTTATGAGTACATCTCCACTTGTTGCGGAAGAAGACGTTGAAATTGCTTCATATTGGCAGCTGTTTAAGCGTACGTTTTCACTATTTTCACAAACATCTTGAGAAAAACGACTAACATTGACGAAATGCTACTAGTTTTGTCACTTAGAAGGAATCCGTCTCTGCTATAGCGAAAGATTGACTATACGACTGATAGGAGGTTTGTATAGTGAGTCTTTCTATAGAACTTGAATTAAAACAGGATGTGCTGTTAGTTCGATTGGGTGGAGAATTAGATCATCATGCTGCAGAGCATTTAAGAGCACGCATTACAGAAGAGTTAGAACAAAATGCGATTCAGCACTTAATTTTAAACCTTGAGAACTTAACGTTTATGGATAGCTCAGGTCTTGGGGTTATCTTAGGAAGGTACAAGCAGGTTCGAAACAATGGAGGAGAAATGGTTGTATGTGCAATCTCTCCGCCGGTCGAACGCCTCTTCAATATGTCTGGTTTATTTAAGATTATTCGCTTTGAGCCAAGTGAACAAAATGCGCTACAGAAGCTGGGGGTGGCATGATGAAAAATGAAATGCACCTTCAATTCTCAGCTCTTAGTCAAAATGAATCATTTGCACGGGTGACGGTGGCAGCTTTTATTACGCAGCTTGACCCTACAATGGATGAGTTAACGGAAATTAAAACGGTTGTTTCAGAAGCCGTAACGAATGCCATTATTCATGGTTATAACAATAACGCAGAAGGTATCGTACACATTGACGTTACGCTTCATGATAATGGAATGGTTGAACTTACTATTAAGGATGACGGTGTGGGAATTGATGATGTTGATGAAGCCACGCAGCCTCTTTACACAACAAAACCTGAACTTGAGCGTTCTGGAATGGGTTTTACAATCATGGAGAATTTCATGGATGAAATTAACGTCGTATCTGCGCCTTTAGCGGGAACAACTGTCTACTTAAAAAAACAATTAACAAATAGTAAAGCGCTATGTAATTAAGGAGACTTGCCGATGGATGTGGAGGTCAAAAAGGAAAAAAATGAGCCGTATTTAAAAGATCATGAAGTGAAAGACCTCATCAAGCGCAGTCAAAAAGGTGATCAGAATGCTAGGGATACAATTGTTCAGAAAAATATGAGGTTGGTTTGGTCAGTGGTACAGCGATTTATTAATCGAGGGTATGAACCTGATGATTTATTTCAAATTGGCTGTATTGGCTTACTTAAATCAGTCGATAAGTTCGATTTATCCTATGATGTAAAATTTTCAACCTATGCAGTTCCAATGATTATTGGTGAAATACAACGTTTTATTCGAGACGATGGAACAGTGAAAGTAAGCCGTTCATTAAAAGAAATGAGTAATAAAATTCGAAAAGCAAAAGATGAATTATCCAAAATGCTTGGGCGCGTTCCCACTGTGGCAGAAGTTGCTGAACATTTGGATTTTACACCTGAAGAAGTTGTTATGGCACAAGAAGCAAATCGAGCACCTTCTTCTATACACGAAACTGTTTATGAAAACGATGGTGATCCAATTACGCTTCTTGATCAAATTGCTGACCATAGTGAAGCAAAATGGTTTGATAAAATTGCGTTAAAAGAAGCTATTGAAGAGCTAGAAGAACGTGAAAAGCTCATTGTATACTTGCGTTATTATAAAGATCAAACGCAATCAGAAGTTGCGTCTCGTCTGGGAATTTCGCAGGTGCAGGTATCAAGGCTCGAAAAGAAAATTTTAAAACAAATGAAAAATCAAATGAACGAATAAAGAGTGGTAGGTTATCTATAACCTGCCGCTCTTTTTTTTTTGGTAATTAATGGTCTGTTGTGAAACTCTGAATTAGAAAATTTAAGTAAATACATACTACACGTACAAGGAGGATAACGAATTGTAGGTGTGATGTAAATGGATAATACTTTATATATCAAAATGAGGCATCGCGTGCAGGTCGAACCAAATGCAGTGGTTAAACTTGGACAGCTAGCTCTCTTGATAGGTGAAGAATCAATCGAGAAAGAAATTGCTCAGCTCAGCGTGTATAAGGTGAAAAAGAGTGATCGTAACATTATCATCATTGATTTAATGAAAGTAATTGCATTATTGAAGAAGACTTATCCTCACCTTGATGTTCAGACAATTGGTCCTGCTCAAACGATTGTTGAAGTAGTTTATAAAAAAAAGCAATCGTCTTTTATCGCGTTTATAGCTGTTTGGTTTCTATTGTTTATCGGTGCGGCCATGGCCGTCATGAACTTTCATGAAGATGTTAGCATGCAGCAAGTGCATCAAAAATTGTTTTATATGCTGACTGGAATAAAGGATAAGCAGCCTTTAGTCATTCAAATCCCCTATTCATTTGGCCTTGGTTTAGGCATGATTCTCTTTTTTAACCATGTGTTTCGTAAGCGAATTAATGAAGAGCCTAGTCCTCTAGAAGTTGAAATGTTCAATTATCAGCAGGATTTAGATCAGTATGTCATTATGCATGAGAATAAAGAAAGTATGAAGAATTTAGATGATCGCTAACATTGTATTTACCATAATTGTAGGATTTGCTAGTGGGCTAGCTGTAGGTGGAGGATTCGTTGCTTTTTTGACAGTACTAGGTATCATTCCAAGGTTAATGCAGCTTACAAAAACAATGAAATATATTCAGTTTTATGAGTGGGCTGTTGTTGGAGGAGCAGTAGCTGGGGGTTGGTGTAGTTTACATCAATATACATGGAGCATTCCTTCACTATTTATTGGCGTTATTGGGTTAGCGAGTGGTATTTTCTTTGGCATGCTCGCAGCTGCCCTAACGGAAATGCTAAATGTATTACCCATCTTAACAAAGAGAATAGGAATGGATGGAAAGCTTATTCTATTATTAATGGCCATTGTAATGGGAAAAGTTTTTGGATCGCTTTTTCACTGGGTTTATTTTGTTAATCAATAAAAAGGAGTGGATACTAAGTGGCAGATAATCAAAAGCTAAAAGATAACTATCAAGAGAATATAAAATCGTTTCAACCAAAGCCTCCTTATGCGTTGAATTGCCTAAAAGCTTTTATCGTTGGAGGGTTGATATGTGGGTTTGGGCAAGCTGTCCAAAACTTTTATATCACGTTTTTTGATTTTACGACAAAAACAGCAGGGAATCCAACAGCAGCAACACTCGTGTTAATTTCAGCCATCTTAACAGGTATTGGTGTTTACGATCGAATTGGTCAGTTTGCGGGTGCTGGATCTGCTGTACCAATTACTGGGTTTGCAAATTCAATGACGAGTGCAGCCTTAGAACATAGAAGTGAAGGAATTGTTTTGGGAGTTGCCACCAATATGTTTAAGTTAGCTGGGAACGTTATCGTTTTTGGAGTTGTAGGTGCTTATATCGTCGGAATGATTCGATATGCGTTTAAAACATTTCTATAAAAGGAGAGGGGAAAGCACATGAGAAAGGCTGGAAAACAAACATGGGTATATGAAAATCCTGTTTATATTAATGCAGCTGGTACAGCTGTTGGGCCTAAAGAAGCGGATGGTCCATTAGGGAGTACCTTTGATATTACGCATAAAGATTTACATTGTGAAGAATCAAATTGGGAGTTAGCTGAGCGTAAGCTTATGCGTGAATCCATTGACTCATGTTTGGGAAAGGTGAATTTATCGTATGAGGACGTAGATTTGTTTTTAGCTGGGGATCTTTTAAATCAGAACGTAACGGCTAATTTTGTAGCAAGAGATCATCAAATTCCATTTCTTTGTATGTTCGGAGCCTGTTCTACTTCGATGGAAACGTTAGCAACCGGAGCAGCACTTGTTGATGCAGGGTTCGCTAACCGTATTATAGCCTCTGCTAGTAGTCATAACGCGACGGCAGAAAGACAGTTTCGATATCCGACTGAATATGGAGGACAAAAGCCTGATACTGCGACCGCAACGATTACAGGAGCAGGAAGCGCGCTCGTTTCTAAACAAAAGAGTTCCGTTCGTTTAACATCCGCTACTATAGGGCGAGTAATGGATTATGGAATTAAAAATCCTTTTGATATGGGTTCAGCTATGGCTCCAGCAGCTGCAGATACGATTCAAAAACATTTTGAAGATTTACAGGTGTCTCCCAATCACTACGATTTAATCGTTACGGGAGATTTATCAGGCGTTGGTAGTCCAATTTTAAAACAGTTATTAAAAGATGAAGGATATGATGTTTCAGAGAACCATAATGATTGCGGGTTAATGGTTTATCGTCCAAATCAAAACGTGTTTGCTGGAGGAAGTGGATGCGGTTGTTCGGCTGTTGTCACATATGGACATCTGCTTAATGAATTAAAGTCCGGAAACTTAAAACGAATCTTTGTTGTTGCAACGGGAGCATTACTTAGCCCAACGATGACGCAGCAAAAAGAATCAATACCAACCATTGCACACGGTGTCGTAATGGAACATGTTGAGGAGGGATAATTGTGGATTATGTTATTGCTTTTGTGGTAGGAGGAGCAATCTGTGTAATCGGTCAGCTGTTGCTGGATTTTGCCAAGCTTACCCCTGCTCACGTTATGAGTTCCTTTGTAGTAATTGGGGCTATTTTAGATGGATTTGGGATTTATGATAAATTTATTGAATTTGCTGGAGCAGGCGCCACGGTTCCAATTACAAGCTTTGGCCACTCGCTATTACACGGAGCTATGCACCAAGCAGATGAACACGGCTTTATTGGAATTGGAATTGGTATGTTTGAGCTAACATCTGCAGGTATTTCAGCAGCTATTTTATTTGCTTTTATCATCGCGCTAATCTTTAAACCAAAAGGATAAGAGGTGTGACATGAAAAAAAGGCAAGTTATTTTAGTTACCGATGGAGATGAATACGCACGGAAAAATATTGAGTACATTGCGAAAAAGGTGGGCGGGAGATGTATCTCAAAGTCCTATGGGAATCCAACCACTCTAACCGGTAAAGAAATTGTTGGCATGATTTTAGAAGCACCGTATGATCCTGTATTTGTAATGTTCGATGACAGTGGCTTTGTTGGTGAAGGTGCTGGAGAACAAGCGCTCAGGTATGTAGCGACGAATAAGCAAATTGATGTATTAGGGGTTATTGCGGTAGCTTCTAGAACCCATCAAAGTGAATGGTCCAAAGTAGATGTTACCATCGACCGTTTTGGTGAACTAACGCATTATGGTGTAGATAAAAGTGGTATTCAAGAGTTGGAAGTTGGGCGAATAAATGGTGACACGGTTTACTGTTTAGATGAGCTTGATGTTCCGCTTATTGTCGGAATCGGAGACATTGGCAAAATGGCACGTATGGATGATGTAAAAGCCGGGTGCCCAATTACAGAACAAGCTGTACAGCTGATTTTAGAAAGGAGTGGGTTCAGTGAGCGAAAAAGTGGAAAATAAAACAAAAATTTTTCCAAAGATTCAACAAAACGATGAATGGTATAAAAAGAACGCTAGTATGATTACAAGCTTCGACGTAGGTGTTCGTAAACTGCTTATACTAGGTCGAGAAGTGCATGTATACTACGTAACAGGCCTTTGTGATAGTGCATTTATTATTGAGATTACCAAAGTGCTTGTTCAAATTAATGATAATGAAGTTGAGCAGGCAAAGTTAAAAGATATTATTGAAAATCGTTTAATTCATCAACAGGTTAAGCCTTTAAGAACACTAGATGAAGGAATGGATACAATTTTATCAGGCCTCATCTTTGTTCTTATTGATGGAGAAGAAGTAGGTTTTGAAGTTGATGTAAGGATGTATCCAGGGCGTTCGCCAGAAGAACCAGATACGGAAAAGGTTATTCGCGGTGCACGCGATGGATATACAGAGAATATTATCGTCAATACAGCATTAACTCGCCGTCGAATCCGAGATGGAAGACTACGCTTTGAAATCTTTAAAGTAGGTGAACGTTCCAAACTGGACGTAGCAATTGGTTACATAGATGAAATTGCAGATCCTGGACTTGTGGAAACTATAAAAAAAGAGCTTACTTCTATTAAAGTAGATGGTCTACCTATGGCAGATAAATCGCTAGAAGAGTATTTGGTCAAACAAGGTTTTAATCCATTTCCTATGGTACGTTACACGGAAAGGCCAGACACGGCTGCTACGCATTTATTAGAAGGACATGTTATCTTAATTACAGATACATCGCCGAGTGTCATTATTACGCCAACGACGTTTTTTCATCATATACAACATGCAGAAGAATATAGACAAGCTCCTGCCGTTGGCACATTTATTAGATGGGTAAGGTTGTTGGGGATTTTAGCATCTTTATTTTTATTACCATTATGGTTATTATTTGTTTTAGAACCACAGCTTTTACCACCGGAACTTCAGTTTATAGGGCCAAATGAGGAAACAAATATTCCAACTGTTGTTCAGATTTTCTTAGCTGACTTAGGGGTCGAATTCTTAAGGATGGCCGCCATTCATACACCAACTGCTCTAGCCACCGCCATGGGTTTGATTGCAGCTGCTCTTATTGGACAGATTGCCATCGATGTAGGGCTTTTTGTACCTGAGGTAATCTTATATGTAGCCGTAGCAGCAATTGGTACATTTGCTACTCCAAGTTATGAATTGGCCATTGCAAATAAAATGATTCGTTTAATGCTCTTAATAGGTGTAGCTGCTTTTCACACGCCTGGATTTGTCATTGTATCCACGCTGTATTTAATACACCTTGTGAGCTTAAAGTCGCTTAATACACCTTATCTATGGCCATTTATGCCGTTTAACCCTAAAGCATTGCTTCAGGTTATTATTCGACCATCAGTACCATCTGCTAAATCAAGACCGAGTATTGTGCATCCACAAGATAAAGATCGTCAGCCAGCAGAGTCGTAAATCTAGTATCTGTCTCTTGTTTATTTAGCAATATGTAGTTGAAACCTGTAAAAAAATGTGATAAGTTTGTTTTAATTATGTAAAATAATAAATCTTTAGACAGTTAGCAGCTCTTTATGCTGTCAGCTGTCTTTTTTACAATATATAAAGGAACGGGGTAGAAGGATGTTTTTACATGGTACAAGTCGCATTAATGAACAAGGTCATCTAGAAATCGGTGGTGTAGACGCGATTAAGCTAGGAAAAGAGTTTGGAACACCTCTTTACGTATATGATGTCGCTTTAATTCGTCAACGCGCTAGAGGGTTTAAAGAAACTTTTGAAAAACACAATATCAAAGCGCAGGTAGCATATGCAAGTAAAGCCTTCTCAACCGTTGCAATGGTACAAGTAGTAGACCAAGAAGGCCTGTCCTTAGATGTTGTATCTGGAGGAGAGCTATATACGGCGCTGGCAGCTAATTTTCCTAAAGAACGCATTCACTTTCATGGCAACAATAAAAGCAGAGCTGAGTTAGAAATGGCTATTAAAGAAGATATTGGGTGTATTGTTGTAGATAATTTCTATGAAATTGCTCTTTTACAAGAGCTTACAGAGCAGCATGATAAAAAAATGCCCGTACTATTGCGCTTAACACCTGGTATCGAAGCTCATACGCATGATTATATCTTAACTGGGCAAGAAGACTCTAAATTTGGTTTTGATCTTCAAAATGGTCAGGCTGATGAGGCAATTAAAGCCGTGATGGAAAGCAGTGGACTTAATCTTTTAGGAATTCACTGCCATATTGGTTCACAAATCTTTGAAACAACAGGATTTGTTATGGCGACTCAGAAACTCTTTTCAAAAATGAAAGAGTGGAAAGAAACAATTGGCTATGTGCCGGAGGTACTTAATCTTGGCGGAGGGTTCGGCATTCGTTATACAGAGGAAGATCAGCCAATTCCTGTTTCCGAGTATGTAGAAGTGATTATCGAAGAAGTTAAAAAGCAATCAGCACAGCTAGATGTTCCAATTCCAGAAATTTGGATTGAACCTGGACGTTCACTCGTAGGAGATGCAGGGACAACACTTTATTCTGTTGGTTCACGCAAACATGTCCCAAATATTCGTGAATATGTAGCGATTGATGGAGGGATGAACGATAATATTCGACCAGCATTGTATCAAGCAAAGTACGAAGCTGCTCTTGCGAATCGAATGAATGATGTGAAAGATGAACTTGTATCAATCGCTGGGAAATGCTGTGAATCTGGAGACATGTTAATGTGGGACTTGTCGTTGCCAACAGCGCGTCCAGGTGATGTTTTAGCCATGTTCTGTACCGGTGCATATGGTTATTCAATGGCGAGTCAGTATAATCGTTTACCTAAACCAGCAGTTGTATTTGTTGAAGATGGAGATGCCCAGTTAGTTGTGAAGCGTGAAACGTATGAAGATATTATTAAAAATGATCTAAAATATAACGTTGCGTTAAAAAAATAAAAAAACGGTTGCCGTAGAGGCAGCCGTTTTTTTATGAGAATAAGGCTTTAATAGCATCAATGATACTAACAAAGAAGTTCTTTAGTTTATCAAGAAACGATTGTCCTTCTTCAGACTGTAAAAATGTTGTTACTTTCTCTTTAGTAGCTGACAATTGATCTTTAACTTGATTCCAATCAATATCTAAGTCTTTTAAACGATTGAAAAAATCAACGAGTGCGTTGAGCTCAGAGTCTGTTAAGCTAATGCCTAAATCATTGGCTACACGCTCGATTAAAGCACGCAAATCATCTTTTGTTTGTGGGTTTTCCTTGGCAATTTCTTCTTTTATTGTGGCCATAAATTCAGCTGCTTTTTCTTTTCCTACTTTTTCACCAAGTTCAGCTGTTTGGACCATCTCTTCGTTAGCAGCTTTTTTAACCTCTTCAGGTATTTTTTTATTTGTTTGTACTTCATAGGCTTTCATAATGCCTGTTAATGCAGCAGTACCTGACACTTCAAAAGGTGCCGTGATTTTAATGTCAGCATCTTTTACACCTGCAGTCATTAAAGCGTTTAGATACATATCATCGGTAATGGATGTAATGTTTTGAGTTGCTACACTTAAGCCTGAATCTTTTGCAGTAAGCGTAATGCTTGAAGATGAAATCGCTCTAGAGCCAATGGTTGCTTTTGGAATAAAGTCACCTAAGTACTCATGCTCTTCGGCATTCGATACAGTAATGGTTTGGGCATTTTCAGGCGCTTCAAGATCTTTTAATACTTTTTCTTTTTGCGCAATTGTTAAGTCTTCTCCTAACGTAACAATAACGTCACCTACGGCTGCGTCTGCCAGGCTTTTTATTGGTGCAGTTAAAAATAAAACCAAGCTCATAGTAAGCAAAATTACTTTTATATAAGGCTTCATAATTTTTTCCTCCTTTAACCATATCCTATTATAATACGATTTTAGATAATGCGATAGTTTCATCCCACGCTATTTATTAAACGAAGAGAAAACAAGAAAGTTTCAAAAAAAGAAAAATTCGCTGATGGGTTGAAGAAAAGTGATTCGTTGAATTTAGATATTCACTTATAGTACAATAAGATGAAACATTGTAAGAGCGTGCATAGTTACTTATGTACAACCATAAGTGTTGAAATACATAATTTGGAGGTTTTACACATGAAAAAAGCAAGTATTTTAATGGAAAATGGAGAAAAAATCCTAATCGATTTATTTGAAAACGAAGCGCCTGGAACAGTTGCAAACTTTGAAAAATTAGCAGCTGAAGGTTTTTACGATGGCGTAACGTTTCACCGTGTAATTCCTGGATTTGTATCACAAGGTGGAGATCCAACAGGAACAGGTGCTGGTGGCCCTGGTTATACAATTAAGTGTGAAACAGAAGGAAATCCTCACAAGCATGAAGCGGGTTCATTATCAATGGCTCATGCAGGAAAAGATACAGGAGGAAGCCAATTCTTTATCGTACATGAGCCACAACCACACTTAAATGGCGTGCATACTGTATTTGGTAAAGTAACAGAAGGTTTAGACACAGTATTGAAGATGCGTAACGGTGATGTAATGAAAGAAGTTAAGGTGTGGGAAGAGTAATATTCTGATTCTGTAGTAACTCAAGATTAGCTTGAAAAGAGCGATAATAGAGCGCCTTGTAAGTTGTGAAATCGACTTTACATGTCGCTCTTTTTATGTGAATTTACGGTGATGTTGCTATTATTTCATAAATTTTGTATGATAAAAGCATTAGAATTAACGAACACATCGTAGGAAAGTTTGAGAACGAGGGAGAATTTTATGCTTATTCGCTATAAAAGAAGTCATGAAAAAATTGCTATGGGTCTTCTGTCGTTTGTGCCAACTGAAAAGGATTTAAAAAAACTTCAGCAAACGATGAAAGATTATGAGCAAAACGAAAATCGCCAGCTATATTTATGGAAACAGGGAGAAGACTTTATCGGTATTGTTGGAGTCTCAATTATTGATCAAGATCTAGTTGAGGTTCAACATGTGAGTGTCAATCCATCTCATCGCCAGCAGGGGATTGGAAAAGAAATGATTAAAGCACTTCAGCAGATGTATTCTAATGCTCAAATTAAGCCTAGTGAGTTAATTGCACCGTTTTATGAAAAATGTCAAAGTGAACAATAAAAAGCAGAGCTGTAGTAGTTTTAACTACGAGAAGCTCTGCTTTTTCGTAATTTCTTTGCGCGCTCTGCGATAATAGCTGTTCGATCACGCAGCTTATGACGGTGAATAAGGTGTTCATCCTGCAAATTAGATGGTGTAAGCCATCCGAATGTTTGAGCTAAAGGGTGTGCTTTGCATTGCTGAACAAGATGCTCATCGATAATTGGCATATTTAAACTTTGGTAAGGCTTTGAAGCCTGTATCAAACGCAAATGTTTAGTGAGCATGCTAATTAAATCGATTGGTTGCAGACCAATCTGAAGTAGTTCTTCATGGTGCGCATCAAGAATTGAGATTGCTTTTTTTATCGTACGTTCAGCACCTGCGTAGTTACTTCTTCGATGATGATACAACGAAACAGCAACTTGAATGAGCCCAACCCATAAAACATTGCGATGTCCAGGATCAGCAGCTTTCCAATGTTCTTCTAGTACTTCATGGCATTCGAAATAATCTCTGTTTGTATGAAAATAAACAAGATAATCTATATATGGTTTTGGATACATAGCTGATAACCTCCTAATGCCAGTGTAACACAAAAAAAGTGTCCAGCTAAACTGAACACATTTGGGTCATTTTATTAAAAGTGTAAGCAAGCGCATCCGATGATCACTAATAAAATAAACAATACAATAATTAAAGAAAATCCTCCGTTATAATCATGCTTGTGAGTCATGAGAATTCCTCCTTCGAGTTATCAAAATGCTATTACCCTGACATCATATGTTCATTTTTACGTTTGGTATGGGCGAATGACCTATCTTTCCTAGAAATTATATTGGACATGTGTCTAGAATCCTCTATACTAATGATAGTGCGACTTATGACTAAATGATAATTTTGGTGGGATAGAATTGGAATATAGTGTGAAGGTAGATGCTTTTGAAGGACCGCTAGATCTCTTATTGCATCTTATTAACCGATTTGAAATTGATATTTATGATATACCAGTAGCAACGATTACCGAACAATACATGATGTATATACATACGATGAACGAGCTTCAGCTAGACGTGGCAAGCGAATATTTAGTAATGGCTGCGACGCTTATTCAAATTAAAAGCAAAATGTTATTGCCAACATACGACGAAGACGACATAGATGATAGTATGGATGATGTAGAAGAAGATCCTCGCGAGCAGTTAATGCAACAATTAATCGAATATCGAAAATTTAAAGAAGCTGCTGTTGAACTTCAAAAGCTTGAAGAGACACAAACGCATATTTACGCGAAGGCACCTAGTAACTTACAGCAGATAAGTGATGAAAAACCGGCGCAGCAAGATAGTGGAGATTTAGATGTGTCGCTTTATGATATGCTCAGTGCTTTGCAGAAACTGATGAAGCGAAAGCAGCTACAAAAGCCAGTTCAAGCAAGGGTAGCTCGCCAAGACGTCCCAATTGAAAAAAGAATGACGGAAATTGTATCCGTACTTCGGAAAACAAAAGGAAAACAAAGTTTTTATACGCTGTTTCCTTATCCTGAACGCAATCATATTGTGGTAACGTTCTTAGCCATCTTAGAACTAATGAAAAAGAATGAAGTCATCGTAGAACAGTCAAATAACTTAGATGAACTATACGTTGCATATCAAGAAAGGAATGATGAAAGATGAGTAAACAGCATATCTCTGCAGCTATCGAAAGTTTACTATTCGTTGTAGGAGATGAAGGGCTATCTATTAAGCAACTGCAAGAACTTCTTGATGTGTCGAAAGACGAAGTGAGTATAGAACTAGATAAATTAATGAAAGAGTACGAGAATGATAAGCGAGGTCTTCAACTAGTAGAGATTGCTGGACAATTTCAATTTGCAACGAAGCAGGAATATGCTTCTTATGTGGAGAAATTAATTGAAACGCCACCTGCTCAATCCCTATCTCAAGCTGCACTCGAAACGCTTGCAATTGTGGCATATCGCCAACCCATTACGCGAGCTGAAATTGAAGAAATTCGAGGTGTAAAAACTGAAAGGCCGCTTCAAACGCTAATAGGAAAAGCACTTTTAAAGGAAACGGGACGCGCAGAAGGAGCAGGCCGAGCGATTTTATATGGAACAACAAAAGAATTTTTAGCTTATTTCGGCTTAAAAGATTTGAGTGAATTGCCACCGCTTCCAGAAGAAGAATCAGGTGCTGAACAGGAAGCAGACTTGTTTTTTAGAACGTTTCAAGAAGCTGAATAACTTACTTGATGAAGAACACGATGAGCAAACATCGTGTTCTTTTTATGAATAAATAAGAAGAATATTACAAATAAGATAAAACTTGAAAAATACCTCCGCGTAAATAAATCATAACATGAAAACAAATGCATAAACTTGTACAAACAGATAAAGGGACGGGGATGACATGCGAAAAATAAAGCAAAGCATTATTTGTTTCATGATTTTATTTTTAGGTCTAAGCAGTTTGCCTCCTACTACATATGCAGCAGGTGTAAGCGCCCATAGTGCAGTTTTAATTGAGCAAAAGTCTGGAAGAGTTTTATACGAGAAAAATGCTGATGCCATTAGTCGTATAGCAAGTATTACGAAAATTATGACGGCTATATTAGCAATCGAATCTGGCAAAATTGATCAAACAACAACCGTTAGCCCTCGAGCAGTAGGAGTAGAAGGGTCATCCATTTATTTGGTTGAGGGTGAAAAAATTAAGCTCAAAGACTTAGTATACGGGCTCATGATGAGGTCCGGCAACGATGCGGCTGTAGCGATTGCTGAAACAGTGGGTGGAAGCGAAGAGGGATTTGTGTATTTAATGAATCAAAAAGCAAAAGAAATTGGAATGACTAATACAACATTTCAAAATCCTCATGGCTTAGATGATCATGAAAATCATCGTTCAACGGCTTACGACATGGCAATCTTAATGCGCTACGCGATGAATAATAAGACGTTTAGAGAAATTTCAGGAACGAAAGTTTACAGAACACCTCATCCCGAAGAAAAATGGGATCGAGTGTGGAAAAATAAAAATAAATTATTGACGAGCTTATATGCATACTGTACAGGTGGTAAAACTGGATATACCAAGCTAGCAAAGCGAACGCTGGTAACAACCGCCACAAAAAATGGAATGGATTTAATAGCTGTTACGATTAATGCACCTAGCGATTGGAATGACCATATCTCGATGTACGAAGGGGCTTTTGACACTTATAAAATGACAAGCTTAGCTCCAAAAGGAGAATTAAAAGGTATTGAAGATTCATTTTACAAAAAGAAGCTTGAAATAAAAAGAGATGTTGTATACCCACTAACAAAAGATGAGCAAGAAACCGTTAAGTTGAAAACAATTCTAATTAAACCTCAAAAAGAATGGAAAGAAGGAAAGCCTGTTCCAAGCGTTGTAGGAGAATTACAGGTGACGCGAGATGGTGATTCGATAGGCAATATCCCAATTTATTTTCACAGTGAGCCAAAGAAAGAAGAGGGGTTCTTCAATAAGGTAAAGAATTTATTTTTAGTTTATCCAGGAGCACGATAAGATGGTCAATATCATTTGGATGTTGCTGACGATTATTGGAATTGTATTTGCAATCATTAATGGAAAGATGGAGGCAGTTAACAAAGCAATTTTTCAAGGGGCAGGAGAAGCCGTTACCATCAGTATTGGTTTAATAAGCGTATTAGTGTTTTGGCTAGGTATTATGAACATTGCACAGCACGCTGGATTATTAGAAAAATTAGCAAAGTTGTTTCGCCCCATTATTGGAAGGCTGTTTCCTGATATTCCAAAAGACCATCCTGCTTTAGGGTATATACTGTCTAATATGATGGCTAATATGTTTGGTCTGGGTAATGCCGCTACCCCGCTTGGGATTAAAGCAATGGAGCAGTTAAAACAGCTAAATGGTAATAAGGATGAAGCGAGCAGGTCAATGATTACGTTACTAGCGCTCAACACAACCAGTCTAACACTAATTCCAACAACTGTTATTGCTATTCGAATTACGTATAATTCCGCCAATCCAACAGAAATTGTAGGAACGACACTTCTTGCAACGGTTGTCGCTACAATGGGAGCCATTGTCATTGATCGTTATTTCTACCATCGCCGCATGAAAAAAGGAGGCGGACGTAGATGACCTTATTAAATCAGATTTCCATTATGTTTATCCCTCTTATTGTAGGGTGTATCCTTTTATATGGAACATATAAAAAAATTCCAACTTATGAACGGTTTGTAGAAGGCGGGAAGGATGGTTTACAAATTGCGTTTTCTATTATTCCTTATCTTGTCGGGATGCTCGTCAGTATTTCAATCTTTCGAGCGTCTGGAGCATTAGATTTCTTTTTAAACTTTATGAAGCCATTTTTGAATGCGGTTGGCGTGCCTGCTGATATAGTCCCACTTGCTTTAATCAAACCAATTTCAGGAACTGCTGCTTTGGGTATTACCACCGATTTAATTTCAACGTATGGACCGGATTCTTTTATTGGGAGATTAGCTTCTACTATGCAAGGAAGTACTGATACCACTTTTTATATTTTAACCGTTTATTTTGGAGCCGTAGGGATAAAGAAAATGGGCGATGCTCTAAAGGTTGGTTTGTTAGCGGATTTAGTAGGTATTATCGCATCAGTTGTAATTGTTATTCTTGTTTTTGGGTCATAATAAAGGTAAAAGAAAGCAAGCTTGGCATGCTTTCTTTTTTTGTATGAGAAAATTAATAGGTATTTGCTGTACAGGCTTGTATATTAGAGAGTAAACAAGTAAGATGTTACAAGAGGTGAGATATAAATGGAACGATTACAAAAAGTAATTGCTCATGCGGGTGTTGCTTCAAGGCGTAAAGCTGAAGAGCTTATTACGCAAGGACGAGTAACGGTGAACGGAAAAGCAGTAAAAGAGCTAGGAACAAAGGTAGGACCTAACGATAAAATTGAAGTGGACGGTGTACCATTAGAGCGTGAGGAACCGGTCTATTTTATGTTATATAAGCCAAGAGGCGTTATTTCAGCAGCGAAGGACGACAAAGATCGAAAAACAGTT
The DNA here is from genome assembly GCA_024134725.1 of Bacillus sp. 1780r2a1. NCBI lineage: Bacteria > Bacillati > Bacillota > Bacilli > Caryophanales > Bacillaceae > Bacillus > Bacillus sp. 1780r2a1. Next base: position 3,300,664 of record CP099863.1, on the reverse strand, counting down.
GTAGACTTTTTCCCCCACGTTGAAGAACGTATTTATCCAATTGGGCGCTTAGATTATGATACGTCAGGTCTAATTCTTTTAACAAACGATGGTGAATTCGCCAACCTGCTAACGCATCCAAAGTACGAAATTGATAAGGTGTACGTAGCAAAAGTTAAAGGTATTCCACCACGTGAAAAAATTAGACAGCTACAAAGAGGTATTATGCTTGAAGATGGAAAAACATCGCCTGCGCGTGCAAAAGTTCTGTCGATTGATAAAGGAAAACAAACAGCTATCGTAGAGCTATCGATTCATGAAGGTAAAAACCGCCAAGTTCGTCGCATGTTTGAAGCGATTGGTCACCCTGTTTTAAAGCTAAAGCGTGAGCGCTATGCGAATTTAGATTTAAGAGGTTTAAATGCAGGAGAAGCAAGAGAATTAACGGCTCATGAGGTAAAGCAACTGTATACGAAAGCACAAACAGGTAAATAAGTATAAAGAGGCACGTTTAGCTAATGGTATAATCCGTCAGCTAAACGTGTCTTTTTTTATGAAGACGTATACCTAGAGATGGCAAGTGAGCTTTCTGTCGATGGCCGATTAAACAGATAAGTGTGTCACATAACCTTCATAATATTTTTCCCTTTACGAATGCGAAAAAATGCTATAATTGTAAGAAAACGCATAATGAAAACGATTTAGAGGAGTTCGATTGGGATGAAAAAACGTCGCTTATTTATTCGTACTACGATTCTAACTATTTTATTAGTTGCCGTCGGCTACACTCTATATACGCAATTTATAGCTGACAAGCAAGCCTTTTCAGTAGGTGATCAGGCTCCTAACTTTGCGCTCCAAGATTTAGAAGGCAATGAGCATAAGCTTTCTGATTACAAAGGTAAAGGCGTCTTTTTAAATTTTTGGGGCACGTGGTGTAAACCTTGTGAAAAGGAAATGCCTGTAATGGAAGCGCAATACGCCAAGTATAAAGATCAGGGTGTTGAAATTTTAGCTGCAAATGTTGGTGAAACAGATGTTGCTGTTAAGCAGTTTGCAAACCGCTATGGATTATCCTTTCCGATCCTAATGGACAAGGATTCACAGGTTCTCCATGCATACGGTGTAGACCCGTTACCAACTACGTTTTTAATTGATAAAGATGGAAAGATTGTCGATGTGTTTATTGGAGGGTTGGATGAAAAACGAATTCAAGAGTACATGGAATTAATTAAGCCGTAGGGAGTTTTTGCTATGAAACAAATACGATGTGAATGCGGTCATCAAAATAAAGAAGGAACCGTGTTATGTGAAGCGTGTGGGAAGCCATTAAATGAAGAGGCCTCAAAGCAACTGGTTGATATGCGATACGAGGGAAGTGCAAGGCGGTCACAAACATATAATAAAACAATCATTGATAAGATATGGAACTTTTTCTCCTCAGTAAAGGTAGGTGTTTGGATTATTATCCTTACACTTACAGCATCAGCTCTAGGAACGATTTATCCACAAGAAATGTACATACCACCAGGAACAACAGCAGTTCAATATTATGAACAAGAGTACGGATGGACGGGAAAACTCTACTATGAACTAGGATTTCACAATTTATACGGTTCATGGTGGTACATGCTTTTAATCGCATCACTTGGTATATCATTAGTCATTGCCAGCTTAGATCGAGTTGTTCCACTTTATAAATCACTAAAATATCAAAGGGTAAAAAAACACGCAAATTTCTTGAAAAAGCAGCGTTTATTTAGCGTTACGAAGTCATGGACAGATGAAGACTATGAAACTTTGAAAGAACAGCTGAAAAAGCGTCGATATACGGTTCGAGAAGAAAGCGGAAACATATTGGCTGAAAAAGGAAGGTTTTCAAGATGGGGACCTTATGTCAATCATGTTGGGCTTATTATTTTCTTAATCGGCGCCATGCTTCGGTTTGTACCTGGCATGTACGTTGATGAAGTGCTGTGGGTACGAGAAGGTGAAACAAAGGTAGTGCCCGGTACTGATGGGGAATACTATTTAAAAAACAATGCGTTTAAAGTTGAAATGTACGATAAAGACACGGAAAAAGAAGTTTTTCAACAAGCGATTGACCGAGTCGGTAATCAAACGATTGTAAAGAATTATCAAGCTGATGTGACACTATACGAGCGTGAAGGGGACAGTATTCCTGGACAAACGCCAGAATTAAAAGAATTAAAGGATAAAAGCATTCGTGTAAATGAACCTTTAAAGCACGAGGGTTATGCCATTTACCAGGTGGATTATAAGCTTAATGAGTTTAATGCCATGTCATTTCATTTAACAAATAAAGAAACGGAAGAAAATATTGGCCAATTAACAGTTGATTTATATAATCCGCAGGAAACATATGAGCTTAAGGATGGTTATAAAGTAGATTTAATTAGCTATTTCCCAGACTTTTACTTAAATGATGACGGAAATCCTGATACCAAAACGCGCGTGCCGAATAATCCAGCCTTTGTGTTTAAAATGTTTTCACCTGAGCATCCCAAAGGTGAGGTAGCACTTGTCGCTATTCAACAAAACCTAGAGCCACTTGGTGAAAATGACTATAAAATGTCCTTTGCAGGTGTGGATACAAAAAATGTAACAGGTTTAACAGTGAGGAAGGATTATACACTTTGGGTTTTAGGTCTTGGAGGTGCCATCTTTATGATTGGTGTCATTCAAGGAATGTATTGGAATCATCGTCGACTATGGATTCAAAGAGTTGACAATGAGCTCTGGTTAGCTGCTCATACAAATAAAAACTGGTACGGTTTAAAAAACGAGCTAAATCAAGCAATTCAACAGACCAAGGTTATGCCGTTGCATGATCAAATGGATAAAGACAAGGGGTAGGAGGAGACAAAATGGATTTTGCAAGCGTTAGTAGTAACTTGCTTTATGTAGCTTTTATTGCTTATTTAGTCGCTACGTTTTTCTTTGGTGGAGCCATTAGAGAAAAGAATTCAAAGCATAAGACAAACAAGTGGCCGGTATTTGGAATTAGCGTAACGATTGTTGGATTCATTGCGCAAGTTGGTTATTTTATTACGAGGTGGATTGCTTCAGGTCATGCACCAGTTAGTAATCTATTTGAGTTTACAACCTTCTTTGGCATGATGGTTGTCGGAGCATTTATTATTATTTACTTTATTTATAAGTTGAGTATTCTAGGCTTATTTGCTCTTCCTGTGGCGCTGTTAATTATTGCGTATGCAAGTATGTTCCCAACAGAAATTTCGCCTTTAATACCGGCTCTTCAAACAAATTGGTTACATATTCACGTTACAACAGCTGCTGCAGGGGAAGCAATTTTAGCCATTAGCTTTGTAGCGGGACTGATTTACCTTATTAAATGTATTGATCAAACAAAAGCAACAAAAAAAACATTTTGGCTAGAGTTTATCCTGTATTCTTTACTTAGTACGGTTGGATTTATTATTATGACAACAGCTTTTAGCTTATCAAACTATGACGCTACCTTTACATGGGTTGATAAAAATGAAAAACAGGCTGAAATGGTATATCATCTGCCAGCCCTAGTTGGTCCGCATGAAGGTGAGCTAATCACGGATAATCGATTAGAGCCAACGGTTTCGGTACCTGCAATTATAAATGCACAAAAATTAAATACAGTTTTATGGTCACTGATGAGTGGTTTAGTCCTATATTGGTTACTTCGCCTTGTTCTTCGCAAGCGAATTGGTGCTGCTTTAAAACCGTTAGTCAAGCAAGTCAATAGTGAATTACTAGATGAAGTAGGCTATCGCTCTGTTGCTATTGGGTTTCCTGTTTTTACTTTAGGTGCTTTAATTTTTGCAATGATATGGGCGCAAATTGCCTGGACGCGCTTCTGGGGATGGGATCCGAAAGAAGTATGGGCTTTAATTACGTGGCTTTTCTATGCAGCCTTTTTACATCTGCGTCTAGCAAAAGGGTGGCAAGGTGAACGTTCAGCGTGGTTAGCAGTTGGTGGCTTTGCTATTATTATGTTTAATCTCGTTGCAGTTAACTTAGTCATTGCAGGTCTACATTCATATGCATAACCAAAACTCGCTGTCATTGCGACAGCGAGTTTTTTTTGTCATAATGAATCCAACCAGGTCTGGGAATTAGATATGAATGAAAAATGATTTCAAAAGAGTACAAATAAAAGAGAAATCTATTAAGCCTCATTCATTTGTTACATAGATTGTCACAATGTTGGTTAGACATTGGTAGCAGTTCATCTGTTTTTTTTGTAAACTAAACGTAGGAGGTTGAGAACATGCAAACTGAACAAAGGTTATTACTTGTGGACGATGAAGATCGTATTCGTCGTTTATTAAAGATGTATTTAGAAAAAGAAGGATATACGATTGAGGAAGCTGCTGATGGCCATGAGGCTATAGAGAAAGCGTTACATATAAATTATGATCTTATTATTTTAGATTTAATGATGCCTGGAATTGATGGAATTGAAGTGTGTAAACAAATCAGGGAGAAAAAAACAACACCAATTATTATGCTAACGGCAAAAGGGGAAGAAGTAAACCGTGTTCAAGGCTTTGAAGTTGGAACCGATGACTATATTGTTAAACCCTTCAGCCCTAGAGAAGTTGTACTGCGCGTGAAGGCCTTATTACGACGCTCATCGTCTATACCTGTTATGGAACCAACACCTTCAGTTAAAAACATGATTGTATTTGATCATTTAACAATTGACAATGATGCACATCGTGTGACTGCTGATGATAAAGAAGTAAACTTAACACCAAAAGAGTACGAACTGCTGTGTTTTTTAGCAAAAACGCCAGATAAAGTGTACGACCGAGAGCAGTTGCTGAGAGAAGTTTGGCACTACGACTTCTTTGGAGATTTAAGGACGGTAGATACCCATGTCAAACGTTTGCGAGAAAAATTAAACCGCGTATCTCCAGACGCTGCTAAAATGATTGTAACCGTTTGGGGTGTAGGATATAAATTTGAGGTTGGGAACAGCTGATGTTTTGGCGCAGTGTTGTTGGTAAACTTTGGTTTACTATTTTATTACTCGTTACGTTTGTTTTATTTATTTTAACGGTTTTATTGCTGCAGTTCTTTGAAAATTATCATGTAGATGACGCAGAAAAGCGATTAACGAAAACAGCAGCTAAAATCTCCACCATCGTACAAGAAACCAAAGACCAGGAGCTTGGACTTTCAATTGCACGAGAATTAGCTGATCAAGCCAGTATCTTAATTGTGCAAGGAGATAAAAAGTATTGGAATTCTACACATCCAGAAGAAGAGAGACGCGACACTGTCATCTCGCTTATTTCTGAAGACAAAAATCTTCAGAGAGTAACTACACATGGTGAAGTTGTACACGAAGAGATGTACATGAACGAAGGTAGAAGTACTTCAGAAAGTCCACTGATGTTTATTGTAGGCGTTCCGTTATCTGTGGATGGTCAAGGTAATGGAGGAGTTTACTTGTACCAATCATTAGCTGAGATTGAAGAGCCTGCGCGCTATACAACAAAGTTTATTATCTTAGCTGCGGGTATTGCCATCGTGTTGACTACAATCTTTGCCTTTTTCTTATCAACGCGAATTACCGCTCCGCTTCGAAAAATGAAGCAGGCAGCTTTTGAGGTTACGAAAGGAAATTTCGAGACGAAAGTACCGATTTTGACACATGATGAAATTGGTGAGCTAGCCATTGCTTTCAATCAGATGGGAAGACAGTTAAAGTTCAATCTTAACGCTTTAAATCAAGAAAAAGAGCAGCTATCAAGTATTTTAAGTAGTATGGCGGATGGTGTTATTACATTTAGCCAAAATGGTTCAATTTTAATTACGAATCCACCTGCAGATCAGTTTTTACAAGCATGGTACTATGAGCAAAATATGAACAATCAGTCCATTCCAGAACTTCCTTTAAAAGTTGTTCGTTTGTTCGAGAGCGTTGTTAAAAGTGAAAAAGAGCAGAGCGCAGAACTAACAATACAAGGGAAGACATGGGTTATTCTCATGTCACCACTTTATAACCAAACAAAGATTCGAGGAGCCGTTGCGGTTTTACGCGATATGTCAGAAGAGCGTAAATTAGATAAACTTCGAAAAGATTTTATCGCCAATGTTTCACATGAATTACGAACACCGATTTCAATGCTACAAGGTTATAGTGAAGCGATTATTGATGACATTGCGAGTACGGAAGAAGAGAAAAAAGAAATTACCCAAGTTATTTATGATGAATCCTTAAGGATGGGGAGGCTTGTTAACGAACTATTAGATTTAGCTCGAATGGAAGCGGGGCATGTTCAACTCCACGTAGCTGAAATTGAGATGGTTGAACTTGCTGAGCGAGTAGTTCGTAAATTCCAGGGCATTGCTAAAGAGCAAGACATTAGGTTGGAACTTCAAACCAATGCACAAATAAAACTCCCGGCAACCATTGATGCAGATCGGATAGAACAAGTATTAACCAATTTGATTGATAATGCAATTCGTCATACTCCTAAAGGAGGCAAAGTGACGCTTGGTATTAACAGTAACCAAACGGAAGTTCATCTTTCAGTTGAGGATACAGGTGTAGGAATACCAGAAGAAGATTTACCGTTTGTTTTTGAAAGATTTTATAAAGCAGATAAGGCAAGAACAAGAGGAAAGTCGGGTACGGGACTCGGGCTCGCAATTGCAAAAAATATTGTAGAAGCACATCATGGAGTCATTGTGGTAAATAGTATTTTAAATCAGGGCACAACATTCTTTATTAAGCTTCCTAAACACTACTCATAGTGATAAATGTTACTTTGGGGTCACAGGTTGAATAGTAAAAGGTTAGAAAATATTTCACTATTTTCTAACCTTTTTTTATTGGAAATGTCTAGAATTTTTGAAAATGCATATAGTATATTTATGTGTCAAGAAACGCTTAGTACATAGGAGGATATGTATGCTTGATATTGTAAGGCGAATATTAGTAGTAGTTATTATGGGAATGTGTATAGGTCTATTGTTTGTTGGCGGAACAATGGCTAAAGCACAAGCTTCAACACAGTGGAACTGGCCTACTGAAGAAGGAACGCTTACAGATGTGTTTGGTTCTCGTAACGCAAAACATTTTGGTATTGATATTGCAGCGCCTGTGGGAACACAGGTGTATGCAGTATATAGTGGGAGAGTCACCAAATCTTATTACTCTGATACATATGGACAAGTTGTATTTATCAAGCAGGATAATGGATACGAAACGGTGTATGCACATTTGAATAATCGAGGTGTTGCGGAGGGAGAAAGAATTTCTGCTCGTCAGACAATTGGACAAATAGGTAATACAGGTCGATCGTCTGGTGCCCATTTGCATTTTGAAGTTCATAAAGGAACGTGGAATATTGATAAAACGAATGCTATTAACCCAATCGCAAAGCTTGATCAAGAAAAATTATCAGCCTACGTAACGGAACAGTTAGAAGCTGCTGTATTTAGACAGTTAAATGAAGGATACGTTGTTGAAAGAGGGGACACGTTATCTGAAATCGCAAAAAAATACAAAATAGATGTAGACGATTTAAAAGGAAGAAATCATATGACAACCAGTGATATTTATCCTGGTCAACACCTAAAGATAACAAAATAAAAACAAGAAAGGCATTTGCCTTCCTTGTTTTGTTTTATAGTTCAATACGTTGAATTGTAACAATTTCACTTGCTTGCTTTAGAGACTCAATTGTTGCATCTTCAATAAGACGGTCGAACGTAAGCATCATAATCGCTTCTCCGCCTTTTTGTTTACGTCCTACCTGCATTGTTGCAATGTTGATATTTAAATCACCAAGCGCTTTACCAACATTTCCAATAACGCCAGGTTGGTCTGTGTGTCGGATATATAATAAATGTCCTTCTGGATAAAAATCAATGTCAAAGGAATCAATATTAATAACGCGAGGACCGTAATCTTTGATATACGTACCGGTAATAGAGAATGTACGAGATTCTCCTTTTACAACAACTTCAATAATATTAGCATAGCCTTGAGTGTTATCAGAAATTTTCTCACCAAACGTAATGCCTCTCTCTTTGGCAATCATTGACGCGTTTACTTCGTTAACTGAGCGGTCGATACGATGAGTTAAAAATCCAGACAACAAGCTTCGGGTAATATACGTTGTTTCTAAATCCGCTACTGTTCCTGCGTACGTAACAGAAATGTCTTGAACAGGTTCTTTCATGCATTGTGATAAAACGGCACCAAGCTGTTTTGTTAAGCTAGTAAACGGCTGGATTTTTTCGAATACGTCTTTTGAAAGTGTCGGTAAGTTAATTGAAGAACTTACTGGGTTACCTTCTAAGAAGCGTAGCACATCATAAGCAACATCTTCAGCTACATTTAACTGCGCTTCTTTTGTTGAAGCACCTAAATGTGGCGTTGTAATAACCTGATCAAAGTTTAAAAGTGGATTATCAGTAGGTGGCTCTACTTCAAACACGTCAATTGCAGCACCTTGAACGTGACCAATTTCTAAATAGTGTGCAAGTGCTTCTTCATCAATAATGCCGCCTCGTGCACAGTTTAGTAAATAAACGCCTTTTTTTGTTTTGGCTAACGTATCGCGATTTAATAAACCTTTTGTATCTTTCGTTAATGGCGTATGAACAGTAATAATATCAGCTACTGCTAGTAAATCATCTAACGATAAGAGGTCAACTCCTAGTTTTTCTGCACGAGATGTTGTTAAAAATGGATCATATACATGTACCGTCATGTTAAAGGCTTTCGCACGTTTGGCAAGTTCAGAGCCGATACGCCCAAAACCAACAATTCCTAAGTGCTTGCGGTTGAGTTCTGTACCAACAAATGCTGATCGGTTCCATTCGCGAGATTTGACAGAAATATTTCCTTGAGGGATATGGCGAACTAAACTAGCCATCATGGCAAAAGTATGCTCAGCCGTAGAAATAGTGTTTCCATTTGGAGCATTGATAACAACAACGCCTCGCTTAGTTGATGCTTCAATGTCAATATTATCGACACCTACACCTGCACGAGCAACAATCTTTAAATTCTTCATCTTGTCTAACAAGTCTTCCGTCACAGTCGTTGCGCTTCGAACAAGCAGTGCATCGTATGTATGCAATAAATCTTCAACTTCCGTTACTTTTTTTCTTGTTAAATTAACATTTGATGCTTCTAATAATGGAGCAAGACCTTCATTGCTAATTGAATCGGCTACTAACACTTCATACATGTATTAACATCTCCCTTTCACAACTCAAATATCTGATAATTTATCACGTTAAAAAAATTCTGTCAATTAGATTGTAAAAAAGTTCACAATTGGTAACGTTTTCATTTTTATTTTTTTGATTAATATTCGGATTTTTTATAAAAAAAGGAGGATTTAGAAGATTTATTTCTAGTTAAATATTTTTAAAACGTACTTTTTTGAGGTTTTTATATATGAAAGTACGTTGAAAGGATGCCTGACAATCTTTCAATATTCCGCTGCTTTTACCGCCGTGCAAAAATAATGACTAAAAGAATGAGAATTGTGGGATTTTTTATATTAAATGATTTACTTTTAATTCAAGGTATCATATAATGTGAACATCATTAAATATTGATCTATCTTCGGGGCAGGGTGTAATTCCCGACCGGCGGTGATAAACAAGTTGTTTTAAGCCCGCGAGCTCTTTAAGTTTGGAGCAGGATTTGGTGTGATTCCAAAGCCGACAGTAAAGTCTGGATGGGAGAAGGTGGAGGTTCAAACGTTCAAAAGCAAATGTGCTGAACGTTTATTGAATGTGCCTGCATTTTCCCTCAACAAATTTGTTGAGGTTTTTTTATGGAGCGCATATGCAATGAACCTTTCTTCTTGGAAGAGTGGATCGCAAGAAGGAGAGAGGAAAATGGAACAAAGCAAGAAAACACAAAAGCTTGTTATTTTAGGGATGCTAAGCGGTTTGTCTTACGTATTAATGATGCTTAACTTCCCAATACCAGGTATACCACCATTTTTAAAAATTGATTTTAGTGAGGTGCCGGCACTGCTTGCTGCATTAATCTTTGGTCCTGTAGCAGGTATTATTGTCGAAGGAATTAAAAATCTTCTCCACTACCTCATTCAAGGAAGCGCAACAGGCGTCCCTGTAGGCCAATTCGCAAATTTTGTAGCAGGGCTATTATTTATTTTACCGGTTTCTCTTATGTTTCATAAATTTAAAACTACAAAAGGTATTACAACAGGTTTAGTAGTTGGAACAGTAGTAATGTCCGTTGGCATGGCGTTTTTAAATTACTATGTGTTCTTACCTGCATATACGCTTTTCTTGCAGTCACCGGCACTGTCAAGTGAGGAAACACGTCAGTTAGTCGTAACGGGGATTCTGCCATTTAATATGATTAAAGGGATTATTACAGGCTTAATTTTCGTTGTTTTATTTAATAAAATGAAGTATTGGATTACAAAGCGAGTCGCAGTTTAAATAGAAAAAAAGACCTGTACATCTCTATGTACAGGTCTTTTTTTACTTCTTATTCAAATTTGTTAGAGTCACCGTCAAACTTCTCATCTGCTACGCGGATTGAATCTGTTGGACAGCCTTCAAATGCATCCATCATATCATCTTCTAATTCATCAGGAACTTCCACAATCCCTTGGTTATCATCTAATGTTACGAATGCAATTCCTTCATCATCGTAATCATAAATGTCTGGTGCTGCTGCTCCACATGCTCCACATGCAATACATGTATCTTTGTCAACAATTGTATATTTTGGCATAACAAGACCTCCTGTAAAGTGTTCGAAAATTTCGTGTTATATAATCTCTTTTCAACATAAGCGTGAAATTTCTCTTTACCCATTGTAAGACGATTTTTAAAACTTTTCAATAGAAAAGTCATTGATAATGCTTATCAGACAAGGGTTTGTCATGACTTATAGCACTGCTTTTTTGATTCATCTCGATTCGCTCAATGACAAAAGGGTGCGTTCTGTTAAAGTTTTGGTAAAATGAAAAGAGAAAGGAAGTTGACGATTGTGAACTATATTCAAACCGTTATGCTATATAGTATGCAACAACTAAAAGGTGAACGAACAGTTTACGGAATTTATCATATAGTAGCTGGTAAAAAATCAGCGCAAACAATTCAAGACGGTAAAATCTTTGGCTTGTCTTTTTTATTTCAATCATTTAGTTACTTGAAAAAAGAAACATTTTCTCGATACGTAAAAGAGCTTAATTCTCAACAATTTATTAAAGAAGTAGATCATCAAAAATATGTGCTAACAGCCAAGGGCGAACAAGTACTTCGCACACAGTTACGTGAATGGCCTCTGCCAGCTAAGCTTAGCGGTTGGCAATTTGCAAGTAGCACACAATTATTTTTATCGAGACTGACCTTGTTCATTCAAACAATCTCTAACCTACAGTATTTTCAAAAGGGATTTTTACCAATAACGCAAGATGCTGAGCCCATTCAATGGGTGAAAGCTTATCTATTTTCTCAGTCGTATTCACGAGAAGAGTTGGCAAAGCATTTATTTGATGAGTTACAATGCATATTAAAGAGGTGTTCTTCCCGGGATGCTGATATATTTGTCCAACACTTGAGTGGATATAAACGAATTGGCTTAACCAAAAGCCAGCTTGCTGAGTATTACAATATGGACGAAAACTACGTTCACTTATTGGTAATCAGCGTTGTTCATCAAATTATTGAGCAAATTAGCGAATGTCCAAGTGAATTTCCTGTTCTCCAGAAATTTGTACAAGATGTACATATGACTGTACCATTAACAGCTTCAACAGTTAAAACGTATGAGTGGTTACAAAAAGGAAAATCGTTAAAAGAAGTAGCGAGAATTAGGCGGTTAAAAGAGAGCACAATTGAAGATCATATTGCTGAACTGGCATTGTTTCTTCCTAACTTTACGATTGATGCTTATGTGAAAGTAGAGGATCAAGAGGAAATTATCAACGCTTTCAAAGCGTTAAATACCAATCAGCTCAAAGAAATAAAAAAAGAGGTTAGTGATCACCTTACTTATTTTCAAATTCGTCTTGTATTAGCTAAGTGCGTAACGGATTAAGAAAGGAGTAAGACGATGCAGTTAGAACAGGTACTTCAAAGAGAATTTGGCTTTTCAACTTTTCGAAACGGTCAAAAAGAAATTATAACGGACTTATTAAATCACAATCATGTTCTGGCCGTTTTGCCTACTGGAACAGGAAAGTCACTTTGCTATCAGCTCCCTGGCTATTTTTTAAAGCGGCCAATCCTTATTGTGTCCCCATTACTTTCCCTGATGGAAGATCAGGTTCAGCAGCTTAAAGCCAAAGGAGAGAAGAGGGTTATTGCTCTTAACAGCTTTTTACGTGAAGATGAAAAGCAGCAGGCACTACGCTCTTTAAATAGCTATCGTTTCATTTATGCTTCCCCCGAAATCTTACAGAATCCCCATGTAGTTCATGCTTTAAAACAAACGAATATCGGTATGTTCGTTGTAGATGAAGCACACTGTATTTCACAATGGGGACATGACTTTCGATTAGACTACTTAAACTTAGGTATTGTATGGGAAAAGCTAGGGAAGCCAACTTGCTTAGCGCTAACCGGTACAGCAACGAGTGAAGTACTCAGTGATATTAAAAAGTATTTACACCTTGATCAAGTTAATGAGCACTTATATTCAATGAATCGTTCAAATATTGCTATCAGCGTAGAGCATGTGCATGGTCTTGAAGAAAAAAAGAAAAAGCTATTGGAATACGTAACGAAAATTCAAAAACCAGGTATTATTTATTGTTCTAGCCGGGCTTTAACAGAGTCGCTAACGCACTACTTAAAAGAAAACGGTGTTGAGAAAGTTCAATATTACCACGGAGGAATGGAAGCTAACGATCGTACACTTATCCAGCGACAATTTCTTGAAAATCAGCTCGACTTTATTTGTTGTACAAGTGCTTTTGGAATGGGAGTTAACAAATCAAACGTTCGGTTTGTACTGCATTTTCAAACGCCTACCCAGCTTGAATCCTACGTTCAAGAAATTGGCAGGGGAGGTCGTGATGGGTTACCGAGTTTGGCGATTTTATTATATAGTGAAGAAGATGATGGTTCTGCGCAGGCTTTGTTAGACTTAGAGCTTCCTTCTTCGGATACGCTTTTATATTGTTTGTCACAAATTCGTTCAAGTTCCAGCCCGGTTGGAGTTCGAGAAGTAGAAGCGCACTTCTTATTTACAATTGGTATTTACGAAACCCATTGGCGTTTTATCCGTCACTACTTAGAAAATATTGGTGCTGTTCATGATGGATTAATTTATCCAGAGAAGGTCACGGAATCTCTATATGAAGAGCTGATGGAAATTGTAAATAAACGCTTAAATGCTAAACAGAAAAAATACCACGCAATGAAAGAGTTTATCCATACAAAGGATTGTAGAAGAAAAGCTTTAATGAGCTATTTCGAAGAAGAGGGTATTTCAGAGAAGCACAATTGCTGTGACCTTTGCAATATTGATTTGGATGAATATAGTCAACCTGAACATGAGTGTACGGAGTCTACATTTTTAGGATGGCAAGGCGAACTAGCAAGGTTGCTCAAACAAGCTGTCCATTAAAAGATTCATTGTTGAAATTTTAAACATAAACATTCATCTTTCTTCATACTGTGGTACTAGCCTTATAAAGGGGAGTTGAAGAAAGTGAAAGAGCTATCTCATTATCATGTTGATGAACCAACTCAATATATATTAGAAAGTGTTATAACTAAAAAAGAAAAGCTATCAGCTACTCAAAAATCGATGAATAAATGGAAGTGGGCATTCTTTGGGTGTTTGCTTCTTGGGATGAGTTATTTATTTGTATTTACTTCGCAGCTGAATTTACGAGCTTTTAGTGATTTTATTCAATTCTTTCTCGATGATAGTAAGCATCTTTTTTTGCTTATTATTATTGTTTCTACCTATTTCAAAATGATACAGATGCAAAAGCAGTGCGATAAGTTGGAAAAAGAATTTAATGATTTGCGGTGTGAAATCATTCAAAAAAGCAAGGATATTTGGTCAACGCCAGCACAGTGGGAAAACCGAAAAGATTTGTATGCGGCAATGAAACAAACCTACGATATTAATTTGTATCATGAAAATAAATAAGGATTAAATACATGCAATAGCCTCTTCTCACATACAAGTTGTAGTGAGGGGAGGCTTGTATTATGAGAAAGTGGTTATTATTTGTAATAGGTTGGGTATGTAGTTATTATTTCATTACAACCTCTGTATTTGAACAAAAAGGAGTTTCACTAGATACCATTGTGTACTTTCTGAAAAATCCAGAGAATCTCTTTGCAACGATTTTGCTCTTTTTGATTAGCTGTACGTGTCAGGCTATTTGGGTAAAAATGCTATTTGAAAATATGTACCGTTGGATACAAGGGACAAGGGTGCAGAAGATGGACTTTTTCGTAGCATGGATTTCTTTAGTAGGATGCGTAGCGTTTATTTCATATGAGTTTTACTTACTATTACCAGTTATAGTGGCTTCATTCATTTACGGTATAGGTGCTGCTTCACAAAGCAAATAAAAAGGAGTGAGCATAATTATGATTATAGGAATTATCGTTGTATTGATAGTAATTGCTATTGTTTTACTTACTTACATGGCAAAAGAAGCACAGCGTACAGTCGTCGAACAAGAAAATATTGAAGTGAAGGGTGTTCCAAAGGAGTGGCAGTCATTACGCATTTTCTTTATTTCAGATATACATAAACGTACGATTACACAATCCTTAATTGAACAAGTGAATGGAAAGATTGACTTTGTTGTTATTGGAGGAGACCTAGCTGAAAAAGGTGTCCCAATCCAACAGATTGAAACAAATATTAAGCAATTAAGCCAGTTAGGTTCTATTTACTTTGTATGGGGAAATAACGATTATGAAATTGATCAAGAAAGTTTAATGAATATCTTTAAAAAGCATGAGGTAATAGCTTTAAAAAACGAAGCAATTTGCATAGAGAAAGAAGGGGTTTCCTACAATATTGTAGGAGTTGATGACTTGTCAGAAGGACAATTAAACATGAACCAAGCCTTTAAAGGCATAGATCAACGGTATTTTACATTGTTGTTTAGCCATAATCCGGATGCAGTCTTTGAAGTAGAAAATCATCGTGTTGACTTAATGCTTAGTGGTCACACCCATGGTGGACAGATTCGTTTGCTTGGATTCGGTCCTTATGAATTAGGTGGACTAAAAGCACATAAAGATACAGTTTATTTTGTAAGCAATGGTTATGGAACTACTTCTGTGCCCCTTCGTTTGGAAGCAAAAGCTAAGGCGCATGTTCTCACAATCACTAGAGCAAACTAACTACAAGAGTCTCTGAAACCCAGCATATATAAATTTTACACAACGTGTAACTTATCCTATAATGCAAGTAATACGTTATAGTTCATGAAGAGTCGTTGGAGGTTACATATGGCTTCACAAGAAGGAAAGTATAATATTAAAGCCATCTCAAACATGGTCGGAATCCAACCCGGAACGTTGCGTGCATGGGAGCGTCGCTATAAAATATTTAACCCTGTGCGAAACGAGTCGGGTCATCGTTTGTATACAGAGGCAGATTTAAAAAAATTAAAGTGGTTAACAGATAAAGTAAGCAATGGCTTTACGATTAGTCAAGCCGTCTCGTTGTTAGAAACAGAGAGCGCAAATGTTCACCAAACTGATGACCAAAGTGAAGTGGAAACACCTCAACGTTTAAAGGATCAAATTTTACATCATTTATTATCTTTTGAAGAAAGTAAAGCACAAGAGCTAATTAATCATGCTTTTAGCTTATATTCGGTGGAGCAAGTAGTCATTGATATACTAGGTTCTTTATTAGTTACAGTAGGAGACATGTGGGAGAAAGGAAAGATTACAAGTGCCCATGAACACTATGCTACACAGCTTTTAAAAACAAGAATTAGTATGTTATTTTATTCTCTTCCTTCAAGTGGCTTATTGCCAAAAGCCATTGCGGTATGCGGTCCGAATGAAACACATGAAGTGGGGTTGCTTGTTTTTACATTATTCTTAAGAAGAAAAGGGTTCGAAGTTATTTACTTAGGGAGTAGCATTGAAGAAAGGGATATTTATCTCATTTTAAAAGAAGTGGATCCAACCTTCTTCTTTATGTCCTGTACAATGATGGAAAATGCTAAGAAAACCGTTGATTTAGCGTGTGATGTACAGGGAGAGTTTCCTCATTTGAAAATTGGCCTTGGTGGTTTTGTTTTTGAAATGTTAGAAGGAAAAGATAAAGAGCGAGCTTCTTCATTTTTATTAGGGAATTCCAAAAACGAATGGAATGAATGGCTAACTGAAAAATTAGCTGAGCATCATAATCAATAGGCTTGTTTTTAACCGTGTAAACCTGTAAACTCGTAAGTAAACATCACGAACCGTTTTCTAGAAGGTACATATACTGCATTATCAAACCATGTGGTTATGAGTGCAAGCGGGGAGGGACGCAAATGAGACTTGAGCGTTTAAATTATAATAAGTTAAAAGTCTTTGTCACGTACGATGATTTAAAAGAGCGAGGACTCACAAAAGAAGATTTGTGGACTGATACATTTAAGGTTAAACAGCTGTTTCGTGAGATGATTGAGCAGGCGTCCAAAGAATTGAATTTTGAACCGACAAGCTCGCTTTCAGTAGAGATTTTTTCCCTTCAAGCTCAGGGAATGGTCGTGTTTGTGACGAAACAAGATAGTCAAGATGAAATGGAAATTATGGATGACCATGAAGATATGTATGAAGAATTTATCGAGATGCAAGTGATGTTGGATGAGAGTCACGATTTATTCTTTGAGTTTCAAACGTTTGAAGACGTTATTCAACTAGCAAAACGGATTAATGAGCATTACGATATTGAAACCATTCTCTATTCGTTTGAAAATCGGTTTTATGTGTTAGTAGGAGAAGAAAAACTGACGATGAAAGAGATTGGAAATATTATAGCGTTATTAGCAGAGTACGGAAACCCTTCTACGATTACGAAACATCGTGTACAGGAGTATGGAAAGCAGCTAATTCATAATCAAGCTCTTTCGTATATTGCAGATACTTTTTCATAAACTTAGAGCAAAGGTACATTCAAATGTAACAGCTCCTTTTATTGCTATAGGTGTTACATAAACCTGCGGCAATAAAAGGAGTTTTTTTAGGGATTTACCTCACATGGTCTTGCGAAAAATAGTAAAAATTATGATGATTACACAATTAATTGGAAGCGTTTTCGTTTTGTCCTACAAAATATCATAAAACTTTCATATTTCCCTTTGCATTGTAAAAGTAAGGGTGTATACTATGTCATGAAAGATGCACCAAATTAATGAATTACTAATTTTTTGATCCACTTTAGGAGGTTTACAGATGGTAGCCGACAAAATGCAAGAAAGCAAAAGCAATCGACAAGAAGAGAAAAATGATGTGTTAAAATCTACTCAAACGGTCATACATAAGGCGTTGGAGAAATTGGGCTATCCTGAGGAAGTATATGAATTGTTAAGGGAACCACTTCGCATGATGACGGTGAAAATTCCTGTCAAAATGGATGATGGTTCGGTTAAAATCTTTACAGGTTACCGCGCTCAGCATAACGATGCTGTTGGTCCCACAAAAGGTGGAATTCGCTTTCATCCAAATGTAACAGAAAAAGAAGTGAAAGCTCTTTCTATTTGGATGAGTTTAAAATGTGGGATTGTCGATTTACCTTATGGCGGGGGAAAAGGTGGAATTGTATGTGACCCTCGTAACATGTCGTTTGGAGAATTAGAAAAGTTAAGTCGTGGATATGTAAGAGCAATTAGTCAGATTGTAGGTCCAACAAAAGATATTCCAGCACCAGACGTGTTTACGAATTCGCAAATTATGGCCTGGATGATGGATGAATACAGTCGAATTGATGAATTTAATTCACCAGGTTTTATCACAGGTAAACCGCTTGTCTTAGGAGGTTCTCACGGACGTGAAACAGCAACAGCTAAAGGGGTTACAATCTGTATAAGAGAAGCGGCTAAAAAACGTGGAATTGATTTAAAAGGTGCAAGAGTCGTGGTGCAAGGTTTTGGAAATGCCGGAAGCTTTTTAGCGAAATTTATGCATGATGCAGGAGCTAAAATTATCGGTATTTCGGATGCATATGGTGCTTTGCATGACGAGAACGGTTTAGACATTGACTATCTATTAGATCGCCGAGATAGTTTTGGTACGGTAACAAAGTTATTTAATACAACAATTAGTAACAAAGAATTATTAGAACTGGATTGTGATATTCTTGTTCCGGCAGCAATTGAAAACCAAATTACAGAAGAAAATGCTGATAAAATCCGAGCAAGTATTGTTGTAGAAGCAGCAAATGGACCAACTACATTAGAAGCAACTCGTATTCTGTCTGAGCGTGGCATCTTGCTTGTGCCTGATGTATTAGCTAGCGCTGGAGGCGTTACGGTTTCTTACTTTGAATGGGTTCAAAATAATCAGGGTTATTATTGGACAGAAGAAGAAGTAGAAGAAAAACTAGAAAAAGTAATGGTTAAATCCTTTAATACTATTTACGAAACGTCGACAACACGTAAGGTTGATATGCGCTTGGCTGCTTACATGGTAGGCGTACGTAAAATGGCTGAAGCATCGCGCTTTAGAGGCTGGATTTAATAAGTAGAAAGATTTGCGTATTTATAAAAAATCTCCTATCATAAGATAGGAGATTTTTTTGTGCGTAAAGATAATTTACTTAGTAGAAACCAATGGAGTTGAAAGAGAGCTTGGTGCAACGCTAAAGTTCGTTGGAAGTAAAGGAGTGAGTAGTTTGGAAAAAGAAACAGCAATCATTATCGGAGGGGGACCTTGTGGACTTTCTGCAGCACTGGAACTGCAGGCTATCGGCATCAATGCCCTTGTCATTGAGAAAGGGAACATTGTAAATGCCATCTACAATTACCCTACCCATCAGACTTTTTTTAGTTCAAGTGAGAAGTTAGAGATTGGAAATGTTCCATTTATTACAGAAAACAGAAAACCAGTTCGAAACCAAGCTCTTGCTTACTATCGTGAAGTAGTTAAACGCAAAAAATTACGAATTCACTCGTTTGAACTTGTAAAACATGTACAAAAGAACAATGGAGGACAATTTGTTGTTACCACTTCAAAAGGTGAGTACGAAGCAGAGTATGTTATTGTTGCAACTGGCTATTATGATTCACCTAACTATATGAGCGTGCCTGGTGAAAATTTATCGAAAGTCCATCACTATTTTAAAGAAGGGCACCCATACTTTAATCAAGATGTAGTTGTAATTGGTGGTAAAAATTCCAGTGTGGATGCAGCATTGGAACTAGTAAAAGCAGACGCTCGTGTGACAGTTATTTATCGAGGGACAGAATATTCAAAAAGTGTGAAACCTTGGATATTACCAGAATTTGAAGCCTTGGTACGAAACGGCATCATCGAAATGATTTTTGATGCAGTTGTTACTCGTATCGATGAACACACGGTAACGTATTCGAATGGAAAAGATGAAATTACAATTCCAAATGATTTTGTCTTTGCGATGACCGGTTATCATCCAGATCATTCATTCTTAGAGAAAATGGGTATTGAGATTGATTTTGAATCAGGTCGTCCGCTGTTTGATCCTGATACAATGGAAACAAATGTGCAGGGTATTTTTATTGCAGGGGTAATTGCAGCAGGAAATAATGCAAATGAAATCTTCATCGAAAATGGGCGTTTTCATGGAAGGCAAATTGCTGAATATCTAGCAAGCAGACAACCATAATGGTGTAACACCATTATGGTTGTCTTTTTCTATTAATGATGAAAGATTTCTTGAATTTCTTCTTGATTTGAAGAGCTTTGAAGAGCAACTAACAATTTAATTCTTGCTTTTTGACCGTTGAGCCCATTTGAGAAAATCATACCTAGTTCCTTTAAATGCTTTCCTCCACCTTCATATCCATATACATCCTGTGCAATACCATTAAAGCAACGAGATACCAGTACAATTGGAATGTTTTTATCCAATAGTTGTTGTAAACCTTGTAAGGTGCGGGGAGGTAAATTTCCTTGCCCAAGTGCTTCAATGATTAAGCCATCAATATGTAAGGAGGCTAATGATTGAAAAATCTGTTCATCCATACCTGCATAAGCTTTCAGTAAAACAACCTGCTTGTCAATATTATCTACAGGATAAAATTCATGCTCTGTAGGCATATGATGAAATGAGATGCCTTGCTTTGTTACAATTCCAATTGGTCCATATTGAGGGCTTTGGAATGTAGCTACATTGCTTGTATGTGTTTTAGTCACGTTTTTAGCCGTATGGATTTCATCGTTCATGACCACGAGAACGCCTTTTCCTTTAGCAGCATCACTTGAAGCTACGCGCACTGCAGAAATAAAGTTATAAGGGCCATCAGATCCAATTTCATTGCTGGAGCGCATTGCACCCGTTAATACAATTGGAATATCCGTTTTAGTTGTTAAGTCTAAGAAGTAAGCGGTTTCTTCAAGCGTATCAGTACCATGTGTAATTACGACGCCATCAATTTGGTCAGTCTCAATTTTTTGCTCAATTTTTTTCGCTAACGTAAGCATTTCTTTTGGTGTAACGTGAGGTGAAGGTAAATGAAACACTTCCTCGACAATTATGTTTGCTAAGCTAGCTATTGACGGTGTGGAGTGTTGTAAAGGATTATGATCATCAGGTTTTACTGCGCCAGTTTGAGCATCCTCTTTCATTGAAATAGTTCCACCGGTGTGAATAATATAAAGAGTTTTCATAATGACATCCTTTCGTTATTGAATTGTTAAAAGTCTTTGCTACTTTCAATTAGGTAGTAGATAAATGATTTTCTTTCTAACAATAACATGATACGATGGAAAAAAACAGATGAAAAGAGGCGCTGCTTTATGTTAGCGATTTTATCTGCAGGTATTGCGCCTGGATTAGCATTACTCAGCTTTTTTTATTTAAAAGATGAGTACGAAACCGAACCAATTTCAATGGTCTTCAAAACTTTCATTTTTGGCGCGATGCTTGTGTTGCCGATTATGTTTATCCAATATGTGCTTCAAGAAGAAAACTTGTTTCATTCTCCTTTTTTAGAAGCATTCGTTTCCACCAGTTTCTTAGAGGAATTTTTTAAATGGTTTATTTTGTTTTTTACGGTATATCAACACGTTGAGTTTGATGAGCATTATGATGGCATTGTATATGGTGTTTCTGTTTCATTGGGATTTGCTACTGTTGAAAATATCTTTTACTTGTTTGCTAACGGTTTAGAATCAGCGATTGGTCGAGCGATTCTACCGGTTTCTAGTCATGCCTTATTTGGAGTTATTATGGGTTATTACTTAGGAAAAGCAAAATTTTCAAAAGGAAATGAAAAAATAAAATGGACCTTATATTCAATCGTTACACCATTTTTATTACATGGCGTTTATGATTATATTATCATCACAATGGATAATTGGATTTTTATTATTATTCCATTCATGATTTATTTATGGTGGTTGGGATTACGTAAAGTAAAGCAAGCAAAAAAGGTATTTATTGCTTAATAAAAGGACGTAGCTTTCTGATTAAGAAAGCTACGTTTTTTGTTTTATTTGGGTAAATTTCTCCTAGCCTGTATAAAAAAACATCCTTTACAAAAAATACTCCTATCATCTTATCACTTACATACGATGTAGGAGGTTATGGAATGTTTTTAATGGGACGAATTACAAAGTATATTTGTTCAGCTTGCGTATGTTCTTTATTAGCAATAACAATGATTAATCCGCAGTCTTCATCAGCTTTTACCAATCAAGTCATTCAACAGGGTGCAGTAGGGGAAGACGTTATTGAATTACAGTCTCGTTTACAGTACATCGGCTTTTATAATGGGAAAATCGACGGTGTTTTTGGATGGAGTACGTACTGGGCACTTCGAAATTTTCAGTATGAGTTTGGTATAAAAAAGATTGATGGATTAGCCGGAGCGCAAACCAAACAAAAGTTAGCAGACGTAACAAAATATTATGAGTATCATGTAAAGACTGAGTTGAAAAAAGGAAACAAGTTTACGCATTACGGTGGAGTTCCAATTGATAAACAAAAGGGTTCTTCATCAAAGTCGAATCAGAACAATGTACAAAGAAACGCAAAATCACAATCAGAAAGTCAACGTCAGCAGTCGGCAGGCCAACAATCAGGAAATCAGCGTCAGCAGTCAGCAGGCCAACAATCAGGAAATCAGCAACAACAGTCACGAGGACAGCAGCAATCAGCAGGCAGAAATAACAATCAAGCTACTCCTCAACAAAGTCAAAATAATAACGCTGCTACCAATGGAGGCAGTGAACAACAGCAAGAAACAGCGCAAAAACCTACGGCTTTAAATGTTCCAAATGGATTCTCACAAAATGATATACAGCTAATGGCCAATGCTGTATATGGAGAGTCAAGGGGTGAGCCGTATAATGGGCAGGTGGCTGTAGCAGCGGTTATTTTAAATCGAGTTAACAGCCCTACATTTCCAAATACGGTGGCAGGAGTTATTTTTGAACCAAGAGCTTTTACAGCCGTAGCAGATGGCCAAATTTGGCTTGAACCAAATGAAACAGCAAAAAGAGCTGTATTGGACGCCATTAATGGCTGGGATCCAACAGGTAACGCAATGTACTATTTTAATCCGGATACAGCAACGAGTGCATGGATTTGGTCAAGACCGCAAATTAAACAAATCGGTAAACACATTTTCTGTAATTAAGAGAGGTGATAATAATGATTCGAACAATTTTAATTACAATTTTAGCAGTTGGTGTGGTAGGAGTCGGATACTGGGGGTATACAGAGCATCAAGAAAAAGATGCAGTTTTATTACAAGCCGAAAATACGTATCAGCGAGCGTTTCATGATTTATCGTACGAGCTTGATTTATTAAATGATAAAATTGGTGGGACGTTAGCGATGAGTTCGCGAGATCAGTTATCGCCGGCGCTTGCAGAAGTATGGCGTTTAACTTCAGAAGCACATAGCAATGTAGGACAACTGCCACTTGCGCTATTACCTTTTAATAAAACGGAAGAGTTTTTATCCGATATTGGCGATTTTGCGTACGAGGTAGCGGTTCGAGATCTCAGTAAATCTCCACTCACAGATAAAGAGTATAAAACATTAAACTCTCTTTATGAAAAGTCATCTGAAATTCAGAACGAAATGCGTACAGTTCAGCATTTGGTTATTGATAATAATTTAAGGTGGATGGATGTGGAACTAGCTTTAGCAACAAAGGAAAAGCAGGGTGACAATACCATTATTGATGGATTGAAAACGGTTGAAAAGAGCATGGATTCCTATGCTGAGTCAGACTTGGGTATTACCAATACATCAAATGAAGAAGAGAAGAAAGCTTTTAACCAGCTTAAAGGTCGTGAAGTGGATGAAAGAGTTGCAAAAGAAGTAGCACGATCATTTTTAGACTTAAAAGGAAAAGAAGAAATGCGCATTGTTGAAAGTGGTAAAGGAGCTAATTATCCTTTTTACAGCTTAACAATTAAAGACCCTTCAACAAAGCAAGAGATTTATATGGATATTACGAAAAAAGGTGGATATCCGATTTGGGTGCTAGAAAACAGAGATGTTAAAAAGCAAAATATTAGCTTAAACGAGGCAATGGAAAAAGCTAATAAATTTTTAAAAGATCATCGTTTTGAGAGCCTTGTAATGTCGGAGAGCGCTCAGTACGATAACCTTGGTGTCTTTACATTCGTTGAAGAAACTGAAAGTGGAGTGCGTATCTATCCGGATGCTGTAAAAATGAAAATGGCGCTAGATGATGGAACAGTAGCGGGGTTCTCAGCAAAAGAGTTTTTATTGAGACACCGCACACGAGATATTCCTGAACCAACGATTACAAAAGAAGAAGCAAGGTCAAAGTTAAATCCAAATCTTAAAGTTATGGAAGATCGCCTAGCCATTATTGAAAATGATTTACAGGAAGAGGTATTGTGTTATGAGTTTCTTGGCACAATTAATGACGATACGTATCGAATCTTTGTAAATGCAAAAACAGGTTATGAAGAGAAGGTAGACAAATTACAAAACGCTGAACCAATCTATGATGAGGTTTAATCAAAAAGCCTTCAAGTATGAAAAATACTTGAAGGCTTTTCTAATTTTGTATAAATGATGTGTAATTTATTGGATGTTAAATAAGTATATAAGACTAAATGTATTTACAAAGTAAGTACATTTTACTATTTTTAATAGTAGGTCTACTAATGATATGGGGGGCTTTTATATGATTAAAGTTGGAATGCCGCTTAAACTGGAAAATGAAGAAGGTGAAATCACCTATCGATGTAAAGTGGTTGATTGCACAGAGCATAAGTTAATAATCGATTATCCACTTAATGAAAAGACCAAAAAAACCGCTTTTTTAATGAAAGGGACAAAATTAAATGCAATGTTTATAGGGGAAGATAAAAGTGTTTATGGATTCTCAACAGAAGTGAAAAATCGAGCGATTAAAGATATACCTATTATCGAATTAGATTATCCAGGGGACAAGTATTTAGAAGCTGTACAGAGAAGAAATTTCTTTCGTGTTCCTGTAACGCTAACAGTAGTTATGAAGAAAGATGGTGAAAAGGAGGGTTCATTGCAAAGCTTTACCAAAGATTTAAGTGCCGGGGGAGTTTGTATTCATTTGTTTGAAAGAAGTGATTTTAAAGTGAATGAAGAAGTTAAGATAGGTTTACTATTGAAGTATGAAGAAAAAGAGGTAACTCTTGAGTTGCAAGGTAAGCTTGTACGCATTGAACAGCCAATTAACGAACAGCATGGACAGTTATCCGTAGAGTTTTTGAGCGCAAGTATAAAAGCAAAACAACTACTAATGCGCTATACGTTAAAACGGCAGCTTGAATTAAGAAGAAAGGGATTGTTATAAAATAAGTATAAATTAAGTCTGTTCGTTCCAAACTAGTATGTAAATACAATAGTGGAATGAGAGATTAACATGAAGCGTATTGAAAATTTACTGATAAAATTTGTTATTGTACAGTTCTTTTTTTTGTTTACTGCTCAAGCTCTTTTATTTTACAGCGAACACACAACTTATTTTTCTAAAGTTATACAGTATGAAGGAGTAGCAAAAAATAATTTCAACAAAATTATTGAAACGTTCGACCAGTAAAGCGGCGATATGATAAAATAAAAATAATGATTAAAAAAGCAGGGGACAACCTGCTCTTTTTTTTCGTGTAAAAAGAAATGAATGAAAAATATGTTCTTGTTAGCACGTCAAGGAGGATTTATGGAAAAGCAAATTTCAATTGCTATTGATGGACCTGCTGCGGCTGGTAAAAGTACAGTAGCAAAGATTATAGCAGAAAATTTATCATATATTTATGTAGACACAGGTGCGATGTATCGTGCACTTACGTATCAAGCTCAGCAGCAAGGGATTGAATTAGAAAGCGAAGAAGCGTTACTTCGTTTATTAAATAAAACAGAAATTGAACTGAAGCCTTCGGAAAATGGACAAGTTGTTAGTGTAAATGGTAAAGAAGTTACAAACGACATCCGTTCAGCAGAGGTAACAAATTCAGTATCAATCGTTGCTAAACACCGATTGGTACGTGAAGAAATGGTCGTTCGCCAGCAGAAGTTAGCTCAAAACGGAGGCGTCGTAATGGATGGACGTGATATTGGCACGCATGTGCTTCCTCATGCAGAAGTGAAAATCTTTTTACTTGCATCAGTGGAAGAGCGAGCTCAGCGTCGTCATGAAGAGAATGTGAGAAAAGGCTTTCCATCTAATCTAGAACAGCATAAGATTGACATTGCCCGACGAGACAAAATTGATTCAGAGCGTGAAGTCGCACCTTTGAAAAAAGCGGATGATGCAATTGAAATCGATACAACAGCATTGTCAATTGAAGGTGTCGTTGAAAAAATACTTTCTATTACGCATGAAAGGGTTGGAATGCTGTGAGCTTTTATACATTTGCACGTTCAGTAGTACGCGGTATATTAAAGCCTGTCTATCGTTATGAAGTAATTGGCACAGAGAATATCCCATCAGAAGGTGGGGTATTACTGTGCTCAAATCATATTGATAACCTAGATCCGCCTACCGTAGGAATTACGTGTCCTCGCCCAATTTCATTCATGGCCAAAGCAGAATTATTTGACGCACCCATCTTAAAAACCATTTTACCTAAATTAGAAACATTTCCAGTAAAGCGTGGCATGGGAGATCGTGAAGCTCTGAGAAAAGGGTTGGGGATTCTAAAAGAAGGGAAAGTGCTTGGACTTTTTCCTGAAGGAACAAGAAGCAAAGACGGTAAGCTAAAAAAAGGATTAGCAGGGGTAGGTTTTTTTGCATTGCGTTCTACAGCTGATGTTGTACCTTGTGCAATTATTGGTCCATATAAAGCATTTTCCAAAGTGAAAGTAGTATATGGAAAACCATTGGATATGTCAGAATTTAGAGAACGTCGTGCATCTGCTGATGAAGTGACGGAAGCAATTATGAGTGAAATTGCTAAATTGATTGAAAAATACCAATAGTTCATAAGCTTTTCGCTTGACAAAAGATTCTATTTATTAGAAGTTAGTAACAAAGAGAGTTTTTTCTATACAAAAATAGATACAAGGATATATAGTGATAAGAGCTTCGCTGCTTTTTATCTGAAAATATATTGCTGCTAGATATTGAAGGAGGAAAAGACGATGGTAGAAGATATGAATCAAGTAGAAGTAAAAGCATTAGAAGTTGGCGAAATTGTAACTGGAACTGTAACGAAAGTTGAAGATAAGCAAGTTCTGGTTGAAGTTTCCAATAGTAAGTTAGATGGTGTTATTCCAATTAGTGAATTATCAAGTTTACATATTGAAAAAGCAAGTGATGTAATTAAAGAAGGTACAGAGATTCAAGCAAAAGTAATTAAAGTTGAAGAAGAGCTGTTAGTTTTGTCTAAGAAGGCAGTCGATGCCGAGAAAGCTTGGGATGATTTAGAAAAAAAACTAAGCACAGGCGAAGTATTTGAAGCTGTTGTAAAGGAAGTTGTTAAAGGTGGGTTAGTAGCAGACATTGGTGTGCGAGGATTTATTCCTGCATCTTTAGTTGAAGCGCATTTTGTTGATGATTTTGCTGGTTACCAAGACCAAAGGTTAACAGTTAAAGTAGTAGAACTCGATCGTGAAAAAAATCGTATTATCCTATCACACCGTGCTGTTGTTGAAGAAGAAAACGCACAAAAGAAACAAACAGCTCTTAGTTCTTTAGCAGAAGGTCAGGTACTTGAAGGAACCGTGCAGCGCTTAACAGATTTTGGAGCTTTTGTTGATGTTGGAGGCGTTGATGGCCTTGTTCACATCTCTCAACTTTCACACGAACGAGTAGAAAAGCCCTCTGATGTAGTAAAAGAAGGGGATAGTGTGAAGGTAAAAGTACTATCAGTTGATAAAGGAAACGGACGTATTTCTTTATCAATTAAAGATACGCTTGAGGGACCATGGGACAATATTTCTTCAAAGCTCAAACAAGGTGATGTAGTCGACGGAACTGTTCGTCGCTTAGTATCGTTCGGAGCTTTTGTAGAGATATTACCTGGTGTAGAAGGGCTTGTACACATTTCTCACATTTCTCACAAACATATTGGTACTCCTCATGAAGTATTAACTGAAGGAGAAAAGGTTAAAGTAAAGGTATTAGATGTGAGCGAAGGCGAACGTCGAATTTCATTAAGCATTCGTGATCTTGAGGAAGAAGAACCACTGGATTACGGTGACTACAATCTTCAAGAAGAATCAAAAGGTTTTCAATTAGGCGACATGATTGGAGATCAATTAAAAAAATTAAAATAATGGTGATGTTTGGTGAGTAGAGCGAAACGAAAAATCGATCACATTCATCATGCGATCCACACCGGACAACATCGCTTACACGGACTCGACGACATTCAGTTTGTGCATAACACTTTGCCAGATAAAAGCGTAAAAGATGTCCAGTTAAATACAAAAATTGGCGAACTTTCACTGAGTTCGCCAATTTTTATCAATGCAATGACTGGCGGCGGTGGATTAGAGACGGAAGACATTAACCGCTCTCTAGCAAGGGTTTCTAACGCTTGTGGTTTAGCGATGGCTGTAGGTTCGCAGATGGCTGCAATTAAAAATGAAGAAGAAGAAAAAACATATCGAGTAGTAAGACAAGAAAATCCAAATGGGGTTATTCTTGCTAATCTTGGAAGCGAAGCGACAGTGGATCAAGCAAAGCGAGCTGTTGATATGCTTGAAGCAAATGGAATGCAAATTCACTTAAACGTAATCCAAGAGCTAGTCATGCCGGAAGGAGATCGTGACTTTACTGGAGCTTTAAAGCGCATTGAACAAATTGTGTCTGCTTTAGATGTACCTGTCATAGCAAAAGAAGTCGGTTTCGGTATGAGCGGCGCAGCGGCAGCTAAACTAAAAGAAGTTGGCGTAAGTATTATTGATGTTGGTGGCTACGGTGGTACCAATTTTTCGAAAATCGAAAATGAGAGACGTGAGAAGCATTTTCATTTTTTTAACGATTGGGGGATTTCAACCGCAGCATCTTTAGCAGAGGTATCACAGAGTGTAGATGGTATTTCAATTATTGGCTCTGGGGGTATTCAAACATCAATGGACATAGCTAAATCGCTCGCTTTAGGTGCTTCAGCAGCTGGACTAGCTGGGCATCTACTGTCTATTTTAATAAATTCGGGTATAGAAGCTGTCATTGAAGAGATTTTAGAGCTTCACGAACAGTTAACGTTTATTATGGTTGCGTTAGGTGTCGCCTCTATTTCTGAGCTTCAGAAAGTTCCACTTGTCATTACGGGAGAAACTTATGATTGGCTACGCCAGCGACCAGTGTTTATTGAAAAATTTAATAATAGATAGCTAAAAAAAGAAAACAAGCACACGTTAGCGTGTGCTTGTTTTCTTTTTTTAATTGAATTTTCATCTTCATAGTAAAAAGGTAGGCAAGAAACCTGACAACTTGAATGAAATACAAAACGTTTACTAGGTATAATAGTCTGAAAATACAGAAAAAAGAGGTGTGGTTATGAAAAAAGGGCATCCTGTACTAACCATTTTTCTATTCTTTTTAGGCTGGGTTTTCATGTATGCAGACCGTAATATTTTATCTCCGGTGATGGGTGATATTGGAGAACAGTGGGGGCTGACAAAAACAGAATTGGGATTAATGTCTACGGTATTTTTTGCTTCCTATGCGGCTATGCAGATACCGACTGGCTTTTTAGCAGATCGTTTTGGGCGAGTGAAAGTGCTTGTTATTGGATATATTTTATTTGGAGTAGCAACGTTTTTAACTGGCCTGGCTACGACGTTTGGCATGTTTTTGCTAATGCGTGCACTAACTGGTCTTGGAGAAGGTACTTATTATGGTTCACAGTATGGTATCTCTTCCAGCATCGCTTCAGAAAGGTACCGAGGGCTCGTGTCGGCATTGATTAACAGCGGTATGGCGTTTGGTATTTCACTAGGCTTTATCGGCTCATCTTATATTACATATACGCTTGATAAAGGGTGGCAGTTCACTTTTTATCTTTTTGCTGTACCAACTATAATTGTAGCTATTTTAATTGCACTATTTGTGGAAGATGGGAAAGTTAAGGAGAGTAAGGCACAAGTAAAGGAAAAAGAACCGCTGCGAAAACTATTTACAAAAAACCATATTCTAGTGTATATATTAATCTTTTGTTCACTTTACGGATTTTTTGGAATGCTAACATGGTTGCCGTACTACCTACAAAGTTCTAGAGGGCTTGAAGCTTCAGAAACAGGTATTATTGCTTCTTTGGTACCATGGGCATCTATTCCTGGGGCTATTTTCTTTGGCTATATGTCTGATCGAATTCAGAATAAAAAAGTGTTGATTGTTAGTTTGTCAGTTGCTGGGGCACTATGTCAATTTTTTATACCTTACACAAACAGCTATGCTTGGCTTTTAGTTGGACTTGTAGTGTATGGGCTGATTGGAAAATTAGCGTTAGACCCAATTTTAATTTCCTACATTGCATCTATTACGCCTTCTACAATGTATTCTAAAGTGTATGGATTTTTTAACTTTAGCGGAATGCTTTCATCTATTTTTGCACCGTATATTACTGGTTATTTTGCTGATCGCTCAGAAAGCATGGAATTGGGGTTTTATTTGTCAGGTGGACTTCTTTTAATTGGAGCGCTGCTCTTTTTGTTTACAGGGAGACAGAAGTCTGTTTACACTGTTTCAAATCCTGTTTTAAAATGACGAATATAATATGAAGGTACAAGGCTGGGACATAAATATTTAAGGCAGTAATATATCCAAACTATGGAGGAGTAATCCTTTTTATAGTTTGGTTTTT
This sequence comes from Bacillus sp. 1780r2a1, assembly GCA_024134725.1. Lineage (NCBI taxonomy): Bacteria > Bacillati > Bacillota > Bacilli > Caryophanales > Bacillaceae > Bacillus > Bacillus sp. 1780r2a1. Next base: position 3,270,238 of record CP099863.1, on the reverse strand, counting down.
TTGTTAAGTGAGTAACCTGTTTGAAAAACTAGTAAAATAGAGCGTAGGGCACGTAACTCCTGCAAGTACTAAAGGAAAGGCTGAGACCTCGCTTTCCACGAGGAGGCTCAGATTCCTTCTGGTGGAAAGCGAGTGTCTGCAGCGTAATGAAACAGACTAGCTGTTACAACCTCAATTCTTGAGAAACGTCATGATTCGTTTCTGAGAAAAGGTCATCAGCACCTTACTTTTGTCCGTTTATATCTCGTGCTTCTTCAGGGCTCTGTAAATTAGTTGCACCAGGGTAATGCAAACCTTGGTCACGGTCTGACTCAACACGCTTTGATTGTTTTAACTTTTTCTCTTGGCGATCTTTTCCCATAATCTCTACCTCCTCATTTTTTATTTATTATAGGTTTACCGAAGTTTGTGTTTCTATGCTTACACACACGGTTAATTTTTATAAAACTGATACATAATGAGAGAATAGGGAGTTGAGAAGATGGAAGGTTTTCTATTCTATTGGTTTGCTTGGATTGGGTGGATTATTTCAACATTTTTTTTGGGTAAAACGCCTTTAAGGTGGAAGGTGTCGATGCTGTTGCTGATAAGCATTATGCTATCAACAACGTCTGTCTGGGTAGGACCATTTTTCATTAGCTATACTTACCTTTTTTTACTAGTCATGGTGTGTATAGACGCTTCAAGGTTTAAGGCTTCAAAGCAATTATACGTATTATTTATTTCACTCATTGTTATGTTTGCCTATGTAGGATTTTGCTTGTTAGAGCTGTACGATCCAGTATGGATCTTTGTGAATCGCCAATGGCTTTTAACAGCTATTATTTTATATATTGTTTTTCTTCTAGTAAAAGATGACTATATGCGGTGCATAGTTATTTTGCTAGGATTGTTGGGCGGAGATTTTCTGTATAGCTTAATAGTCACCAGTCTCTCAATGCCTTATCCTGTAGGACAACCAACGTTCCTTGACCTTGTAGCCGCTGTACTAATGCTTCTTTTTATTTGGAAAATTGTGCGGACATTCGCATCACAGTTTGATTGGCTGTTAGGGAAATTTCAGCGTCAAAAGCACAACCCGGTAAAACCTAATAATTGATTTCTGAAAAATTTGTTGTTGTGAAGCAGCTTTTTTGATAAAATTGTTTGATTGAGAGAGTACTCTTAATTGTTGCATACAGGTGAATAAGATATTGACTAGTAGGCAATAATTTGAGGTCATGCATGTTTGCATGACCTCCATTTTTGAAAAAGAATGATCTTATCTATTAAAAATATTCAATTGTGAAATGAATGAGCAAAAGGTTGCTATTTATACATAGAACAGATCAAAGAAAGGAAAGATTCGCATGCCAAAACCAATTATTGCAATTGTAGGCCGACCAAATGTTGGAAAGTCAACGATTTTTAACCGAATTGTAGGAGAGCGCGTATCAATTGTCGAAGATATTCCAGGCGTAACGCGCGATCGTATTTATAGCTCAGCTGAATGGCTTAATATGGACTTTAATATCATTGATACAGGGGGAATCGATATTGGAGATGAGCCGTTTTTAGAGCAAATTAAGCAACAAGCTGAAATTGCTATTGATGAAGCGGACGTTATTGTCTTTTTGACGAATGGGCGAGATGGTATTACATCAGCTGATGAAGAAGTAGCAAAAATCCTATACAAGTCTAAAAAACCCGTTGTATTAGCAGTTAATAAAATTGATAACCCTGAGATGAAAGAGTTAATCTATGATTTCTATGCTTTAGGATATGGCGAGCCATTCCCTATTTCAGGCACGCATGGTTTGGGGCTAGGAGACTTATTAGACGAAGCAGCTAAGCATTTCCCAAAAGATGAAGATGAAGATTATGGAGACGATGTTGTTAAATTTTCGTTGATTGGTCGACCAAATGTTGGGAAATCATCACTTGTAAATGCTGTGCTAGGTGAGGATCGCGTTATTGTAAGTAATATTGCAGGTACGACTCGTGATGCTATTGATACAAAGTTTACGAAAGAAGAACAAGAATATGTTGTGATTGATACAGCTGGTATGAGAAAGCGCGGTAAAGTATACGAGAGTACAGAGAAATACAGTGTACTTCGTGCGTTACGAGCGATTGAACGTTCAGATGTCGTCTTAGTTGTATTAAACGCAGAAGAAGGAATCATTGAACAAGATAAAAAGATTGCCGGTTATGCACAAGAAGCAGGAAAGGCAGTTGTTATCGTCATTAATAAGTGGGATACAGTAGAAAAAGACGATAAAACGATGAAAAAGTTTGAAGAAAATGTTCGTGAACATTTCCAATTTTTAACGTATGCACCAATTGTCTTTTTATCAGCGAAAACAAAAAAACGTACGCATACTCTTTTACCAGTTATTAATATGGTAAATGAAAACCATGCAATGCGTGTTGAAACAAGTATCTTAAACGATGTAATCATGGACGCTGTTGCGATGAACCCAACACCAACACATAATGGTAAGCGTCTTAAAATTTATTATGCAACGCAGGTAGCAATTAAACCACCTACCTTTGTTGTCTTTGTAAATGATCCTGAACTACTTCACTTCTCTTATGAGCGTTTCTTAGAAAACAAACTGCGCGCAGCGTTTGGATTTGAAGGAACACCAATTCGAATTATTGCTCGATCAAGAAAATAAAAAGGAGTGCAGATGACATGGAGAAAATTGCGGTATTAGGTGCAGGAAGCTGGGGCACAGCTTTGGGCTTTGTATTAGCGGATAACGGTCATGATGTACGTATATGGGGACATCGCCAGGAAACGATTAATGGTATTAATGAAATGCATGAAAATAAAAAATACCTTCCTGGCGTAGAGCTTCCAATGACTATGCGAGGCTACACATCATTAGAAGAAGCAATTCTTGGAGTAGAAACGATTATTTTAGCTGTTCCAACAAAAGCAATTCGTGAAGTGTTACAAAGTCTTGGAGATGTTGCGACCAATCCGTTAACAATTGTTCATGTTAGTAAAGGAATTGAACCAGATACGCTGCTTCGCATTTCTGAAATGATTGAACAAGAAATGGAACCTGCTAAATTACAGGATGTAGTTGTTTTATCTGGACCAAGCCATGCAGAGGAAGTAAGCAGAAGGCAGCCTACTACTGTTACTTCGTCCTCTAAGAATATGAAAGCAGCAGAAAAAGTACAAGATTTGTTTAATAATCAGCAATATTTTCGCGTATACACAAACCCAGATATAATAGGGGTAGAAATTGGTGGAGCGTTGAAGAATATTATTGCATTAGCTGCTGGAATCACTGACGGCCTTGGATATGGTGATAATGCTAAAGCCGCACTTATGACACGTGGATTAGCAGAAATTGCGCGACTTGGTAGCATATTGGGTGCAAATCCACTTACATTTTCAGGATTGACTGGAATCGGTGACCTAATCGTAACGTGTACAAGCGTGCACTCAAGAAATTGGCGTGCAGGGAATATGCTAGGTAAAGGTCACAAATTGGAAGAAGTACTAGATAGTATGGGGATGGTAGTAGAAGGTGTTCGGACAACTAAAGCTGCCCATCAGTTAGCTGAAAAGTACAGTGTTAAAATGCCAATTACCCAAGCGTTATATGATGTATTGTTTAATGATGTTAGTGCAAAAGCAGCTGTTGATTCTTTAATGTCTCGTACAAAAACTCATGAAATGGAAGATTTAGCGAACATTTTAGGAGAACGAAAGAACTAACTTGCAAAGAAATGTAGAAAAAATAGTAAATTGGTGATGCGGAATCACTTGTAGTTGCATAAAATAACATGTAAATAAAGATGAGTGGAACTCTTCATGGGAATATTTAGTTGTAGCCGAAATAAAGTGCCCCCTTTATTTCGGCTTTTTATTTTGAGTCAATTAATAGAATCCTTTAATTCCCTTTTTTTACACGAAACATGGACTTCCTATGCTATAATGAGAGCGAGAGGGGAGTGGATGAGCGGTGTCGCCAGCGTTATTAAAAATGTGGATTTCACTTGGTTCAATTGCATTTATGTTTATTTCCGTGTTTTCTATTTATTTAAGTCGTTACAAAATTAAAAATGTTATATTTAAATATGTACTCGCTTTCATTGCCTACGCATTGATGATTATTGCGGGATTTATTATGGTGATTGTTGTCTTTAGTGGCCCAACACCTGGAGCATAACAAAAACTGATAGGGTGAAGTTTAATGAGAAAAGTCTTACTATTTATAATTTTCTGTAGCTCAACATTCTTATTATCAGCTTGCTTGTACCCTGAGGCCAATCTATCTCAAAATCAGGTGCCTTATAAAGATCAGCTTGCAGCTGTGCAACAAGCGGTTGATGATTTTCAAAAAGATAGCGGAGGATTATTACCAATCAAAACAAGAGATAACGATACGCCTATTTATCAGAAGTACCCTATTGAATTTAACAAACTTAGCCCACGCTATATGCAAGAGCCACCTGGTACAGCGTTTGAAAGCGGAGGCGTTTTTTCATATATGCTGGTGGACGTAGAAAAAAATCCAACCGTCAAATTAATAGATTTACGAATGGCTGAACAAATCAAAGAGGTAAATATTCACCTGAATCTATACAGACAAAAACATAGTGGTTATGCGCCATTTAAAGAGGTAATTGCCGATGGTGTTTTTTCCATTGACTATAAAAAATTAAACATGCAAGAGCCACCCACCGTTGTAAGTCCTTATAGCAGCCAATTACTTCCACTTGTGTTAAATGAGAAAGGTGAGCTGTTTGTAGATTATTCATCGGACTTATATGAAGCGTTGCAAAAGCATAAACATACATATAAAGAAGGAGAAGATATTCGGAATCTTCTAGTTGAGCATTCTCCTTTTGTTCCAGCTTATTCACTGCCGTATACCATTAACGAAAAAACAAATGAACCAATATTTTTAGAAAAATGAGTCATTAACCCTTTCTCGCTGAATAAAATTCAGAGAGAAGGGGTTTTCTCTTTCTTCTAAGAAATTTTAGCCTAACTTGTGATTGAGTCAGCATGTGCATGAAAAAAATTATAAATTTTTCTATCGAAAGTCATATTTTAATAGGACAACGTCATAACTATATAGTGTCCTAATTTACTCTCGCAATGGATGTCATATCCTATGAACTCATAGATCGGAGGGGATCTTTTGGAAAAGGTAGATGTGTTTAAGGATATCGCCGAACGTACAGGAGGCGATATATATTTAGGGGTAGTTGGTGCAGTAAGAACAGGAAAGTCAACTTTTATAAAGAAATTTATGGAACTGATGGTATTACCTCATATTGAAAATGAAGCAGAACGAGCACGAACACAAGATGAACTGCCTCAAAGTGCAGCAGGAAAAACGATTATGACAACTGAGCCCAAATTCGTTCCAAATCAAGCGGTTAGCGTACAGGTGGATGATGGGCTAGATGTTAACATAAGATTGGTAGACTGTGTAGGGTATACGGTTCCAGGTGCGAAAGGTTATGAGGATGAGAATGGTCCTAGAATGATTAATACTCCTTGGTATGAAGAGCCGATTCCGTTTCATGAAGCCGCTGAAATTGGCACTCGAAAAGTAATTCAAGAGCATTCTACAATCGGTGTTGTTATTACAACGGATGGAACAATTGGAGATATTCCACGCCATGATTATCTAGAAGCGGAAGAGCGAGTAATCAATGAATTAAAAGAAGTAGGAAAGCCTTTTATCATGGTTATTAATACCGTACAGCCTTATCATCCAGATACAGAGAAGCTAAGAGCAAGTCTTAACGAGAAATATGATATTCCAGTGTTAGCAATGAGCGTGGAAAGCATGCGTGATACAGATGTGCTAAACGTGCTAAGAGAAGCGCTATACGAGTTCCCAGTGCTAGAAGTTAATGTTAACTTACCGAGCTGGGTTATGGTGCTAAAAGATAAACATTGGCTACGTGAAAGCTATCAAGAAGCAGTTCAAGAAACGGTAAAAGATATTAAAAGGTTACGGGATGTTGATCGGGTAGTGGCTCAGTTTACGGAATTCGAATTTATTGAGCAGGCTCGATTAGCAGGAATCGAAATGGGGCAGGGAATTGCAGAGATTGATTTATATGCTCCAGATGACTTATATGATCAAATTTTAAAAGAGGTTGTTGGTGTTGAAATTCGCGGGCGAGACCACCTATTACAGCTTATGCAGGATTTTGTGCATGCTAAAATGGAGTATGATCAAGTATCTGATGCGCTTCGAATGGTGAAGCAAACTGGTTATGGGGTTGCCGCACCATCTTTAGCAGATATGAGCTTAGATGAGCCAGAGATTATTCGTCAGGGATCTCGCTTTGGAGTTCGTTTAAAAGCCGTTGCACCTTCAATTCATATGATTAAAGTGGATGTAGAATCAGAATTTGCTCCAATTATCGGTACGGAAAAGCAAAGCGAAGAGCTGGTTCGCTATTTGATGCAGGATTTTGAAGATGATCCACTGTCAATTTGGAATTCAGATATCTTTGGTAGATCATTGAGCTCCATTGTAAGAGAAGGTATACAAGGCAAACTTTCGCTAATGCCGGAAAATGCACGATATAAATTAAAAGAAACGCTAGAACGTATTATCAACGAAGGTTCAGGTGGTTTAATTGCGATTATTTTATAAGATTGATTAATAATAGATGGTTGCAGGCTCTTTTAATAAGGAGCCTTTTTCTTATGTTTAAAAGCCAAAATACGGAGATATCTCTTAAATCAATAAGGGGTCAAAAATAACAAAAAGAACATACGTTTCTGTTTTTTTGCTATATGACGATTTTCTGCTTGCTATGCTATTAGCGATATGTTAATCTTTTAAAAGAAATCGATTGGACATACTAGTTTTAGTATGGAAGTCTCCGAGACAAAATGAAAAACGTTGAATTATTCATAACAATCGTTTATTATTAGGCTTGTTGATACATAGGTTATGTATAATATTCGTTAATTTTGTTAACAAATGAGATATCGTCGATTACTAGATTCCTTTTGTAATGGGATTTTAGTTTTTATATGATCCGATTTTTGGGAGGAGGTGAATGGCATGAACAAGACAGAATTAATCAATGCTGTTGCAGAAGCGAGTGAGCTTTCAAAAAAGGATGCTACAAAAGCAGTTGATGCTGTTTTTGATACAATCTTAGATGCTTTAAAAGATGGTGACAAAGTTCAACTAATTGGTTTTGGTAACTTTGAAGTACGTGAGCGTGCTGCACGTAAAGGTCGTAACCCTCAAACGGGTGAAGAGATTGAAATCGCTGCAAGCAAAGTTCCTGCATTCAAACCAGGTAAAGCTCTTAAAGACGCTGTAAAATAATATTTACATAAAATGTCTATTTTTATAGTCATAATACAAGAGCTTTGAAAGGTCGCATATTTTGCGACCTTTCTTTTTTGCCTTTAGTACATACATATGCTAGAATTTTTTTAACTACGTCGTAATGCAACGAATGGGAGGCTACAGGATGTCAGCTGTAAATAAAGAGCAAATTGAACAAGCGGTAAGACAAATTTTAGAAGCAATTGGAGAAGATCCAAATCGAGAAGGACTATTGGATACACCAAAGCGCGTAGCTAAAATGTATGAAGAAGTCTTTTCAGGATTGAAGGAAGATCCAAATGAACATTTTAAAACTATATTTGGCGAGGAGCACGAAGAGTTAGTTTTAGTAAAAGACATCAACTTTCATTCAATGTGTGAACATCACTTGGTTCCTTTCTATGGAAAGGTTCATGTTGCATATATTCCAAAAGGTGGTCGCGTAACTGGATTAAGTAAGCTTGCACGTGCAGTGGAGGCTGTCTCTAAGCGTCCACAGCTTCAAGAAAGAATTACTTCTACAGTTGCTGATTCAATCGTGGAAACTCTAACTCCTCATGGAGTCATGGTTATTGTAGAAGCTGAACATATGTGCATGACGATGCGAGGGGTTCGCAAACCAGGAGCTATGACCGTTACATCAGCAGTTCGAGGAGTATTTGAACACGACCAAGCAGCGCGTGCAGAGGTATTATCATTAATCAAGTCGTAATTGGCTAGATATGGAGGGAAAGTTATGGCACAAAAATCGAATCCAGAATACATCGTCATTAAAGCGGTGGAAGATGGTGTAAATGTTATAGGTTTAACAAGAGGTGCGGATACACGATTTCATCATTCTGAAAAGCTAGATAAAGGTGAAGTGATGATTGCTCAATTCACAGAGCATACGTCAGCAATTAAAATAAGAGGCAAAGCACTTATCCAAACAGTTCACGGTGAGGTTGAATCCGACGGCAAAAAATAAGCAGGAGTTTCCTGCTTTTATTTTTATGATATCCACGAGCACTTAAAGTGACGTGAATAACACCATGTAAAGAATGGAAAAATAAAAGTGCGAGAAAATCCAACAATAACCTAGCTGTCGATTATGATTTTACAGGTTAAATTAACCTATAGTTATGGTATAATTGACACTATCGAATTTACTTTGGAAAAAGCAGTGACTGAAAGGGAGACAAGGGTGATGAATGTGCAAAACATCTACGATACGGTTGCAGACATGAAAGAACAGATTCATGCTGAGTTGAGTCATCCATATGTTCAAAAATTTATTCATCATCCAACTGTAGATGAAAATAAATTATTATACGTATGCTCGTTTTTAACGACTCTTTCACTTGAACAGCAAAAGTGGAGTCGCTGTGCGCTGTCGGTTATGCTTGTGCAAACTGCACTAGATACTCACGACTTAGTCTCTACTCAAAATGTTGATAGCGAAGGAAAACAACTGCATGAGCGACAGCTAACCGTATTAGCAGGCGACTATTATAGCGGTTTGTATTATTATTATTTAGCACAGACGGGGCAAATCGACTTAATTAAGGTAATTGCTTCGTCTATTAAAGAAATTAATATTGCTAAAATCCACATCTATCATAACCATACAAAAGACTTACAGGATATGATGACAAATTTCTTTACGGTTGAATCATCACTTATCAGTTCCTTATGTGATTATTTTAATTGTTCAGAGTGGCAAGAGCTTTTAGAACACGCTTGTCGTTTAAACGCTATTTCAACTCAGTTAACGAAGCTGGAACAGCATGAACCTTCTATTTTGTTAGACAGTTATAAAAAAAATGGAATGGAAAGCACGAGAATTCAAGAAGCGCTCTATGCTTCAAGTGAGTCATCAATTGCTGTAGTAAAGCAATATTTAGCAGCGGGTTCAATTGATATTAATGAGCCATTAAAGAAGCACTTATACGAAATGATTGGCAGCTTAGAGCGTCTTAAAAATGTTGTAGGAGAAGGATAGTATGCAGCAATCAAAAGAAGAGCGTGTGCATGGAGTTTTTGAAAAAATATATAAAAACTACGATCAAATGAACTCAGTAATTAGCTTTCAGCGTCATAAAGCATGGAGAAAAGATACAATGAAGCGAATGAACGTACAGCCAGGAACAGCTTCACTTGATGTATGCTGCGGAACTGCTGATTGGACATTAGCTATGGCTGAAGCAGTGGGACCAAAAGGAAAAGCTGTTGGACTTGATTTTAGTCAAAATATGCTGAAAATCGGGCACGAAAAAGTAAATCAATCCTCATTTTCAAACATTGAATTGTTACATGGAAATGCAATGAGTTTACCGTTTGAAGATAATTCATTTGATTATGTCACAATAGGATTTGGGCTTCGAAACGTTCCCGACTACATGACTGCCTTAAAAGAGATGTATCGAGTAGTAAAGCCAGGTGGAAAAGTAGTATGCTTAGAGACGTCGCAGCCGACCATGATAGGTTATCGACAAGCTTATCTTTTCTATTTTAAATACATCATGCCTGCATTTGGGAAACTGTTTGCAAAAAGCTATGATGAGTATTCATGGCTTCAGGAATCAGCACGTGATTTCCCAGGCCCTAAAGAACTAGCTGAAATGTTTAAAAAGGCAGGATTTCAAGACATTGAAGTCAAAACCTATACAGGTGGAGTAGCTGCAATGCACTTAGGGTACAAACGAGTATAGAGACAATTGTAATAAATATTAATGTGTAAAGTAGTGTAACATCGAACGATTGAAATGAATTTATAATGCTAGGTGAGTCCAATGAAATTAAAAATGATGTATACTTTTCTAAACACGGATATTGCACTAATTGAAAAAGAATTAGAGCAAAGGATTGAAACAAAAGAGGCATTAATTACAAATGCATCTCTTCACCTTTTACAGGCAGGGGGAAAAAGAATTCGCCCTGTCTTTGTTTTATTAGCCGGCAAATTTGGTTCTTATGATATTAACCAGATTAAGCATGTCGCAGTAGCCCTTGAACTGATACATATGGCGTCTTTAGTTCACGACGATGTAATTGATGATGCAGATATGAGGCGAGGCAAGCCAACGATTAAAGCTAAGTGGGATAATCGAATTGCTATGTATACAGGAGATTATATTTTTGCGCGTGCGCTTGAAACCATTACTAAGATTGAACAAGTGGATGCTCATAAAATCTTATCCGATACGATGGTTGAATTAACGCTAGGCGAGATTGAACAAATCAAAGATAAATACGATTTAAACCAAGACTTGCGTACGTACTTGCGTCGTATTAAGCGAAAAACAGCGTTGTTAATTGCAGCAAGCTGTCAGCTTGGAGCAATTGCAGCTGGTGCTCCTGAGTCTATACATAAAAAGCTATTTCTGTTCGGTTATTATGTGGGAATGTCGTTTCAAATTACTGATGATATTTTAGATTTTACATCCTCGGAAGAAAAGCTGGGTAAGCCGGTAGGAAGTGATTTGTTACAGGGGAACATCACACTGCCTGTTCTTTACGCACTAGAGGATCCAAACTTCCGCCTTAAAGTTGAGAAGTTATTTGTAGCAGACGATCAAACAGAGCTTATTTCCGAAATTATTACGTATATTACTACTTCTTCTAACGTAATTGATCGTTCTGTTGAAGTAAGTGAGCGATACCTTGAAAAGGCCATGATGATCTTAAAAGAGTTACCCGATAATAAAGCTCGCAAAGCGCTATATCAGATTGCTAAATATATTGGTAAGAGAAAATTTTAAAAAAATCTTTTTGGTAAGTTGTAAAACAACTTAAAGAGTGGTAAGATTTTCTTGAGTGTGATTACGCTTTCATTTGCTTTACATATCATAACTTCAGGGGTGGAGAGAAAATGATACAACAAACATTTTTAATGGTCAAACCAGACGGGGTACAAAGAAGTATTGTAGGAGAAATTGTATCTCGCTTTGAAAAAAAGGGGTTTCAATTAGTTGGTGCAAAGCTTATGCACGTATCGCAAGATTTGGCTGAAACACATTACGGAGAACATCGTGAAAAACCATTTTTTAAAGAACTAGTTGACTTTATTACATCAGGACCAGTATTTGCAATGGTATGGGAAGGGGAAAATGTCATTGCAAATGCACGTCAAATGATGGGGAAAACAAATCCCCAAGAAGCGCTTCCAGGTACAATTCGAGGAGACTACGGGCTTATCGTTGATAAGAATGTTATTCATGGTTCAGATTCTCCAGAGAGTGCTCAACGTGAAATTGGGCTGTTCTTTTCAGAATCGGAAGTTGTATCATACAACAAACAGTTAAATAGCTTGCTTTATTAAGCAGACAATTAGACAATTACCATAGAAAAAAGCAAATGAATTTAATTCATTTGCTTTTTTCTATGGAGAAATTTAACATCAATAAACAAGATTCCGATATAATGAAATAAAAAGAAATATGTAATGTGATAGATAGGGGTCTTATTTATGACAAATGAATATGAAGAATTTGTTCGCAAAATTAAGCTAAAAACAGGTATCGACCTGGCGTTATATAAAGAAGCACAAATGAGAAGAAGACTGGTATCTTTATATGAAAAGAAAGGCTTCACTAGCTTTCAAACTTATTATCAAGCCCTAAATTATCAAGAAGAATTATTAACTGAATTTTTAGATAGAGTTACCATCAATGTCTCAGAATTTTATCGAAACCGCAAGCGGTGGGAAGTATTAGAAGAAACAATCTTACCTCAGTTAACAAAAGAAAACGAAACCTTAAAAGTCTGGAGTGCGGCATGTTCTACCGGAGAGGAACCGTACACGTTAGCGATGGTGTTATCTTCTTACTATCCACTTTCAAAAATTAAAATCCTAGCTACAGATTTGGATCAAACGGTTATTGAAAAAGCTAAAATAGGCTTGTATACGGAAAAATCACTACAAGAAGTGCCTGTACATATAAAAAACAAATATTTTACTAGTCAAGGATCATTTTACAAGGTAAACGATGAGATAAAAAAAACCGTTACTTTTAAAAAACACAATTTACTTGCGGACCCTTTTTCACAGCAGTTTGACTTAATTGTTTGTCGCAATGTGCTTATTTATTTTACGGAAGAGGCGAAGCACCAGCTTTATCAAAAGTTTTCAGATTCATTGAGACGAGGAGGTATCTTTTTTGTAGGAAGCACGGAGCAAGTGTTTCAACCTCAGAAATATGGGTTAGAAGTAGCAGATACGTTTTTTTATCGCAAGCTATAACAGAGAAAGTAAACAGTGCGTTCGCTTTTTTTTATGTGGTGAAGTAACATAGAGTGTGGTATAGTCATATTTAAAAATAAAAATTCAGACGATTTCCTGAAAAATACATAATCGTGGAGGTAGAAAGATGAGATACTTAACCGCAGGAGAGTCGCATGGTCCACAATTGACGACAATTCTAGAAGGTGTTCCAGCAGGACTACCTTTAACTGCAGAAGACGTAAATACAGAGCTTGCGCGTAGGCAAAAAGGGCATGGACGAGGACGCCGTATGCAAATTGAGAAGGATCAAGTGCAAATTTTGAGTGGTGTTCGCCATGGCTATACGCTAGGGTCTCCTATTGCGCTTGTTGTTGAAAATAACGATTGGAAGCATTGGACGAAGATTATGGGTATTGAGCCAATTTCCGAAGAAGAAGCCGAAGACGTGAAGCGGAAAATTTCACGCCCACGACCTGGACATGCAGATTTAAATGGAGCAATTAAATATGGGCATCGGGATATGAGAAACGTATTAGAGCGTTCCTCAGCACGTGAAACAACAGTTCGCGTCGCGGCTGGTGCAGTGGCAAAGCAAATTTTAGCTCAGTTTGGAATTAAGGTGGCAGGACATGTTCGTGAAATCGGTGGAATTAAAGCTAATCCTCCAGCTTATGAAACCCTTGAACAACTAAAGGAAGTTACAGAGCAGTCACCGGTTAGGTGTTTTGATACAGCTGTTGAAAAAGATATGATGCAAGCAATCGACGATGCAAAAAAAGCTGGAGATTCAATCGGTGGAATTGTTGAAGTCATCGTGGAAGGTATGCCAGCTGGTGTTGGTAGCTATGTACACTACGATCGGAAATTAGATGCTAAAATTGCTGCGGCTGTAATGAGTATCAATGCGTTTAAAGGGGTTGAATTTGGTCTTGGCTTTGAAGCTGCCCGAAAGCCCGGTAGCGAAGTTCATGATGAAATTTTGTGGGATGAACAAAGTGGATATACAAGAAGAACAAACCGTTTAGGTGGCTTTGAAGGTGGAATGACGACTGGAATGCCAATTGTTGTTAGAGGTGTTATGAAGCCTATCCCGACGCTTTATAAGCCATTGAAGAGTGTTGATATTGAAACGAAAGAACCGTTTGAAGCGAGCATTGAACGCTCAGATAGCTGTGCGGTTCCTGCGGCTAGCGTCGTAGCAGAAGCTGTCGTTGCTTGGGAATTAGCAGATGCCATTATGGAACAGTTTGGTCAAGATCAAATTAAAACAATATCTGAAAACATCAATCAAATGCGTGAATATGCGAGGGGATTTTAATGGAACAAATTCAAATCGAAACCAAGTCTAAAACATACCCTCTTTATTTAGGTGAAAATATTCTATCTGAACTTCCATCAGTGATCAAAGATGTAAAGCCAAACACATCACAAATTCTAGTATTAACAGATGAAGCGGTAAACGAACGCTATGGAGATAAAATGATAGAAGCGTTAGCTGCTTATTCAACGGTTTATAAATACGTACTTCCTAGCGGTGAACAAGCAAAATCTTTTGACCATTACTATGCGTGTCAAACGTTTGCTTTAGAAAAGCAGCTGGATCGTAATGCTCTTATCATTGCATTTGGAGGAGGCGTAATTGGAGATTTAGCTGGCTTTGTTGCAGCAACTTATATGCGTGGTATATCATTTATTCAAGTTCCAACAACCCTTCTTGCCCATGATAGTGCAGTTGGTGGAAAGGTAGCAATTAATCATGAGCTAGGCAAAAATATGATTGGTGCGTTCTTTCAACCAGAAGCTGTTTTTTATGATATTGACTTATTAAATACGCTACCTGAAAAAGAATGGCGTTCTGGTTTCGCTGAAGTTATTAAACATGCGTTAATTCATGACGTGGAGTTCTATCAATGGCTAAAAACAACGATTAAAACGTTAAGTGACTTACGAGAAGATGCTTTAATCTATGCGCTTAAAAAAGGAATCTCTGTCAAAGCAGCGATAGTAAAAGAAGACGAAATGGAAGCGGGTGTTCGAGCACATTTAAACTTCGGACATACATTAGGCCATGCCATTGAATCAGAATGTGGGTATGGAAAAATTAGCCATGGAGAAGCGGTAGCAATCGGAATGCTTTTCGCTATGGATGTGAGCAATGCTTTAGGGAAAACGAAATTTCCGGTATCTGAAATTGCCTCATGGTTTAAACAGTTTGGTTATCAAACGTCTATTCCTTCACATCTAGAAAAAGAGCGTTTGTTAAAGAAAATGCAGGCTGATAAAAAATCTAAACAAAGCGACGTATATATGGTCTTACTTGAAGAAGTTGGTCAACCTTATGTTCAAAAGGTGGAAAATGACCTTATTCTCACACTGTTAAGTCAGCAGCTAGAGAATTCCAATTAAAACAGTCTCATGGTTGACAATTTTTAGATAAGCGTAATACAATGTAGATAGTTTAGAGCTAGTAATAAGTAGTTTAGTTGAGTTTAGGGTAGACGAGAATGAGATAGTTGAGAAGAGCTGAGTTTAGTTAAAATATGACATTCGTTTACCCAAAGGCATGCTTTTTTGATGTGCCTTTGGGTTTATTTATAATAACTTCTAAAAACACCTCACTATTTCTCATTCTCCATTTGAAATGGAGGAATGAATCACATGACAAACACGTATGCTTCCTTTTTGGAAGACTCTTCACACTTTTTAACAATTCCTATTACAAAGACGTTATATGTTGACAGTCTAACCCCGGTTGATTTGTTTCAGCGGGTACAGGACGAAGCAGTTTACTTACTTGAAAGTAACGATGATACATCACCTTGGTCCAACTATTCATTTATTGGATTAAATCCTTTTTTATATGTTGCCGAAGAAAACGGTGAGTATATCATTAAAGACCGTCATCTCCAACGACAGTTTTCAGCTTCTAGCTTCAAGAACGCTGTTCAAACAGTGAATGAGAAGTTTAAAGTAAAGCTTCCCAACCTGTCGCTTCCCTTTAAAGGTGGTGCAGTTGGTTTTATTAGTTATGATGCGGTTTCACAAATTGAAAAGGTACCGGTCAATAAAGAAAATGATTTACAAATGCCAACATTTCATTTTATGTATTGCGAAACACTGTTAGCATACAATCATCAATCAAAAGAGTTAGTTTTTCTCCGCTATGTTCAGCTTAACGAAGGAGATACAGATGTAGAAAAAAACAAGAAATATCAGCTTGCGGTTGAAGATATCAATTCGTATGTTAACAAGATAGTAAATCCTTTAATAAATAAGTTACCGCTAGTGTTTAATTCAGAACAAAAAGACGTAACGTTTAAAGGCGTAACTTCTTCATATGAAAAAGAGAAGTTTATGAACGACGTTAATAAAATTAAAGAGTATATCAAAAGCGGGGACGTTTTTCAGGCGGTATTATCCCAACGCTTTCAAGTTCCGACTAAAGCTTCTGGATTTGATATTTACAGAGTATTGCGACTAGTTAATCCATCTCCTTATTTATTTTATGTCAAAGTAGACGGTGTGGAATTAATCGGAAGCTCTCCAGAAAAACTTATTGGAATCGAAAACGGTGAATTAGAAATTCACCCTATTGCTGGCACAAGACGCAGAGGACGGAACGAACAAGAAGATCAGCATATGTACAAAGATTTAATTCAAGACGAAAAAGAACGTGCTGAACACTATATGTTAGTCGACTTAGCGCGTAATGATATTGGAAGAGTAGCTAAATACGGTAGCGTACAAACACCTGTATTAATGGAATTAGTTAAATTTTCACACGTCATGCACTTAATTTCTAAAGTAACAGGAACCATTCGTCCAAGCGTTCATCCAATTGATGCTTTGTTAGCGGCTTTTCCAGCGGGGACAGTATCAGGTGCACCGAAGGTGAGAGCCATGCAAATTTTAAATGAAATAGAACCTGTTGCGCGCAATGTTTATGCAGGAACCGTTGCATACATGGGATTTGATGGAAATATTGATTCGTGTATTGCCATTCGAACAATTGTCTTAAAAGATAAAGTAGCTTATGTACAGGCGGGTGCTGGCATTGTAGCAGACTCTAAGCCAGAACTAGAATGGAAAGAAACTCGTAACAAAGCAAGTGCTTTAATTAAAACGATTCAAATCGCTCAAGACATCTACGACAAAAAGGAGAATGTGTATGTTTAAAGAACTGCTATCAAAATGCTTAAACGGTGAAACATTATTAGCTGCAGAAGCACAAGAGCTTATGAATGACATTATGAATGGGCAAGTTCCACCTACACAAATTGCAAGTATCCTTACTTTGTTAACCTATCGAGGCGAAACGGTTGAGGAAATCGTTGGCTTTGTAAAAGGGATGAGAAATAACATGAACACAATCTCTATCAAGTATGAAAACGTCATTGATACATGTGGCACGGGAGGAGACGGTGCGTCAACGTTTAATATTTCTACAGCCAGTGCTATTGTGGCATCAGCAGCTGGTGTAAAGGTAGCAAAGCATGGCAATCGTGCTGTTTCATCAAAGAGTGGAAGTGCAGATGTACTAGAGAGATTAGGAGTAGATATTCAAGGCGAGAAGACTGAAGTTGAGGAAGCGCTTGAACGTGTTAACATGTCATTTCTATTCGCGCCTCTTTATCATCCTGCTATGAAACATGTTGCTCAAACCCGCCGAGAATTAGGATTTCGTACAGTTTTCAATGCCCTTGGTCCTTTAGCTAACCCTACTAATTGCAGCAAACAGGTAATTGGAGTGTATTCAATAGATTTAGCAAGAAAGCTTGCGCAAGCTTTAGTGCAGCTTAGAGCAAAACACGTGCTGCTTGTTTGTGGTCGAGATGGTTTAGACGAAATAAGCGTAACCACTGAAACAGACGTGGTAGAAGTGAAAGATGGACGCATAATAGAATATACACTGTCACCTGAATCACTAGGTATCCAAAGAGGAACTATGAAAGACCTTATAGTAAATGGTGCAGAAGAAAGCGCAGCTCTTATTCAATCAATCTTTAAAAACAGTGAAAATAAAACTGCACAGTCAGCGGTTGCTGTGAACGCAGCGGCTGCAATATATGTAAGCGGCGCTGTTCAAACAATCCAGCAAGGAGTCGTTGAAGCGATGCGAATCATTGAAAGCGGTCAGGCATTCAAACAGCTCCAGCTTTTAAAATCTGAAGAGGTGGTTAATCATGCTTAACAAAATTATTGAAACAAAAAAACAAGAAGTGGCAAACCTGGTGTTACCAGATCCCGTTCAGGTAAAGAAAGTATCATTCTTAAAAGCTCTTGCAAATCCAAATCGTATGCTTTCGCTGATTGCCGAAGTGAAAAAAGCATCACCTTCAAAAGGATTGATTCAACGAAATTTTAACCCTGTTACAATTGCTAAAGCGTATGAAGAAGGAAGAGCAGATGCACTTTCAGTTTTAACAGATGAGCAGTACTTTATGGGCCATCACACGTATTTGACTGAAATAAAGCAAAGCGTAAACCTTCCCGTTTTGAGAAAAGACTTTATAATCGATGAGCTTCAAGTTGAGGAGAGTGCTCGCATCGGTGCAGATGCTATTTTATTAATCGGAGAAGTCCTTGACCCTGTACATTTAAAAGAGTTATATGAACAAGCCGGAGAATTGGGACTTGATTGTTTAGTAGAGGTTCATGAAGCTGAGACGTTAGAACAAATTTTACGCGTATTCACGCCTCGCATTATTGGTGTCAACAATCGCAATTTACGTACATTTAAGACATCAATTACACAAACGAAGGACATTTCTTCAATTGTTCCTAAAGATAGCTTATTCGTTAGTGAAAGCGGAATTTATGAATATAAAGATCTTACTTATGTAAAAGAAGCTGGTGCAAAAGCAGTTCTAGTTGGAGAATCATTAATGAAACAAGATGATCAGCAAGCAGCAATTAAAAATCTATTTGGAGAAACAAATCATGCACATTAAATACTGCGGTATCCAAACAATTGAAGATTTTCAATTAGCAGAGGCTGGACTTGCTGATTACGTAGGCTTCATCTTTTATTCGAAAAGTAAGCGGTACGTTACGCCAGAAACAGTTCAGGCTATGAAACAATCAAACTTTAAGATAAAAAAAGTGGGCGTGTTTGTGAATGAAGCTCCTAGTCATGTATTGGAAACAGCGGTGACAGCAGACTTACAGGTAATTCAATGTCACGGGAATGAATCACCTGAAGAACTTATTTTTTATAAAAATGTTGGCTATGAAGTTTGGAAAGCTTTACCTCATGGTCCAGAAACTTTACAAGCAATGGAGCGTTATAAAAGCGTTGTTGACGGCTACGTAATTGATAGTAAAGTGAAAGAAAAATTTGGTGGAACAGGGGTTGCGTTTGACTGGAGTTTTATACCAACCTATATAAATACGGCTCGTTCTTATAAAAAGAAATGCTTTATTGCAGGTGGAATCACAGACTCTAATATTGATAGTTTAATGTACTATCAGCCAGATGGTATCGATTTGTCCAGTGGAATTGAAAGTGAAGGTAAAAAAGATCAACAAAAAATAAAGCGTATTGAAAGGAAGATTTTACATGACATACAATCATCCAGATGAATTTGGTAGATTTGGAGAATTCGGCGGGAAATATGTACCAGAAACGTTAATGAAACCATTGGAAGAAGTAGAAAGAGCACTAGACGAAGCTATGCAGGACCCAGCTTTTAAAGAGGAGTATTTATTTCTTCTTAAAAATTATTCAGGAAGACCTACAGCGCTAACTTATGCAGATAATTTAACAAATACACTCGGTGGAGCGAAGGTTTACTTAAAACGTGAAGACTTGAATCATACGGGAGCTCATAAAATCAACAATGCGATTGGTCAAATTTTGCTAGCAAAGCGCATGGGGAAAAAGAAGATTATCGCTGAAACAGGCGCTGGTCAGCACGGTGTAGCTACGGCCACGGTGGCGGCTAAGTTTGGAATGGAATGTAAAGTGTTTATGGGAGAAGAAGACATTGAACGTCAAGCGTTAAACGTATTTCGCATGAAACTATTAGGAGCAGAAGTTATCCCAGCTACTTCAGGTACAAAAACCTTAAAGGATGCAACGAATGAAGCGATTCGTTACTGGGTTCAGCACTGTGAAGATCATTTTTATTTAATTGGATCTGCTATTGGTCCTCATCCATATCCAAAAATGGTTCGCGATTTTCAAAAGATTATTGGAGAGGAAGCGAAACAGCAGTTTCTGCAAGTGGAAAGAAAGCTTCCTGATACGGTAATTGCTTGCGTTGGTGGTGGTAGCAATGCAATCGGTATGTTCTATGACTTTATTAAGGATGAAGGGGTAGAGCTTGTAGGAGTAGAAGCTGGAGGAAAAGGTGTTCATACCCAGCTTCACGCTGCCAAAATGGAAAAAGGAACTAAAGGCGTTATTCACGGGACATTAACGTATTTACTGCAAGATGAAAATGGTCAAATTACAGAGCCTTATTCGATTTCGGCAGGCCTTGACTATCCTGGAATTGGACCAGAACACTCTCACTTATCTTCAATAGGGAGAGTAAGATATGAAAGTGTAACGGATGACGAGTCGATTGAAGCGCTTCAGCTACTTTCAAAAACAGAAGGGATTATTCCGGCAATTGAATCAGCACACGCCCTTGCTAAAGCGTTTGAGATAGCGAAAACCAAAACAAAAGATGAAAGCATTTTGATTTGTTTATCAGGTCGAGGAGATAAAGACGTTCACACGCTTGTTAATTTGTTAGAAGGGAAGGAGAACGAATATGAGCACATTTAAACAGAGATTACCAAAGCATGATACGCTATTTATTCCATTTATTACAGCTGGAGATCCGCATGAAGATATCACTGTAGAGTTAGCTTTAGCTTTGCAAAAAGAAGGAGCTTCTGTATTGGAGCTAGGCGTTCCTTATTCCGATCCTTTAGCGGATGGACCAATTATCCAAGCGGCTTCTAACCGTGCACTTGCGCAGGGAATGTCTATATTAAAAGCAATTAAACTTGTGCCAAAAATGAGAAAAAAAGGGGTGGGAATTCCGATTATTCTCTTTACCTATTTTAATCCTGTGTTACAATTAGGTTTAGAATCCTTTTTCGCTTTAGTGCGAGAAAATGAAATTGATGGTGTACTAATTCCTGATTTACCTTATGAAGAAAGTGCAGAGATTCGTTCCCTTGCTGAGCGAAACGAAGTAGCTTATATTTCAATGGTTGCTCCGACATCTAAAGAGCGTATTGAAAAAATCTCCAAAGATGCAACAGGTTTTTTATACTGCGTATCATCTCTTGGCGTGACTGGAGTTCGAGAAACACTTCCTGAAGACTTAGATTTATTTTTACAAGAAGTTAAAGCAGCGACGTCTATACCAGTTGCTGTTGGATTTGGGATTTCAACAAGCCAACAAGTTGAAATATTGAAAGAATACACGGATGGTATTGTAATTGGTAGTGCAATTGTTCACAAAATTGCGGAACTTCAATCTGTACTTTTAAATGAGGAGACAAGATCAGAAGGAATAGCGAATTTTCAAGCGTATATAGCGTCCATCGTTTCACCGATACAAAAATGCGAGGTGTAACAAGTTGAAAGTAAAAGAGCAATTATTAACGTTATCTCCATATAAGCCAGGCAAGCCTATTGAGGAAGTTAAAAAAGAATATAACTTAGAAACTGTTGTGAAGCTAGCATCTAATGAGAATCCGTACGGCTGTTCAAATCGTGTGAAGGAAGCTATTTACGAAGAGCTTAATCATATGGCACTTTATCCAGACGGCTATAGTGCAGAATTAAGAACAGCACTTGCTGAATATTTACATGTCAAAGATGAACAGCTTATTTTTGGGAACGGTTCAGATGAAGTTATTCAAATTATTTGCCGTGCTTTACTATCACCAGAAACAAATACGGTGATGGCAACGCCGACATTTCCTCAATACCGCCACAATGCGGTAATTGAAGGAGCAGAAATTCGTGAGGTTCCACTGCGAAACGGTGACCATGACCTTTCAGCAATGTTAGGCGCAATTGATGAGCAAACGACTGTTGTGTGGGTATGTAGTCCTAATAACCCAACCGGTACCTATGTAAAGCAACAAGACCTGATGGAATTTATTAAGCAAGTTCCAAAGCATACGCTAATTGTTATGGATGAAGCATACTATGAATATGCAGCACAAGAAGAGGACTTTCCACAAACGGTAGATTTACTGGATGAGTACGAGAATTTAATTGTGCTACGCACGTTTTCAAAAGCTTACGGATTGGCTTCACTTCGAATTGGATACGGTATTGCAAATGAAGCATTATTACAAAGGATAGAACCTGCTCGTGAACCGTTTAATACAAGTCGCATGGCTCAAAAAGCAGCAGTTGAAGCTTTGAAAGATCAAGAATTTATTAATGAGTGCAAGCGTAAAAACGAAGAAGGTTTACAGCAATACTATGCATTTTGCGAAAAGAACGGTTTAAATTACTACGCTTCTTATACAAACTTCGTACTAATTGATTTTGGTCAACCAGGCGATGAAGTATTCCAGTTTTTATTGGAAAGAGGATATATTGTTCGTTCTGGTAATGCATTAGGTTTTCCTACATCTGCACGTATCACAATTGGGACGAAAGAGCAAAATGAGCAGATAATTCAACTGCTTCAAGAGTATGTGAGTAAACATAAATCATTTGCATAATAATGTAGAGATGAGAGTGTGAGATCACACTCTCATTTCATATGTGAAATATGAGGTGACAAAGGTGACAGGAACAGTTTTTGTAATTGGGATGGGCCTAATTGGTGGTTCGTTAGCGTTAAATATAAAGAGTACATATGAATCAATGCATGTTATTGGTTACGATATTAATGAAGAACAGGTAAAGTTAGCAAAGTCGTTAACAGTTATTGATGAAATAAGTAATTCAATTGAAGCGGGAGCTAAAGAAGCGGATTTCATTGTTATTGCTGTGCCTGTTACGCAAGCCGTTCAAGTTGTGCAAGAATTAGAAAATATTCCTTTGAAAAAAGAGGTTATTGTTACTGATGTTGGAAGTACAAAAGAACAAATCGTTCAAACAGCCGAATGCTTGATTTCAAAAGGTATTCATTTTATTGGCGGTCATCCGATGGCTGGATCTCATAAAAGTGGCGTCGCAGCGTCTAAAGCCCATTTATTTGAAAATGCAATGTATGTGTTAACTCCTTCTCCTCATACGGAAAGTGAGGCTGTTGATAAACTTAAAAAGCTACTCGCAGGTACAAAAGCTAATATCATTGTTTTATCACCAAAAGAACATGATAAACTTGCAGGTGTTATCAGCCATTTCCCTCATATCATTGCGGCTAGCCTTGTGCATCAAGCAGAACATTATCAACAAGGGAACCCGCTTGTTTCTAAGCTAGCAGCGGGTGGGTTTCGTGATATTACTCGCATTGCATCGAGCAGTCCAGCGATGTGGAGAGATATTTTGCTTCATAATCAAGATGCGTTACTTCAAATGTTCGATTATTGGCTAGATGAGATGCAAAATGTGCGTAGTATGATTGAGAAGAGAAATGCTGAGAATATCTATGCTTATTTTTCTCAGGCAAAAGAATTTCGTGATCAGCTTCCCGTGCGTTCAAAAGGAGCTATACCGTCTTTTTATGATCTATATGTAGACGTCCCTGACTATCCTGGTATCATTTCAGAAGTAACAGGGTACTTAGCAGAAGAAGAAATTAGCATTACAAACATTCGTATTCTAGAAACGCGCGTTGATATCTATGGTGTTTTAAGACTTAGTTTTCAAACCGATGAAGATCGTAAAAAAGCAAA
Organism: Bacillus sp. 1780r2a1; assembly: GCA_024134725.1. NCBI lineage: Bacteria > Bacillati > Bacillota > Bacilli > Caryophanales > Bacillaceae > Bacillus > Bacillus sp. 1780r2a1. Next base: position 3,246,907 of record CP099863.1, on the reverse strand, counting down.
AGTATGCTTAGAAGGCCGAGGTTATCAGACGTTTATTTCATAATGTAGTTACAAGAGAGGTGATATACTTTATCACCTCTCTTATTATTCAATCCGTTTTGTTGAACAAAACAGTAATCTCATTTATTATAGGGACTACCAACAAATTTGTTTATACCTATTAGTCAATACAATTAATCATACTAAGTGATAAAAACATATAGACGAAGTGATAAAGGAGATTATAGAATGACGAAATTAGATCGTGCTATACGATATGTAGAGGAAAATGAAGTTGAAAAAGGACTAGCGCTTATCAATGAGCTGAAGCATGAGGCAACTGACGAGGAAAAGTTTTTAATGGTCGAACAGCTTCATGAATGGGGACTTGTAAATGAAGCACTACCTTTAATAGACGAGCTAATTAAAGAGTATCCATCAGAAGGTGAGCTTCATCTATTAAAAGCAGAAATTTTAATTGACTTAGAGGAAGAAGAAGAAGCTATCCATATCTTAAGTCAAGTAGCAACGACTGACTCAAATTACGTAGCAGCTTTGATCTTAATGGCTGATTTATACCAAATGCAAGGTTTAACAGAAGTAAGTCAACAAAAGCTGCTTGAAGCCAAACGTTTGTTGCCAACTGAAAAGGTAATTGATTTTGCACTAGGTGAATTCTACAGCAGTCAAGGTATGTATCAGCAATCTATTCCTTATTTTGAAGAGGTGCTAAAAACAGATAAAGAACTAAATGGAATTGACTTAAGGCAGCGTCTGGCAGAAAGTTTAAGCGGAGTAGGGAAATTTGAAGAGGCTCTTCCTTATTTTCATGATGCGTTAGAAGATAAGCTAGAAATTAACACGTTATTTGAGTACGCATTTTCAGCTTATCAAGCTGGTCACTATCAAACAGCTATTGAAAAATTTGTGGAGTTAAAAGAGTTAGATCCTCAATACCATTCTTTGTATTTATATTTAGCAAAATCCTACGAGCACGAAGAGCTGCTTGAAGAAGCTGCAGCTGCAGTTAATGAAGGAATATCTCAAGATGAATTCCAAAAAGAACTCTATTTCTTTAAAGGGAAAATTGCGTTAAAACGCGGTATAGAAGAAGAGGCAGAAGCAGCTTTTAAACAAGCCGTTGCGTTGGACCCAGGATATGTTGAAGCAATTTTGACATTATCTAAACTGTATATGAGCCAGGAGAAATACGAAGAAGTTATCGAGTTAATTACCCATGCTAATGAATACAATGAGCATGACCCAAACTTTGACTGGGATCTGGCAAAAGCTTATCAGGAAATAGAAGAATATGAAAAAGCAGCAGAGCATTATGAAGCAGCATCTCGCGTCTTTTTAGATGAATATGCGTTTCTTGAAGAATACGGCTACTTCCTACTGGAAGAAGGAAATCGAGAAAAAGCCAAAGCAATGTTTGAAAAATTACTTGTCTTAGATCCATCATCAGTTGAAATTCAAGACATATTATTTCAACTGGAAGAATAAATAATAGTTCAAAGGATTTTCTAATTGTCATGTGGAATATTAATCTGTAAAAGGTGTTTAAGACCTGTGATTAAACACAGAGGAGGGAAGTGAGACTATGACGACCCCTGTTACTGTCAACGAAAAGAAAGAATTTGTTCGCTGGTTTTTAACAAATTATCAATTAAAACGCCGAGAGTGTGTATGGATTTTAAACTATTTAATGAGTCATGATCAACTGATGCAGCGCGTTCACTTCGTAGAGCAAGCGCAGTTTTGCCCTCGAGGAATGGTCATGTCAACACATTGTGTAGAAGACCCACCGTTTCGTTTTTATAAAGAAAACATCATGACAACAGATGCAGAAAAATCATTTCATGATATTCGATTAAATCGAGATGAAGATATTTATATTCAGCTTAATTTTCGCTCATTATATTCATCAACGCAATATGTTGCGGTGCTAGAAGAAAACCCATATATGCCTAAAACAGTTCAAACAAATGAAAAAGATCGCCTCCTTGCAGAGCAAGTGTTGGAACAGTCCATTCAGCGCTTCCAACGTTCAAAAATCATGGAGTTAATCGATAAAGCACTAGATGAAAATAACAGAGAAGAATTTGAGCGTCTCACGACATATTTAAATAAGCATTATCAATTAAAATGATGTAAAAAGAGATTGGCTACACTAGCAGTACAGTCAATCTCTTTTTGCCATATCTAAAAAGTAATATACAGCAACAATGGGGTGAAATGTAAATGAAATGGCATGTAAAAGATATTGAATTATACCTACAATCTAAAGAATATGTTGATTCAATTATTATTCCGCTAATTCCAATTGACTTTGGAGCAGCAATGAAAACAACTGCAGCAATGAACGAGTATACAGCAATTATTACGTCAGAATTAGAACGACAATTTAAAGGACGAGTTCTAGTAGCACCAAGTTTTACATACCTAAAACAACCCGGAACTCAACATGCTCTCAAGAGCTTGATAGATTGGAAGAATCAAGCGTGTGCTAGTGAGATAAAGCATATTTTCTTCTTAACAAATGATCGGGACTGGATTCCTTATGATCAAGAGTTGGCATCAAAGCTAATATGGATTCCAACGCTTCCTTTAGAACATATGGAAGAATACCATAAGCAAAGGGTGGTTGCAGATCAAATTGAACAAATCATTCCAGATTTCCTGGAAAAGTGGAAAAGCTAAACCTTAATAAGATAAGAATGGAAGCGTAAACAAAAAATAACCAAAAAATTTAGAAAAATACGGGTTATTTCCATGTTTTAGGGGTTGCTTATATTGACCTTCCATGCATATTGATATATCATGAAAATGTCCTAGTTTAATAGAATAAATCATCATGTTTCCACACTATGTTTAAGGGGCTGAGCTTTTAATAGAGGGGGGAATATCATGAGTGAGAAAGACCATCGGGTATCAAGACGACAGTTCTTAAATTACACTCTTACTGGTGTAGGAGGATTTATGGCTGCCGGTATGCTCATGCCAATGGTAAGGTTTGCGGTTGATCCAGTATTAAAAAAAGGGGTAGATCAGGATTTAGTGGCTGTCGCACAAGTGGATGACATCACAGCTGAACCGAAGCGGGTTGACTTTAAAGTAAATCAAGTTGACGGTTGGCATGAGTCAGAAGAACCGCGTTCAGCTTGGGTTTACAAAGACAAAGATGGAGAAATTGTAGCTTTATCACCAATTTGTAAGCACTTAGGCTGTACGGTTAACTGGGCTGGTGATAAAGCGCATCCAGACCAATTTTACTGTCCATGTCATAACGGAAGATATTACAAAGACGGAAAGAATGTAGCCGGCACTCCACCGATGGGGCCGCTAGATGGATACGTACAAAAAGTAAAAGATGGTACATTGTATCTTGGGAAAGCTAAACCACGGGGAGGGGCATAGAGCATGCTAAATAAGATCTATGATTGGGTAGACGAGCGGCTTGATATTACCCCATTATGGCGTGATATTGCCGATCATGAAGTACCTGAACACGTCAATCCAGCTCACCATTTTTCAGCGTTTGTTTATTGCTTTGGTGGTCTGACGTTTTTTGTAACCGTTATTCAAATTTTATCTGGTATGTTTTTAACGATGTACTATGTACCGGATATTAAAAATGCATGGGAATCTGTTTATTATTTACAAAATGAAGTTGCATTCGGTCAAATTGTTCGTGGTATGCACCATTGGGGAGCTAGCCTTGTTATTGTCATGATGTTTCTACATACACTTCGCGTTTTCTTCCAAGGAGCATACAAAAAGCCAAGAGAACTAAACTGGATTGTAGGAGTTCTAATCTTTTTCGTTATGTTAGGTTTAGGGTTTACAGGCTATTTATTGCCATGGGATATGAAAGCGCTATTTGCTACAAAAGTAGGGTTACAAATAGCTGAGTCCACGCCAATTATTGGCCAACAAATAAAAACGCTGTTATCAGGACATCCAGATATTGTTGGTGCCCAGACGCTTACTCGATTCTTTGCGATTCACGTCTTCTTCTTACCTGGTGCTTTGCTGGGATTAATGGGTGCTCACTTCTTAATGATTCGTAAACAAGGTATTTCTGGTCCACTATAAGTTAAAACATTTAATTTATATGTGAGAAATATGTGAAGAAAGGGAGGGAGAATCGGCATGCATCGTGGTAAAGGGATGAAATTCGTCGGTGACTCACGTGTACCTGCTGAAAGAAAACCGAATATTCCAAAAGACTATTCGGAATTTCCAGGTAAAACGGAAGCATTTTGGCCAAACTTTTTATTAAAGGAATGGATGGTAGGTGCTGTCTTTTTAATTGGTTATCTTTGTTTAACTATCGCGCATCCTTCTCCATTGGAGCGGATTGCAGATCCGACTGATACAGGATATCTGCCATTACCAGACTGGTATTTCTTATTTTTATACCAGCTCTTAAAGTATACGTATGCTTCAGGTCCATATAACGCCATTGGAGCCTTTATTATTCCAGGTATCGCTTTTGGTGCGCTTATGCTTGCGCCGTTTCTTGACCGTGGTCCGGAAAGAAGGCCAACGAAGCGCCCGTTGGCAACTGGCTTTATGCTATTAGGAGTAGCTGCCGTGTTTTATTTAACATGGGAGTCAGTTGTAAGTGTTGACTGGGAAGCAAAAGAAGCACAGGGAGAAATCCGTGAAGAAGTAGCAATTGATACGGAAGCAGACGGCTACAAAATTATGCAAGAGCAGACGTGCTTAACCTGTCATGGTGAAAATCTTCAGGGAGGACCTGCAGCTCCGGCACTGACAGGATTAGATTTATCTGCTGAAGAAATCGCAGATATTGCTAAGAATGGTCAAGGTAGTATGCCAGCCGGTATTTTTAAAGGCTCAGATGAAGAATTAAAAACGCTTTCTGAGTTTATAGCAAACATAGGGAAAGAGGAATAAAAAGATACCTATTTATAGCTTTGCTATGAATAGGTATTTTTTTTTGTGAAAAATAACTTTATAATGATGAAGAAATTGTCGCAATTCATATGAAACGGAAGAGAGGTGTTCACGTTGAGTTGGTTTTGGTATACGTTAAAGGATAAACGCTTTTTGACACTTTTACTAATCATCAACATCTTGGGAACAATCTATGGTTATATTTGGTATGGGAATCAGTTATCACAAACTCCTGCTCATTTTCTTTTATTTGTTCCAGATAGTCCGACGGCAAGCTTGTTTTTTGTTATCGTTTTAATTGGCTTTTTATTTAAAAAGCAGCTTCCACTCTTTGAAGCTCTAGCAATGATTACGCTGTTTAAATATGGAATTTGGGCAGTTGTAATGAATATTCTTGTCTATTTGACAACGGGGCAAATGGATGCCATCATGCTTATGCTTATGGGATCACATGGTGCCATGGCTGTTCAAGGTTTATTATATTCACCGTTTTACCGAATCAAGCTTTGGCATTTAGCAATTGCGGCTGTTTGGACTTTACATAATGACATCATCGACTATGTGTTCTTTATGATGCCAAGGTATAGCATGTTAAATGATTATATCCCTCAAATTGGTTACTTTACGTTTTGGCTGAGCATCTTTTCAATTCTGTTAGCATACATACTAGCGGTTTTACCGTTTCAAAAAAACAGCATAATTATGAAAAAAATTTAAAAAATAGGCGAACCAAACAACCCCTCATACTCTACACTATAGTAGGCTATTATGTATGAGGTGAGTGACTGTGAATGAGACAAAACGAGAAGTTCATCCATCTGTTGTAGAATTTAAAAACTTTGTTAAAGCGCACCCGAAGCTAGTGGAAGAAGTTCGGGCGCAGAGAAAAACGTGGAAAGAACTATATGAAGACTGGTACTTATTTGGAGCTGAAGATTCCATATGGGATACTTATCGCTCTGAAGGTGAGAAAGCAGAATTAGAAACGGCAGAGGAAGCAGAGAACAAAAAAGATATTATGTCCACAATTGTATCATCCTTTAAAAATATGGATTTAGATCAAATGCAAAACCATATTACAAACATTAACTCAGCTATTACCAATATCCAGCAGGTGTTGCAGCAGTTTCAATCACCAAAATCATTAACGCGCAGCACGCCGACTGGTCCAAGAAATCCATTTGGTTTTCGGAAGGATTAGCTAATTATGAGGGAAGATGTATATGAGTACATTCGTTCTAAGCCAAAGTTGAATGAGTTCATTCGGGAGCAGCCGATGTGGTATCGACGCTTGACGAGAAACCCAGATGAATTAGAGAAGTTTGACTTAGAGTCCAAAACCTATTATAAGCAGACAATTCCTCATAAAGTTGAAAAATTTTCAAACTCAATTCAGATGGCAAACATGATGTTTCACATGTTTCAATCGATGAGGAATCAATAATGTGTTAGAGAGCTTCGTGTTTACGAAGCTTTTTTTTGAGTAAAAAAGAATGTCAGTGCAAAAGCTAAGCATAAAACATATGCAAAGGATGATCTGGATGCGTGTTATATTATGCTTAGTAGCTTGTATCTTTTCACTTGTAGGATGCCAGAATGATAAGCCAAAGCCGGAAACAAATAAAGAAATAGTAAGCTTTTCAGGCCAAGCTGCTATGGAAACGATTGGTACAGAGAAACAATTGGTAGTACATCAGCATGTAAGGGGAGCTAATGTATATGTTGAATGTATCATTAACGGATTTTCATTTAATGATGGCAATGGTTTTCTTGAAGTAAAAGTCGACGGTAAAGCAATTAATCCTATTACACAAGCAGCTTTTGTTATTAAAGAATTACCTAAAGGTTCTCATCAAGTTACGATTGAACTAATGAAAAATGAGCATGAAAGTTACAATTTAAAAGAATCTTTTACAATTAAAATTGTATAAATGAAAAGAACATGTAATAAAATGTTGCATGTTCTTTTTCTTTTGAAAGTGAAACATGATAAGATAAAGTAGGAGGTGTATATTTACGATGCTCACAACAATGAGAACTATTGAGCTACTTGATGAGTCTGATGCACTAGCAAATATGGTCTTGCATTCAGATGTAGCTGAACATTATCGTGAATGTTTAAATAGATTAAATAAAGACACAGAAGCACAGGAATTAATTGCTGAATTCGGTAAAATGAAAGAGCAATACGAAGATGTCCAGCGGTTTGGTAAATATCATCCCGATTATAAATCCATTACAAAGCAAATGCGTGATATTAAGCGTTCTGTAGACTTACAGCATACGATTGCTGCGTTTAAAAAAGCAGAAAATGAGCTACAAAAGCTTTTGGATGAGATTAGTGTTATCATTGGACAATCTGTGTCAGAACATATAAAAGTTCCAACTGGCAATCCATTTTTCGATACAGGAAGCAGCTGTGGCGGAGGGTGCGGAGCAGGTGGAAGCTGCGGTTGTAGTGCCTAAGCCTTACAATCGCAGTCTCGTACAATCTGTACCGCACACGTTTCCACAACAGAATGATTTTCTTTGAGGGACAAAGAAGCGGTGGCGGTAGACATATGTTGAAGTGGCGTGGCGAACAAACTCCGTTTGCCACGTTACTTTTGCATTTGTGGTAGCGGCCTCAGATGCTATACGAATCCACTCTTCAATTTGATGTAAATCACCTTTGCTTGAGGTAATGTAAAGGAACGGAACATGCGTAATTTCTTTTTTTTCTACTTGTTCAATTAATTTATTCCTAGTAAAATGAGAAAAAAAGGAAGACCAAATGTCATCTAACGTCATACATAACTCACCTACTTCAGTTTCATATAAAACTATTTTAACCTATGTAAAAGGGGAAGCTATTATGTTTGTTAATCGTCAAGGACTTATTGCATATGTACACTCTGTAAAGCAAGCCAAAGCACTTCGTAAGTATGGAAATGTACAGTATGTTTCAAGAGAACTAAAATACGTTGTGTTGTATTGCAATCAGGACGGAATTGAAAAGACAATGGAGCGTATTCAATCGTTGCCTTTTGTGAAAAAAGTATTGCTTTCTTATCGACCAGAATTAAAAACTGAATTTGAAAATTCAAAGCCTGATAAAGCAAAAGAGTACGACTACAAGATTGGCATATAATTAAAAGGAATGTTTCTTTGAAACATTCCTTTTTTTATGTATGTCTATTGCAAAGGTAAAATATACCTGTTCATACGCAAAATGCCAATTAAATGTTGGTAATAAAGCTCTGTTTCTGAAAACATTGTGGAAGGTTTAACATCTAATACGATTATGCTTTTATCTAAGGAATTAGCTAATTGTTCAAACAGCTCGACGCGTTTACTTGCTTTAGTTTCTGATAGGCTAATTCCTTCTCGACATACGTAAAGGGGTTGGAAATTTCCTTCAGTTGTTGGATTCAGTGCAACAATGAACGATGCTTTTGGCTGATTGTCAATCACGGTGCGCAACATGATTAAGTGCTGTAGGCGATGCGTATTGTGCTTTGCAATTTCGAATAGTTCATAGATATCTGAGTAACCTTGTCCAAGCTCAATAAAACGTTGAATCATCCTTAATCTCCTTTAGTTTTATTTACAGTCAAGTTTAATGTAACATTGAATTTTTTGAGAGTAAATAGAAAAATCCCTTGTCTCTACCTTATAGTAATATCCTTCCTAAGAGAATGAGACGTCGAAAAATATAGAAAGATAAAGAGCGGTGAGTAATATAAGACATACTATTACTTGCACACCTATTGTATTAGAAGTAGAGCTTGGCTTGTATAAAATAGTCATTTTAACGTGAGTTATCGTTTTCTTTTCCTGTATATTTTTTATCTCACACATAAAAGTCTTCACTTTTAGGACAATATAATTGTATCGAGTGGTTAGCTGTCGAACCTAAAATTATGTGTAAATAAATGGAAAAGAGGTATTGCTTATGTGGAATCAAGTTTATGATCCGTTTAATAACATTTGGTTATCTGCCTTAGTTGCAACTATACCTATTTTGTTGTTCATCATTTTATTAACTGTTTTGAAAATTAAAGGACACATTGCTGGTTTAATTAGTGCAATTATTGCCGGACTTATAGCGATTGTTTTTTACGGAATGCCTATTTCAAAAACAGTATGGACGGGTATTTATGGGGTGCTAGCAGGTTTATATCCAGTTGCTTCTATTGTGCTGGCTGCAATCTTTCTTTATAAATTGACTGTTAAAACAGGTAAATTTGACATTATTAAAAAGAGTATTACTTCCATGTCTCCGGATAAACGCATTCAAGTAATTATCGTTGCTTATTGTTTTGGTGCTTTCTTAGAAGGGGCAGCAGGATTTGGAGCACCAGTTGCCATTACTGCTATCATTTTAGTTGGTTTAGGTTTTGATCCCGTTAAAGCTGCTGGTATTTGTTTAGTTGCTAATATTGCTGGTGGTTCGTTCGGTGCTATGGGTATTCCAGTTACAACCCCTGCTCAGCTTACTGGGCTTGATCCCTTAGATGTTGCGATGAGAACAACTTATATTATTCCCTTTGTTACGTTTGTTCTACCTTTTCTGCTTGTGTTTTTAGTTGATGGTATAAGAGGTATTAAGGAAACATTTAAGACAATTTTAGTGGCTGCTGTCACATTTACAGCAGTCCTATGGGCGACACTTAACACTATTGGAGCACCGTTAGTTGACATTTTATCTGCTTCTATTACGCTGATTGTTCTGTATATATATTTAAGGCCAAAACAACAGGAAAGTGTTGGAACGCTTATTAGAGCTTGGAGCCCATTTATCTTCTTAACCTTACTTGTAATTGTATTTTCTAAGTTAAAATTTGAAAGCCTAATTATGAATTTTCCTATTCCAACCCTCAATGGCTTAATTAATAAAGTTCCACCAGTTGTATCAGATGTTACACCGTTTGGAGCGGTGTTTACTCTTGATTTGTTATCATCAACAACAAGTGCAATTGTTTATGCTTCCCTCCTTACAATCCTTATATTTAAAGTTAAACGTTCAATTATAAAGCAGGCTCTAAAAGAAACGGTTAAAGAACTAGTTATTCCAATTGCTACCATCTGTGCAGTTCTAGCATTTGCTTACATTTGTAACTATTCAGGAATGAGTTCTACATTAGGACTTGCTTTTGCTTCTACCGGTGGTTTATTTCCGCTATTTAGTCCGGTATTAGGATGGATAGGTGTATTTTTAACAGGATCAGTTGTTAATAGCGGATCACTCTTTGCACCACTACAAGTTATTACAGCAGAGCAAGTCGGTTTAAGCCCTGCTGGTATGGTAGCGAGTAATATTGTTGGAGGGGATATGGCAAAAATGTTAAGCCCTCAATCTATAGCGGTAGCAGCCGCTGCAGTTGGCCTGGTAGGTCGTGAAAGTGAAATATTCAAATATACTATTAAAATAAGTTTGATATTCCTTGCTTTTGTGGGAATTATAAACTTGATTATTTATTAAGGATGGTGAGAGCATGAGGAAAATTGTTTTAGTTGGTTGTGGTTCAGTTGGTACAGCTTATGCTTATAGCTTAGTCAATCAAGGCTTTGTTACAGAACTTGTATTAATTGATGCTAATAAAGAAAAGGCAGAAGGTGAAGCAATGGACTTGGTTCATGGTATGGCTTTTGCTAGTACAAATATGAGAGTATACGCAGGAGATTACTCAGATTGCAAAGATGCTCGTATTGTTGTAATTACAGCAGGAGCTAATCAGAAGCCAGGTGAAACAAGACTTCAATTAGTAGAACGTAACACTCGTATTATGCAATCCATTATTCAAAATATTAAAAAGAGTGGGTTTGATGGGATTATTGTGCTTGCTTCTAATCCGGTAGATGTATTGAGTTATGTTGCATATAAAGAAAGCGGGCTTCCAGCAAGCCGAGTTATCGGTTCAGGAACTACGTTAGATTCAGCTCGCTTCAGAGTTCTTTTAGGAGAATACTTTGAAGTGGATCCTCACAATGTACATGCTGTTATTGTGGGAGAACATGGTGACAGTGAACTACCCGTATTTAGTCAAGCATCCGTTGGAGTTGAATCATTTGACAACTTACTTGAAAGAAGAAACAACGAGAAAGATAAAGAAAATCTCACTAAAATCTTTGGGTCAGTTCGAGATGCTGCTTATGAGATTATTAACCGCAAAGGGGTTACAAACTTTGGAATTGGCATGTGCTTAACAAGAATTACAAAAGCTATTCTGAATAATGAGCACTCGATATTACCGGTGTCTTGTTTACTCAATGGGGAATATGGTCAAGAGGATATCTATATGAGTGTTCCAGCTGTCGTTACCCGTGAAGGTGTAAAAGAAGTGATTGAGTTAAAATTGAATGATAATGAACAAGAATTATTCAACAAGTCGGCCGATATACTGAGAGAAATTCGTGTTAAATAAGATGAAAATATTGCCGTGGTATCTGCCCACGGTATTTTTTTATGTTTAGGCAACCATGTCTATAAAAGTGAACAATAAGCTGCTTTTAAACTAAAAAAACCCCCATAACCACTAGGGTCATAGGGTTATTTTCATGCACCCTTCGAGTGAGAAAATAAAAGGGAGAGGAGAAACCGGAGGAAGAACTTATGGGGAAACGTAAGTCTTCTCCGCGGTTGGCAACAACATCGGTTCGATGATGTTGTTGGTAAGTAGTATGTCCTCTAATTCTTGTTTTATACATAATCAGAGTGAAACTTCTATTCTTTTCGTTGTTGACGTCACTTTATGCCATAAAAATGGAAAAAGTTTATTTCCGCTAGTTTTTATAGTTAATTTTGTGTTAGGATAATGAAGAATAAGCAAGTAAAAGTAAGGTAGTGATAGACATGAGAGTAGTAGCTGGAAGCTGTAAAGGACATTCACTAAAAGCAGTCCCAGGTAATTCCACGCGCCCTACAACAGATAAAGTAAAAGAAGCTATTTTTAATATGATTGGCCCTTTCTTTGAAGGTGGAATAGCTCTTGACTTATTTGGAGGCAGTGGAGGCTTAGGCATTGAAGCGCTAAGCAGAGGGATAGATCGAGCGATTTTTGTGGATCGAGACGGTAAAGCCATTCAAACGATAAAAAGTAATTTGGAAACATGTAGTTTACAAGAACAAGCAGAAGTGTATCGCAACGACTCTGAAAGAGCGCTAAAAGCTATCATTAAGCGAGAGATACAGTTTGACTTAATTTTACTGGATCCTCCGTATAAGGCACAAAAGTTGAAAGCGCTTATCGAAACAATTAGCGAGCATAAACTGTTGCAAGCTTCAGGTGTAATTGTTGCTGAACATGCAAACGATGTAGTGCTTCCAGATGAAATTAATGAGTTTGAAAAGATAAAAAGTGAAAACTATGGAATTATTGGTGTATCAATTTATACATACAAGCAGCCTGAAGAAGTATAACAATTGTTTTACATAAAAGAAAGGGGATTTTTATGGGGAGCATAGCAGTTTGCCCAGGGAGCTTTGATCCTGTAACGAACGGTCATTTAGACATTATTAAGCGAGGCTCAAACGTATTTGATACGTTATATGTGGTTGTATTAAACAACTCATCCAAAAACCCGTTGTTTACAGTACAAGAGCGAATTGAACTATTAAAGCAAGTAACAGAATCAATTCCAAATGTAGTAGTAGAATCGTATAGCGGCTTACTGATGGAATATGCAAAACAAAAGCAAGCTAGCACCATCTTACGTGGTTTACGAGCAGTATCGGACTTTGAATATGAAATGCAGATAACATCTGTAAACCGTGTGTTGGATAAAGAGATTGAAACGTTGTTTATGATGACGAATAATCAATATTCTTTCTTAAGTTCTAGCATTGTAAAAGAAGTCGCTAAATATGGTGGCAATATTTCTGAGCTTGTGCCTCCGCTTGTAAAAGAAGCACTTTCTAAGAAATTTTCAGCAAAATGATAGAACGCCATTACATCCTTACGCAAACGTTTATTTTAGCTTGCTATAGGAATGGATGGCGTTTTTGTCGTTTATTTTAGTGGAAAGTTACGCTTCATATATAACAAAGAATAAGTAAATAATAATAAAATCGTAAACGTTGGTCCATATAGAGTGCAAAATTCAAAGTAAGCTTGACTCCAGCTGGTTGTGCCGTCCTGTAAAAAAGTAGGCAAAGCATGTGGAGACCACTGAGCCTGAGATAAAATATTTTGCTCAAAAGGTTTCCATGCTAGGATAGCAAGGATACTAGCAAATAGTCCGTGCATCAGGCGTGCACAAAAAAAGGGAAAAAATCGAATATCTGTATCAGCAAGAATACTCGCAACTTGAGCATGAACAGAAAAACCACTAAAGCCCAGGATGAAACTAACAACAATAACCTGTTGCAATAGGGTAGATTCTGCTGTTTGGCTAGTTAATTGACTGCCCATTGTGATTTCAAAAAGTCCTGATATAAAAGGAAGACTTAGTGCCGTTGAAAGTTGCAGTAAACTAAATAAATATGAAAGGCCACTGCTTATAAACGTTGTAATGTTCATGACGAACAGCAGCTTGTTTAAAACAGAAAATAAAATAATAAATCCACCAATCATCAATAAAGATTGAACTGACGATAAAACAGCATCACCTAAAAGCTTACCGATGGGCCTTTGATCTTTTATGCGGGCTTGGTGCATTTCTTTGAAAGCTTGGATAAGGGACGGACGCTGCGCTGAAGCAGAGTATGTTGTATCCGTCTTTTTTCCGTAAAATCGCATAACAAGTCCTACTAAAATGTTTCCGAGATAGTGTGCAAAAGCAAGGATTACTCCTACCGCTGCGTTGCTAAAAAAGCCAACCGCAACCGCCCCGAAGATAAAAATAGGGTTTGAGGAGTTGGTAAAAGAAACAAGGCGCTCAGCTTCTGTTTTTGATAGCTGCTCTTCTTGTCGTAATCGAGCGGTAATTTTTGCTCCAGAAGGGAATCCAGAACCCATTCCCATTGCTAACGCAAACCCTCCGACTCCTGGAACTCGAAACAAAGGGCGCATTAAAGGTTCTAATATTGATCCAATAAAGCGAACAACTCCAAATCCTATTAACAGTTCGGAAAGAATGAAGAAAGGCAACAATGAAGGAAATACGACCTTCCACCATGTATTTAATCCTCGGACTGAAGCTTCCAGTGCTTCTTTTGGATAAGTGAGTAAGGCAAAGGTAAGCGTTAAAGCAGTTCCTCCTAACACAATCGTTTTTACCATGGATTTATTCAATTCGATTCCCTCTCCTTTTAAACAGCATACGATACAGCAGGTACATGTCCTATATATCAATATACGAATTAGTTAGTCCAATTTATGCTAGTTAATCGTTTAGAACACGTTTTCTTTCTCTACTTTCTTGGTTAAGCTAAAGATAAAAATGATTATTTATGTGCTCAGGTTTCACTTTATAGCGACAGACGTATATACTGAATAAAACGAGTGATTAGTAAGGGGGCCTAACTATGAAAAGCCCAACGATTGGAGTAGCATTAGGGTCAGGAGGAGCAAGAGGATTTGCTCATCTTGGGGTTATTAAAGTTCTGGTGGAAAACAATATCCCTATTCACTATTTGGCGGGTAGCAGCATGGGCGCTTTAGTTGCGGCTATGTATGCATCTGGTACTGAGATGAATCAACTGTATAAAATGGCACTTACTTTTAAAAGGAAATATTATTTAGATTTTACAATCCCTAAAATGGGGTTTATTGCGGGAAATCGTATAAAATCTTTGGTAAAAGCTCTAACCAAGAATAAAAAGATTGAAGATTTAAATATTCCCGTTGCTATTGTAGCTACGGACTTAAAAGCTGGGGAAAAAGTCATTTTTAAAACGGGATCAGTTGCACAAGCTGTAAGAGCGAGCATCTCTATTCCAGGTATCTTTGCACCGGAGAATGTAAATGGACGCTTGCTAGTAGATGGAGGGGTTATCGATCGTATTCCGGTATCCGTTGTACGAGAAATGGGAGCAGATATTGTGCTTGCAGTCGATGTCTCTCATGTGAAAAGAAATGCAGAAATCACATCGATTTTTGACGTTATTTTACAGAGCCTAGATATTCTTCAAGACGAGCTTGTAACGAATCGCGCAATTGCTTCTGATGTAATGCTTCGTCCTAAAGTAGAAAGGTTTAGTTCTCGAGCGTTTACAAATATTAAAGAAATTATTGAAATTGGTGAACAAGCTGCAATCGAGCAGTTACCGTCTATTCAAGAGGCTATCGAAAAGTGGAAGGAGAATCGTAAAGGTGAAGAAGAGAGTTAGAATTTTATCTTACATAGCATTAGTAGTAACAGTTGCTATGTTATTTTTTTACCCCTTGCCTTATTATATTACAAAGCCTGGCATAGCACAGGAGCTAAAGCCTATTATTAATGTGCAAGGGGGGTATGAAGAGCAGGGAACGTTTATGTTAACCACAGTTCGGATGGGAAGAGCAACGCCTTTATCATATGCTATGGCTCATATTCAAGATTTTCATCACTTGTATCCTGAAGAAGACATTTTGCAGCAAGGAGAGAGTGATAGCGATTATACGGTAAGGCAATTACATATGATGGATACGTCCAAAGATGCAGCGGTTATTGTTGCATACAATGCAGCAAATAAAGAAATTAAGTTTGAAAATAAAGGTGTTTACATTGTTACAGTAGTACCTGATATGCCGGCCTATGGCAAGCTTAAGGTTGGCGATATCGTGAAAGAGGTAGATGGTCAAAATATTGAGACAGCAGAGCAACTAATTGAATACGTAGCGAAGAAGAAAAAAGGTGATAAGGTCGCTGTAACTATCCTACGAAATAAAGAAGAACAAGTAGTAGAACTTCCTCTATCCCCATTTCCAGACGATCAAACACGCTTTGGGTTAGGCATCTCTTTAGAAACCAGTCGAGAAGTGGACGTAGAACCAGACGTAGAAATTGATACTGAAAAGATTGGTGGCCCTTCTGCTGGTCTTATGTTTTCACTTGAAATTTATAATCAACTTACAAAAGAAGATATGACAAAAGGGCATAAGATTGCAGGCACAGGAACAATCAACGATAAAGGTATTGTAGGTCCTATTGGAGGAATCTCTCAAAAGATTGTGGCTGCGGATAAAGAAGGAGCCGAAGTTTTCTTTGCTCCTAACCAGCAAGGAGCCCCTAATTCGAACTATAAGGAAGCGCTACAAGCGGGAGAAAAAATTGAAACTGATATGAAAATTGTTCCGGTTGATACATTTAATGATGCGGTCGAATACCTAGAAAAGTTAGATAAAGCTAAAAAAGCGAAGTGAGTCGATACTAACTCACTTCGCTTTTTTTAAATCATGATAGGCGGCTGCGTATACTCCTGTTTTAAAAATTGGGAGCGTATGGGCTCTTTTAAAGGCGAACTATAAATGTTCGTCGCTTTTATATCCAGTAATAAGTCTGTGTGTTTACATTGAGACACAGTGGATACAATAGGAACAGACATGTCTTTTTTTACGTGCTTTATATATTGTCTACCCGTTTGAGACATACCAAGCAATCGAAGGTAATTGATTAAAGGTGATTTGTTCATGTCGCTTTTTTGGGTGTTGGTTAAAATATGAACACACATCCGCTGAAGGCGTGTACGAGTATAGCGCTTGGTCTTTACTTTGCTTAGAAAATCTTCAAAGGATAGCGAATCTTTTATAGCGTTTAATAAGCGATGTTCAATGCCTTCTTCAATTTCGTAGATGGATTGAAGAGACTTAGGTGAATGGGTCATGAGCTGATACTTTAAAAATGCAAAATAGAGCTCCCAGTTATGTAAAAAGCCAGTTCTTGTTTGATAATCTTTTAACTCTTGAATAACATGAGTAGGCATATGGCGTGATAAGTCTTTAACATCAATGATATCCTGGAATAAAGCATGACGAATACTTGTTGCGCTTGTAATTTCTGTCTCAGAAAGCGTTTTATCGTGATAATGGGATTGAATTCGAGTAATCGTATGTGGTTTAATAGATGCATGCTGTTTTTCAATAGCTTTTACATAGCTTACCCCTAAAATGTTATTTGGTTGGTCCATATTTAGCCCAATTTGTTCATTAGTAATATTGTTCATAGCAAGGGAAAGCGCTTTTGGATAGCTATTTCCATCCTTTAAGTAGTTTTTTGTATGCTCTGCTATAGAATGTTCATGCTCTCTTAACAGTTTGCTAAATTCAAGAAAAGACTGCGTGTTTCCATGTTCGCTGCCAAAGCATACATACGAAGCTTTAAGGTGTTCTAATATGGCTATAGCACCGTTTGCGAATGTATCAGCTTGCTGAGTGGAGAATGCATAAGGTAGTTCAATGACAAGGTCGGCACCTGCTTTTAAAGCCATTTTCGTACGAGCCCACTTTGATACGAGAGCAGGTTCACCCCGCTGTAAAAAGTGACCGCTCATCACTGCGATGACGCAATCAGCATTTGTTTGCTCTTTTGCTTTTTGCAAATGATAGTAATGGCCATTATGAAAAGGATTGTATTCAACTATAATTCCTACAGCTTGCATAATGAGTCTCCTTTTATTAAATTTTTAAGTACTATTGAGCAGTTTTAGCGTAAGGATTATGAAAAGAAAAAAATAAATTTAAGTACATTATAGTGTAAAGAAAAAATATTGACAAATAATCTTGTGAAAGCTATAATAACCTTTGTTGCCTTGAGGTGATTAACAATGAAATGGACAATACATCAGTTGTACCAGTTACAAAATAAAGGATTAACTTTTGATGAAATTGTAGACGGTAAGGATTTTGTTAATACCGATCCACAGATTCGTCGCATGTCAGATGTTCATGTGAAAGGAAGAGCTGATATCAGTTCTTCAAAAGTCACATTCCATCTTAAAATTTCTGGAGAAATGACATTGCCTTGTGCTCGTACATTAGTCGATGTTCCGTATCCTTTTTCTATTGAAGCAACAGAAACGTATCTGTTCAATAGCGATGCCGATTATGAAAATGACGGTGAAATGAGAATTGTGGAAGGCGAAGTAGTGGATTTATTACCACTTATTAAGGAATTAATTATTGTTGAAATTCCGCTTCAAGTTTTTAGCGATAATCAAGAACAAAAGGGTGCTGCTCCTCAATCAGGAAAAGATTGGGAAGTTGTAACGGAAGAAGAGCAACAGGAAAAGGTCGATCCACGTTTAGCTGTATTAGAAAATTTCTTTAAAAACAAAGAAAATAACTAACGCGAAGATCCGGCTTTCGGGCCTTCATATGATTAAAAACTCTTTTAAGGAGGTGGGAATAATGGCTGTACCTTTTAGAAGAACATCTAAAATGAAGAAAAGAACGCGTCGTACGCACTTTAAACTACAAGTTCCTGGTATGGTAGAGTGCTCAAATTGTGGCGAAATGAAACTATCACACCGTGTATGTAAGGCTTGTGGTACTTACAAAGGAAATGACGTAGTAAACAAATAATGCAAAAATAAAAGACCCTGTTGAAGGGTCTTTTATTTTTGCATTAAAACGTTCTTTAAGGATTGGAATAACTGCTTTTCTGAAGGGAAATGCAGGAGTTTATATTTCGCTTCTCGAATTCTTTACTTATGAAAAAGTTGAGTAAAGATGAAAAAGGGGGAAAAAGACATTGGTAAAGACAAAGTTTTTTGTAGATAACAACGGCATTAGCACATTTGTTATTAATCGCCCCGAGAAGCGAAACGCTGTGGACTATGACGTGATGAATTCTTTAGAGGAGGCTTTAGCTGAAGTGAAAGCGAATCCTCATATTAAAGCATTGGTAATTACCGGAGCAGGTTCACAAGCTTTTTGTAGCGGTGGGGACATTTCAGCTTTTCATGCTCTAGAAACAGCGGCAGAAGCCGAGAGTATGCTAAAGAAAATGGGGAGAATTTTATATCAATTACTTGTATTACCAAAACCCACAGTAGCTTTATTAAACGGTACAGCAGTTGGGGGCGGATGTGAAATTGCAATTGCTTGTGACTTTCGCATCAGCGCAGCTCACAGCGAATTTGGGTTTATACAAGGGGACTTAGGCATTACAACTGG